>NZ_JAKRGI010000011.1:0-131657 GCF_022347625.1 Vibrio sp. Of14-4 | reverse complement strand
ATGTGGATAGTTGTGATGATCATGCCTTAGATAACAGGCACTGTTAAAAAGTGATAACGCGCTGGCGCGTTTTTATGTGATCACAGAATACATAGCTCGATGTATTTGCTTTAATTTTTAGTGAGTTATGATAGCTTAATGGGAAGTCAGGCAGACAGAAAAACGAGACTACCTGTTATTAAGAATGTTATGACTGAACTGGAGAATTAGCTTGGCAGAATTAGAAGACAGTAAGATCAAGGAATTACTGCGAAGAACAAAATTAACCACGAAGTCTCGCTACAGAGCTAGCGAAAGGTTTGCAATGCATCAAAAGGTGTCTCAGTGGACGGTCGCTTTTATATCTGCTGCATTAATCTTTATTCCACTTTTTCAAGCGTACGGTGTTGAACTTGCCGTACCTAATCAACTTTTAAACAGCTTTCAGTCTGTTCTTGCAGTTATGGTTTTAGTGTACTCTTTGTTACTCGGCCAAGAAAATTTTGTCTCAAGATCTGAAGCAATGCATAGGAATGGTGTAGAGCTTGGTCGCTTTGCGAGAAAGCTTCGAGGACTTCAAGAAGCCGATGCTGATTATGATGCATTAGTGGAAGAGTATTATGGAATTCTAGAGAAATACGAGAACCATAAACCAGTCGATTATTTATTCACGCGACTTCACAGCAAGCCAGATAAATGGCTCAAGTGGCCTGAATATCTGTGGATCTGGGTTAGAGCACATTTCTTCAGTTGGCTTGGATACTCACACTATATAGCGGCTATAGCTTTTGTTGCGTATCTATTTTACTACCTATTATCAAATATAAAGCTGGGCTAAGCCATAACAAACGCTTAAAAAATGACGTCTAAAGCTTGGCTGGCGCTCATTCTTCGCTAATTTTAGTCAAGCATTATCCGCATTTTATGCGGGCGTTATAGCGCAACATAATTTGTGTCATCTATATAGGATTTAAAAATGAAAGAAAATACGGAATTATCAATAAAAGGGGAAAGTATACAAAGCCTTTATGGATCATATTTAAAAGAAACATTTCTGGTAAATAGAAGGTATCAACGAAAGCTAGTCTGGACAGTTGAGGAAAAAAGATCCTTTATAGATTCGATTATTAGCGGCTACCCAGTTCCTTTGATATTACTCGCTGAAGTAACGACAGAGAAAGGCCGAAAATTAGAAATAATAGATGGCATGCAGAGAATGAATGCAATAATGTCATTCATTGATCAAGAGTTTGATATTGATGGTAAATACTTCAACCTAGAAACAATGGCTGATACAAAATTCCTTATGGATGATGGAGCTATAACCCAAAAAGGTACGCCATTAGAGCGCGCATTATGTGCTGAAATTGTTAGATATCAAATACCACTATCTGTTTTTCTAGAGTCAGGAGATAGCCATATTGATGAGGTATTCCGAAGACTGAATTCAGGAGGGAGACATTTATCAAAACAGGAACTAAGGCAAGCTGGTGCTATAAGTAAATTCGCATCTATCGTAAGAAAATTATCAAGTAATATCCGTGGTGACTCTAGCCCGACTGACATTTTAGACCTTAATTCAATGAAAAATATCAGTATTACTAATAGGAACTTGGATTATGGTATTTCAGTCGAGGATATTTTCTGGGTCAAGAATAATATCATTACTAAAGAGGCTTTGAGGCAATCTCAGGATGAAGAGGTTCTCGCTGATATAGTAGCTTGGGTATCTATGGATAAAGGGCTACGTTCTAGCTCTGATATTTTGAACCAACTATATGGTTTTTCTACCTTAAGTTCACATGAGACACCTCTATCTACTTCTGTCGAAGTACAGATTCAAAAAGTTAATGAAGAAAATGTGATAAATAATGTTCAATATGTATTCGATGAGTTAATTAAATTGATTGATGCATCGGGGCAAACTTTTAATGCGCTACTCTTTAGAAGTCAACAAGCCAAAATATCACGTTATTTTCAAATAGTATTTTATTCTTTTTATAAACTGCTAATTGAGGAAGAAATGCAAATAGCAGATCGAGAAAAACTTCTCGGATTGTTAGATAAGGCTGGTGACAAGATTATATCGCTTGCAGCAGGGGGCGGTAATTGGTCTGCTAAAGAAAAACAAACCCAATCTGATGCCTTATATGGTGTGATTAGGAATTGTTTTATAAAGTCTCAAGATAAAGATCCTGCGAGATCACAATGGGTTACACGTTTTGAAAATATACTTATGCAATCTTCTACAGAACAAGCTTTATATGACTTTAAAGTAGGGTTGCATGCATTAAATGATAAGGACGTAGAGTTCAATCAGAAGGCATTTTCTAAAGTTATTAAAACTTTAACAGGAATGGCTAATACTTTTCCTAGCTCCACTGGTTATTGCCTAATTGGTGTGGCCGATACTAAAGCTACAGCTGAACAGTTTAAATCATTATATGATAGCGATTATATTTCGTACTCTTCTTTCTATATTACAGGCGTTAAGGAAGAAGCCGATAAGTACCATGGCGATTTGGATAAATATTTCACTAAACTAGTTCAATTAATAAAGTCGGAGCCTATAAGCGAAAGGGATAAGGATTATTTATCCCGAAATATATCGACAATACGCTACTTCGAGAAAGACATTATAATTTTAAAAATTGAATCAGATATTAAACCTTCTATTTATGATGGGAAATATTTTGTTCGTCATGGTAGTAATGTCGATGAAGTAGAGCCAGAAAATTTTGGTCAATTATTTTCTCGGTTTAATAAGTAGTTGCGCTATAACAAGTTGTTTAAACGGAAAATTAACAGTTGGCGATCGCTTCGCGATTATAGCCAACCATTAATTTCCGCTTAGCAACGCGTTAGTTTTACGGGAGAAATCGTTGGATAATCTAAGTCTAATAAAACAAGTGATTGACATTTTTTCTGCGCTACTTAGTCCAGTGATTGCTGTTTCAGTCGCTTATATTGCTTATCAACAATGGAAGTTGAATGCTGCTAAGGAAAAACGTGATAGTAAGTCTGAAAGACTACAGATATATATGTCAGTTAAAAGACTTTTGCGGAACACTGATAACACTCGTAAAGTCGATCGTAAGCTGTATGAAAACTTTCAGGAGGCACTTGCTCTAGCTGATTTTTACTTGGATGAGGGCATTATTGATTGGCTAACTGATGTTGATTCAAATGCTTCAAGCTGGTTTAACTACGAAGAGATTGGCTTAGCTTATAAAAACAAAGCGGAAGCTAAAGAGGCAGGGAAGTACATGCAGTATATGGAAGAGTCGATAGACAGACTTCAAAACCAGCATTGTCAGTTGTTAAGTGTATTCAAAGATCGCTTGCTGTAATAAAACTAACAAGCTTTTAAGGCTTCAAGATACTTTTTCTAATCTGGCGTAAGTCGTTTAGAGTAATGCTACTAAACGATTTCTGTCCAAATCCAAGCCAGCTTATAACCCACCTACACACCAATCAAAAGAAACCCCAACCGCTATTTCGAGCGTTTTAATAGTTAAACTAAACATTTTCTTGGTGAATATGTCAGAGTGGCGAGCAGGGTATGATAAGCAACTCAAACTCTTGGTATCATGTTTTTATTTATGTGATTAGATTCTTATGCGATACCAATCGTCCCCCTTTATTCCACAAGAAAGACAAGAAACCACAAGAGAAAGAGCAGAGCGTCAACGGCAAGAACGCAGAGCTGAGTTAACTTATACCGCAAGCGATGAAAAGCGATGGGCTGAAAATCGTGAACGGGTTTTAAGAGAGCGTCAATAAGCCGCTGACTCTGCGAGAAATAACCCTGAAGATGAACTGGTCCTCAAATCATCGCTAAAACAATCCAAGCCGCTTAATGAGCTAGCGGCCGGTAAGTTTAACGCCCTTAAAAAAGGCTCTACAAATACTGAAGAGATCAAAAAAATCCAACAGGCTTTGATTGACTGCGGCTTTGACTTAGGTTCATTTGGTGCAGATGGCGATTTTGGCCGTGCGACAGAAGGCGCCGTTAAACAGTTTCAAACCCACTATAAACCTACACATACCACGCATAAAAGTTACCAATTTGGTGACATTGACGGGATTGTCGGCAAAAATACCATTCTTGCTCTAGATGAGGCATTGGTTGATAAGTGGGCATACGATGTCCGTACCTATAAGCTCTCTACAGCTGGGTTGTCTCTATTAAAAGAGATAGAAACTTTACGTTTACTTCCATACGATGATCAAACCGGTAAGGTCATTTCTACGCATGTCGAAGGAGCAACTATTGGTTATGGATATCTTATTCCACTGAACGAGTGGGAGTTATATAAGGACGGGATAAAAGAAAAGGAAGCAGAATCCTTATTTATGCAAAAACTTCCACCATTTGAGAAAAGTGTCCAAGAAAAGTTAACGGTTACTGTTACTCAGCAACAATTTGATGCTTTAGTTCTACTCTGTTACAACATCGGAGCTGGTAATTTTAATACTTCATCAGTATTAAAGCTTGTGAATGGAGGTATAGCGCCAGCTTATGGAAATGATATAGATAAAGCATGGTTAGCTTGGAATAAGTCACAGGGTAAAGTCATGCAGGGGCTTATTAATAGAAGGAAGTGTGAGTTAGATATCTATCACAACGGAGTATATAAGAAATGGTAAAAAATTTGTGGTTATGGTTAGTTATATTTTTTTCAGTCTCTGTGAATGCAAAGAGTTTGGATAACACTCAGCTATACACGGTTCCTTCAGGTAAAGTATGGGTTGTTAATGATATTCAGAGAAATCTCTGCGATGTTTGTACTTCCGATATTTATGTTCAAAAAGGAAGTGTGCAGCTTAATGAAGTTTGGGTTTCTGGCTCTTTTGACTTTTCACTAATGCCAAAAACTAAAGTTTCGTTCGAAAGTAACACAGTCTTTGCTTTAGGGGATGTGGTCAAGAGTATTAATGTGGATGTTATAAACTCAGGAAAATAAGCTCAGTTCACAGTCAATAAGTCGTGTTTTGCCATTGATATAAATCGCCAGTCGAGACAGTAAATTATGCGAAGATATCAGAAGGGTCTAGCGTAGCGCTAGACCCCAAAATCTTAGTTTAAATGACCAGTGATAAACGTCTTATTATGATACTATCGGCCGCAACAAAGAAAGTCCTGCGCGAGTTAGTGGCGGTTTTTCAGTCGCTTATTAAATAGAGAAGCTTAGAAATGAAAACCATAGTTCAAATTAGTGATTGTCATTTTAATCTAAATAAAGCTAACGCTGAGAAAGCGTTGGTTCATACATTAGGCTTTATCAATCGTTTAAACTTTGACTATCTATTTATCACTGGGGATATTTGCGAAAGTCCATCGATACTTCAGTATCAAATCTTTGCTCGTTTGATTTCTGAGCACATTAGCACGTCGAATATATATGCAATCGCGGGTAATCACGACTGTATAGACATGATGAAATCTGCTTTCAAAGACACATGGATAAAAGTGGCTGAACAGGTATCCATAGAGAGGTTTAATTTCATGTTTGTTGACTCTAGCAAAAAGCCGAAAAAGGCAATGATGTTAGGGGCAGGCCGAGTCGCCAGTGAAGACATTAAAAGAATTGACCATGCCAACCAAGAGACAGTGATAGTCATACATCACCCCATTTTTGAAAATGACTGTGATTGGTTCAATGAAATCGGGTTAGAAAATCAGAAAGAAGTCGTGACCTCTGTTTTAAACAATGAAAATATTCAACATATTATATGCGGTCATGGGCATTCATTTATCAAAACTAAGCGGCAGCACACCACTCAAATTATGAGTCCTTCCACATCTTATGGGTTCGATCATGACAGCAAAGTCTTTGTAAAAAACGATAACGTTGGAGCGGTTATGATCCAAGTGGGCGAAACGATTACATCCCAAGAGATAATGATCCCCTCACGAATAGAGTGCACCGTTAAAGCTATATAGAATAATAGTTTTGTTGGCAGTGATAGTCTCAGCGGAGAGTGTTCTTTCTGAACCTCTCTATATGGATGCTTTTGCTCGCTATTGAATGAACACAAACAAAGGTTAGGGGATTTTAAAGGTGACTTACCAACAACTGGACGCTATTGCGGATTCATATATTCCTCTGCTGGGTATTCTGACGCTGGCTTGGCTGCTGATAAAAGCGAGTCGTCTAGGGGTAAAAAGTGCGCTTATTGAGACCGTGACCACTTCACTGGGCGTCATGTATATTTATGCCTTAATGTTTCTTGATGCTTATTTTGTAGCCTATGCGTCAATTGGGCTTGACTATAGTACGCACACTGCCTTGGCGCTGGTGTTCGTCACAACCCTTGCATTGATTGGCAAACAAGTCAGACGTATCACAGTGATATCCATGGTTTGTTACTGTTTATTGATGCTGTATCAAGGTTATCACACCCTAGCCGAAATGGCGCTGACAAGCCTAATGACATTACCTGTTCTAGTGTGGCTAAAGTGCTTACCAAATCGTAAAAATAAGCTTGTTTGGTGACCCATGAATAAAAAAGCTATTTAGCATGGGCTAAATAGCTTTGGCTTCTAAAAGGGATAGTTTCGCTAGCAGGCTACTTTTTTAGGCTTAATGTACCTGATTTTCTAGGCTGGGCTTTTTGGCCTGAATGAGGGCTAGACTTACCTTGTCTTGCTCTTGTCTCAGAGGATTCAGAGCGAGCCTTTTTAGCATTGGGGCTGCGGCGAAACTTATCGGCGTCTTTACCTTTAAAAGTACGCGTTTTTTGATTGCGTCTTGCTTTTGAGCCTTGGTTTTCCTCGCGGCTATCAAATAGCTTGGCGTCCGTTGCTTTGCGTATTGTTTTACCCTGAGTATCAGTTTTTGAGGCATCTTCTGTACCGCTAGAGTGCTCACACATCGCCAGAATTTGTTCCACTTCACTGTCTGTTAGATAGCGCCACTGGCCATTTGGAATACCATCTAGGGTAATATTCATAATGCGAACGCGGCGCAGTTTAAATACTTCATAATCGAGCGCCTCACACATTCGGCGAATCTGTCGATTTAGCCCCTGTGTTAACACAATACGAAAGGAAAACTTGGTTTCCTTGGTGACTTTACAAGGCAAGGTGGTGGTATCAAGGATATCAACGCCAGCGCTCATCTTTTTGATGAATTGATCTGTGATGGGCTTGTTGACTCGCACCACATATTCTTTCTCGTGATTGTTACCCGCACGAAGGATCTTATTGACGATATCGCCATCGTTGGTCAAAAAGATCAAACCGTCAGAGGGTTTATCTAAGCGTCCAATTGGGAAAATACGTTTTTTATGGCCAATAAAGTCAACGATGTTACCGGCAATGTTTCTTTCTGTGGTGCAGGTGATACCCGTTGGTTTATTTAGCGCGATATAGATAGGGCGCTCGGTGGCCTCGCAAATCGGGTTGCCATCAACGCAAACGTGATCGCCACTTTGTACCTTAGTACCCATTTCAGGGATTTGACCATTAATGGTGACACGGCCTTGCTCAATCAGTCGGTCTGCTTCTCTTCGCGAGCAAAAACCGGTTTCACTAATAAATTTATTCAGGCGCTTTGGTTCAGATGGCATAGTGTTCTCTCTTAACGTTTCACAACGGAATACTGGTGGACTAACAAGAGTCCTTAACGAATTGGGGGCATTCTATCACTAATGTCTGGTTTGAGTAAGAGAGCCTTTTAACTGCGCCGTTTTTGGTGGCGCTCTCGGTTGTCCAATTTCTTTTCGGAGCTTTTACGCAGCATGACATAAACAGCTCCAGTGCCTCCATGAAATGCTTGGGCGCTATGGGCTGATTGTACGTCCTTAATTTGAGTTAACCAGTTCGCAAGATAGCTCTTCATCAAGGCGGGAGGGTTGGACTTCTCGCCGCGTCCATGAACGATAAGTACACTGCGTATGTCCATTTCAATGCATTGCTTTAAGAATTTAACCAACGCATATCTGGCATCTTTTAAGCTATTACGATGAAGATCTAAGCGAGCTTGAATAGGGTATTTACCTAAACGCAATTTGCGATAGACGCCTTCTTGCACTCCATCGCGTTTAAATTCGATCAGATCTTCAGGTTTGAGCATGGGGGCGTGCTCAAGGGATAAATACTGCGGATCGTTTTCATCAAGCCACATAGCGGCTTCACGTCGTGCTATGTGCGCTTCGGTGACGTTATGGGATTTTGGGAGCTCAACGGTATCTTGTTTTAGTGGGGTCACATCCCCCATTAACGCTTGAAATAGAGTGGATTCATTATCGTGAGGCATAAGGTAATACGAAGGCCGTAAATCGATATTGCTAGTATACATGAGTATTAACAATACTGGCTGCACCAATAAATAAAAAACCGAAGCAGACAATCAATCTACTTCGGTGCATAGCAACAACCTATTTTCAGATAGGGCTAGGCGATTCTAGTGAGGAGATTTGTCATGCATTACTTTGTAGATGAAGTAACCACCATAGAACAGCATCAAGCCCAAAGCTCCGAAAATGACTAACATAGAAGATAGTCCAACCGCATTACCAAACAGGAGATTTAGCCATAAATCCATGTTGCCTCCAGTCGTGAAGTAGTGATGACAGGTATTACGATAAGGCCAAATGACACATCGAGTACTGATCTAGATCAATGATATTATATTAGTTGCGTAAGTTATTGCTTCTAGCTGTGTTTTATTTCGAACAAAACTTAACCATGAAAAATAAACAGAGCCTAGTATTCAAACTGGCAGTTAGCGGCGCGGCTGGTTGAGCCCTGCTTGACTTTAAACCCTTTGGCTTTGAGTAAAGTAAGCAGGTTATTTTCGCCAATCAGGTGCATGGTGCCAACGACGACAACATAGCTGGCTTTGCGCTCCTTTGACCAAGTTGGCTTGGCCAGTTTTTCTGCCCAGTTGAGGTTTCTTTGGCTAATAAAAGCGTTCTCTAGCTCTGGCGACATTTCAGTTAACTGTGCAAACTGATTGAGCTTTTCCAAGTCTCCGGCTTTCCAACTGGTAATTAAACACTTGGTTAAATCTTCTGCGCGGTCAAATTCATCTAACGCACTCACTAATAGCTCTTTTCCCGATTCTTTTTGTCCTGTTAATAAGTCGATTTGAAACTGAAGAGATTCGAGGCTAAATACAGGGAGGTTCTGAGCGGTCGCCTTGTACATTAAATGCGTGTCTATACCATAAGATGCTTGATAACCAAGGTACTCAAATTGCTTCATTTGTAGGGTTAATGCTGTCGCCCAAGGCGGGCTATCGAGAAGTTGCTTGGCATCAATATTAAAAAGGCTCGCCAAACCGCGTAAAGTCTCCATTTGTTTGGAACTGAGAACATCTTTGGTCACTATTGTGACCTCAGGGTAGCGAACATCCTGCATTTTCCTTATGTCTGATTCCACTATCAGTCCTGAGCTTTTTGCTAGAGTGTCGGTAATCGTTTTGGCAAGAGGATACATACTTTTGTCGCCGACATGCACTGAACCAAAGATAAGGTAACGCGTTTTTCCTTTCTCGGCATACCAATATAGTGGCTCAGCAAACGATGGTAGTGAGCAGGTGAAGAGGAAAATTGATAACCATAGTTTTTGCATTTAGCCGTTTACCTTACGGAAAAATTGTTGAAATAGAGGCCTTTTAACGTAATTTAACAATAGCAATTTGAGTATAAAGTCACATTTTTATATTTTGTTATATAGCTTAGCTTAATCTTATGTCACTCGTCTTGTGATCCGGCTTCGAACACTCATAAATCTTGTGACTTTTAGTGTGATTTGTTTCAAAGAAAGATTGTTGTTTTCTAAATGACGTTTTTAACTGTTGTTTTAATTTATTGTTTTTATTGCTCTTTTTGTCATTAATAAAGCTTAAGTTCGAGCAGGATCACTTTCATGACTTGATTATTTTACCCGTTTCAACATCTCGGAATATGCTGGTAATAGCAGTTAAATGAGGAGTAACGTTGGATGGTTAAAAAAGGTCTGCTCGCAACATCGATTATTGCGACATTAGTAGGGTGTAGTACTTTGCAATCTTCACAGCAAAGTGTGGTCAATTCATTGGCGGAAAACCTTGATATTGACTATCAAGTGCTCACCAATCATGGAGCAAACCAAGGACTAGCATGTCAAGAGCTGGGCGCTGAATGGGCTTCCTGTAATCAAGTGACTATGACTGTAGTCAATAAGGGACAAGCGGTTGACGCCAAAGATTGGTCGATTTACTTTCACAGTATTCGCTTAATTCTTGATGTTGATAATGACCAATTCAAAGTATCCCATGTTACTGGTGATCTACATAAATTAGAGCCTACTGATAAATTTGATGGCTTTGCGGCTGGTGAAAAAGTGGTATTGCCTCTAATTGGTGAGTACTGGCAGCTATTTGAAACTGACTTTATGCCACGGGCATTTGTCACCTCTCCTCATGCTGAGCCAAGAGTGATTGCTTCGCTAGATACTGAAGATACGGCTTCATATGTTTCCGGCCTAGAGGGGAATAACTTAAAACGCACGCCTGATGACAAGAACATTTTTGCAACTGCGATTTCTCGCTATGAGAAAAATCAGGATTTAGTCAAACAAGATGTATCAGCGTCCTTGATTCCAACCCCCATGCACATTGAACAAGGTCAAGGTAATCTGAATATTACTCAGGGTATAGCCCTGCCGCCAGAAGCATTTTCCCTCGAACAATATCAGGCACTTGAGGCTCGAGGTGATTTGCTAGGTATAAAGCTTGATGGTCGCCAAGTGGTTAATTTGGTTATTGATCCAAACTTATTCTCAGGTGAATTTATTAAGTCCGGCGCTTATCAACTGCAAATTAGCACAAGCGGCATTAAGATTAATGCTTTTGATCAAGTGGGAGCATTTTACGCCGTTCAATCCATTTTTGCCCTGATTGATAGCCAATCTCCAGACTCTTTGCCAGTTGTTTCTATTAAGGATGCTCCGCGTTTTGATTACCGCGGTGTCATGGTCGACGTAGCGCGTAATTTCCATTCTAAGCAGGCTATTCTTGCCACTATTGATCAAATGGCGGCCTATAAGATGAACAAGTTGCACTTACATCTCACTGATGATGAGGGGTGGCGTTTAGAAATACCTGGCTTACCAGAGCTCACAGAGATTGGAAGTCAGCGCTGTTTTGACGAGACAGAGCAGAGCTGCCTGTTGCCTCAACTTGGCTCGGGGCCAGAAGCAAATAACTTTGGCAGCGGGTATTTTAGTCGTGCTGACTTTGTCGAGATCTTGCAGTACGCCAATGCACGTCATATTGAGGTGATTCCTGAAATTGATATGCCAGCACATGCGAGAGCGGCTGTGGTCTCAATGGAAGCTAGGTATCAGCGTCTAATGCAAGAGAATAGGGTAGAAGAGGCTAACCAATATCGCTTACTTGACCCTGAAGATACATCAAATGTCACGACTGTGCAGTTTTACGATAAGAAGAGCTTTATCAACCCGTGCCTGCCATCATCGGCAAGGTTTGTGGATAAAGTCATCTCTGAAGTTGCGGCCATGTATAAAGAGGCAGGAGCGCCATTAACCACATGGCATTTTGGCGGTGATGAAGCGAAAAACATAAAACTTGGTGCGGGATTTCAAGATAGTAATACCGCGGATAAGGTTGAATGGAAAGGCAACATAGATCTTACAAAACAGGACAAGCCCTTTGCTAAGTCTCCTCAGTGTCAGGAGCTGGTGGCGAGTGGCGCTGTAAGCGATTTTGCTCACTTACCAAGTTATTTTGCCGAGCAGGTTGCGAAAATAGCAAAAGATAAGCAAATCGAGAGCTTTCAAGCGTGGCAAGATGGCCTCAAATATAGTGAAGGCCCTGCATCCTTTGCAACTGCTAATACCCGTGTGAATTTCTGGGATGTACTTTACTGGGGAGGAACAAAGTCTGTGTATGAATGGGCGAGTAAAGGCTACGATGTCATTGTCTCAAACCCTGATTATGTCTACATGGATATGCCATATGAAGTAGACCCCAAAGAGCGTGGATACTATTGGGCAACGCGTGCAACTGATACAAGAAAAATGTTCAGCTTTGCTCCCGAAAACATGCCGCAGAATGCTGAAACATCGCTAGATCGAGATGGTAATGGCTTCTCTGGAAGTACAGATATTGCCGCTGGACCCTTTTATGGATTATCAGCTCAGCTTTGGTCTGAGACGGTTCGAGATGATGAGCAATATGAGTACATGGTATTTCCACGAGTGTTGGCTGCGGCTGAGCGAGCTTGGCATAAAGGAGGTTGGGAAAACGACGTCAAAGCTGGAGTGGAGTATTCTCAAGATACTCGTAGGGTAGATCAGGCGCAGTTAAACGATGATTACAATCGCTTTGCCAATCTCCTTGGTCAACGTGAATTGGCAAAACTTGAAAAAGCAGGCATTGATTACCGTCTTCCTATACCTGGTGGACGAATCGAAGCGGGTAAACTTATGATGAACAGTGCTTTCCCTGGTGTGGAGTTGCAATACTCAATAGATGGACAGGAGTGGAAAACCTATATAGATAGCCAGCGGCCAAGAGTGCAAGGCAGTGTCTATATTCGTTCTGTCTCAGCTAGTAAAGAGAAAGCGAGTAGGATTACCAAAGTTAGTGCTAGCTAACATAAAAAAGCGCCCGACTTAGTGTCGGGCGCTTTGTTTGTATGCTTAATAATGACTATACCGCCAAGCTCTGCTGCTCTTCAACTTGCTCTGCATTGCTAATCGGAGATTCTGCGCCATGCATCCAGCGGACAAGTGTATTGGAGAAGAGTAATAAGATAACTCCAGAAACAATCGCTGTGACCGCAATGCCACTGAAGATAGCCATAGCGCCAAGTTCGCCCACATGTGAGCCGACGTAGCCCGCGACGTAGTTTGCAATTGCAGTACAACCAAACCATGCGCCCATCATCAAAGAAGCTAAGCGAAGAGGAGCGAGTTTAGTGACCAAAGACAATCCAATTGGAGAGAGGCAAAGCTCGCCTAATGTATGGAAGAAGAAAGCGCCTACTAGCCAAAGCATAGAAGTCTTGACACTCGTGTCGCCACCTTGCTCCATCACAGCACCGACCATACATAGGAAACCTAAAGCTAGGAAGAACATTGCAAGTGCAAATTTAACTGGAGAGTTAGGCTCTCGTTTACCCAGCTTGACCCATAAAACCGCGAGTATTGGCGCTAGAGTAATAATGAAAAACGGGTTTAGCGATTGGAACCAAGCCGCAGGAACTTCAAAACCGCCGATCATACGATCAGTGTATTGCTGGGTGTAAATGTTCATCAAACCACCAGCTTGTTCAAACCCTGCCCAAAAGACAATCGTGAATACACTCATGACCAAAATGACTTTGATGCGGTCAAATTCTTCCTTAGTCATAGGCTCTTTTCTGTACGACTTTTTGCTGGCAAGTTCACGTTTAGCAGAAGGTTCCATACCTATGTCGCCAAGCCAAGATTGAGCTAAGCCCATTTGCATGACAAGGCTAATCACCATACCGATACCAGCAACTACAAAACCTGACTTCCAGCCAAACTCTCCAGTAACCGAGCCGACAATGATTCCGGCTAATAATGCGCCTAAGTTGATACCCATATAGAAAATGGTAAAGGCACCGTCACGGCGGTTGTCACCCTCTTGATAGAGATCGCCAACCATGGTCGAAATATTGGGCTTAAATAGACCATTACCAGCAATCAGCAGAGCGAGACCGAGATAAAAACTGTGAAGAGTGCTCATACCAATCATTTCAGCAGGTAATGCCAGTGTAAATTGGCCAATTGCCATTAGCGCGCCGCCTATCAATATGGACCTGCGTTGGCCGAGGTAGTTATCTGCAAGCCAGCCGCCAATTAAAGGCGTGATATAGACAAGGCCTGTGTAGATACCGTACAAATCTAGTGCGTCTTTGGTTGTCCAGCCTAGGCCGCCATTGATTGTTTTATCTGTTAAATACAGCACTAAAATGGCGCGCATACCATAGTAAGAGAAACGTTCCCAAAGTTCGGTACCGAACAATAGAAATAGGCCTCGAGGATGGCCGAGTATTTGTCGATGATTTGCCATAAATTTTACTAATCTAGTCCATTAAAGAATTTAATATGCTAGTACATATACTAATTAGTTAAAATATCTGCAATATACTGATTTATCAGTGTCATTTATGGTTTGAGCATAACCTTTTGAAAAATAGGTGTAATTAATCTTGTTATTTTGGCTGGATTTTTTATGGAACTAAGTTTGCAGTTATGAGAAATAGGTTCTGACATTTTCTTGTCATATACATGATATTTTTTTGTTATACGTTTAAATATTGCGTTATAAGTCAATTGCTTATGTGTGAGGACTTATGCTTTCCTCACAGATATTAAAGGCTCATAATAAATCACCCCTTGATGTTGTTTGTCACAACATCAAGGGGTGAACAGCATAGAACTAAATGCAGTTAGAGTTTGTCGTAGACTCAGTAAGCGTCATTGTGCACTGTCTGAACTGCTCTTCCTGATGGATCCACACAGTTTTGGAACGATTCATCCCACTCAATTGCTTTTGCTGAAGAACAGGCGACAGAAGGTCCGCCTGGTACACATTCTGCTGCCGATGGCAGAGGGAATAGCTCTTCAAATATTTCTCGGTAGACATAACCTTCTTTTGTGGTCGGTGTGTTGTAAGGAAAACGGAATTTCGCGGTTTCCATTTGTTGATCTGTGATCTTGCTTTCTGCGACTTCCTTTAAGGTATCTATCCAGCTGTACCCGACACCATCAGAGAACTGCTCTTTTTGTCTCCATGCGATAGAGTCTGGCAAGTAATGTTCAAAACATTCGCGTAGTATGTGCTTTTCCATTTTTCCGTTGCCGCACATTTTATCTTGTGGGTTTAAGCGCATGGCAACATCAATGAACTCTTTATCAAGGAATGGCACTCGTCCTTCAACGCCCCAAGCTGCTAAAGATTTATTGGCTCTGGCGCAGTCAAACATGTTAAGTGCTAGCAGCTTGCGTACTGTTTCTTCGTGAAACTCTTGAGCATTCGGTGCTTTGTGGAAATAGAGGTAACCACCAAAGATTTCGTCGGCACCTTCACCAGATAAGACCATTTTAATGCCCATAGCTTTTATTTTTCGCCCCATAAGGAACATAGGCGTAGATGCACGAATGGTTGTTACGTCATAGGTTTCAATGTGGTAAATAACATCTCGAATAGCATCAAGCCCTTCTTGAATGGTGTAGGTCATTTCATGATGAACTGTGCCAATTTTTTCAGCCACTTCTCTTGCCGCTTTAAGATCGGGAGCGCCTTCTAAACCGACAGCAAATGAATGCAGTTGAGGCCACCAAGCTTCTGACTTTTCATCATCTTCGATACGCATTGCTGCAAAACGCTTCGCAACGGCTGAAGTAATGGATGAATCTAGACCACCAGATAGAAGCACGCCATAAGGCACATCTGTCATCAACTGGCGTTTGACAGCGGCTTCAAGTGCAGCGGTTAGCTCTTCTTTGCTGGTTGTGTTGCCTTGTACTGCGGCATATTCGTTCCAGTCGCGAACATAGTAACGTTTTGGCTCTGCATCTTTGGAGCTATAGAAGCAGCCTGGAGGAAATTCGCTGATGGTTTTACATACTGGCGTTAATGCTTTCATTTCAGATGCGACATAGTAGTTGCCATGCTCATCATAGCCTTGGTATAGCGGGATAATTCCAATATGATCACGACCGACAAGGTATTGGTCTTTTTCTTCATCATAGAGCACGAATGCAAAGATTCCGTTGAGTTCTTCAAGGAGTTCTTCACCCATATCCTGATAAAGTGCCAAGATAACTTCACAGTCAGAGTCGGTTTGGAAATCATATCTCCCTTCGTAGCGAGCTCTAAGTTCCTTGTGGTTGTAGATTTCTCCATTAACCGCCAATATGTGCTTTTTATCAGAGCTAAACAGAGGCTGCGCACCACTATTTAATCCGACGATGGCAAGACGCTCATGAGCGAGAATGGCTCTATCAGAAGAGTAGATCCCAGACCAATCAGGACCCCGATGACGCAGCTTTTTGGACATTTCGAGCGCGACTGGGCGTAGTGTTTGGGCATCTGTTTTTATGTCAAGAATACCGAAGATAGAGCACATATGAGTTCCTTTATAAATCTTTTTTAACCTGTTAGCTAAAATCTGCCATTTTGGTTAAAAAAATCAACAATAAATAACAAAAAAGTTTATATAAACTAGTTTGCACTAAATATTATTTAATTTAACTGGCTCTTTTATGAATGTATTTTAATGTCAGCCTGTTTTATAGACAAAAAACGACGGGTAGCTTGAAAGGCAGCAAAGTACTGCCTTTCAAATGAGGAAGGTTATTTTTCAGTTATCTGAGGGTTAAGCTGGTCACAAACATGGCGAGCAAAACCAGTACCCGCTTCTCTATATACATTGAAGGCTGCGTCTACTCCCTCTTCGAGTAGGCTCTCTATTTGATCTGAATAGGCGGCAATGGCTGCTGTTTGACCACTAAACCCTCTTTGTTTTAATTGCTCTAAGGCAATTTGATTTCCTTGGTGATGAGGCATAGCAAGTAGTACTAATTTAACGTTCGCTGTATCCAAAATTCGCTCCCAGAAATCAGGGTCTGTTGCGTCGCCGGCAATGACATTTCGCCCTTCTTGCTGATGCTCCTCTGCTGTATCTTCTCTTACTTCAATTCCGAGGCTTACTTTGCCATAACGGCTGACTATTTCGTCATATGCACCTGTACCAATTCGTCCCATACCGAGAATTAACACTTGTGCATTGCCAGGATTAATCAATTTATCTCGGTTGTTTAGGCTTTCTGCTGCATGTTCTTTTAGCCAGTGTCCTGAACGACGATAGAGTTCATGTCCTTTGCGGTTAAGTGGTGAGGCGATAATAAAAGAAATCGATACCGCAAGTGCTAATGCAACCAGCAGATCGCTGCTCAGCCAGCCGAGTTTAAATGCGAGCCCCCCAACAATAAGGCCAAACTCACTAAAGTTAAACAAGCTAAGTGAAGCGAGCAGAGAGGTTCTTACTCTGAATTTAAAGGCATTAAGCACAGCAAAGTACAGAACCCCTTTTATGGGTAAAAGGAGCAAAAATAGTAGCGCTAATGCTAACCCTGTCATGGTTGGTTGGACAGACAGACCGATATTGAGGAAAAAGCATACCAACAAGAGTTCTTTGAGGTTAAACAGGGCTTTGGATAACTCCGATGCTTTACTGTGGCCTGCGAGCAACATACCCAAAATTAGAGCACCAAGATCTGGCTTCATACCAACGAATTTGAATAGCCCAGCTCCCACAACCAAGGCAAAGAAAATACCAAATAGAACCAGCATTTCCCCGTGGCCCACCCAGTCGAGTATTTTGTAAAATAATGGGCGAAGAAGCGGTAGGGCAAACAAAATAATGGCGTACCAGTGGGGGATTTTTCCGGTTGATGCGGTCAGGAATATCACTGCGAAAATATCCTGCATGACAAGAATACCAATCGCAATGGTGCCATAGGTAGCGTTCATCTCCCCCTTTTCTTGCAGGGTTTTGACGGCAAAAACAGTACTTGAAAAAGATAGGGCAAAACTTAACAACAAAAGTTGCTCAGGTGACATACTGGCTAAGGAGCTTATTCCGAGAAACTTTAAGCCAAATAGCGCCGCGCAGAATAGTGCGGTAGAAAACAAGTTATGGAGAGTCGCACCTGCCCAAATCTCTTTGGATAAAAGTGTTTTTACATCTAACTTCAACCCTATGGAAAACAGCAGTATGGTTACCCCAAGATCGGCAAGTGTTACTATGGTCTCATTACTTTCAAAGCCGAACCCATGGAGAGCAAAGCCTGCTAGGAGGAAACCAACCAGTGGCGGTAAGTGACATTTAAGGCTAACAAAGCCAGCGAGAAAAGCAGCAGAGAGTAAGACGAGTTCCATATAAATTTGAGTCTTCTTATGAATTAAAAACGGGCTACCTATGTAACCCGTAAGTCTAACGTATGAAACAACATATCGCGCTCAATCTTCTAGTAATTTTTGCAGTAACTCACCATTGAGCATGGCACGTTTGATCATTGAAAATGCGCCTAATGTCGGCTTTTTATCAATTTCAGACGCCACTATGGGCAGATTATTGTGGAAAGTGGTCAATGATTGATTTTCCACATTACGCTGAATGGCAGGGAAGACAATATCTTTACATTGGGTGATATCACCCGCTATGACAATTTTCTGAGGATTGAAAAGGTTAATCGTGATAGCAATCGCTTTGCCAAGTTGGTTGCCTACTCGGATTAAGCTTTGTTTGGCAAGCTCATCGCCAATATTGGCATGCTCGCATACATCTTGGATAGTCAAACCTTCTTTACCGCTCAAGCTGGATTCATACCCTTGCTTGATTAGCTTTTTAATCCGCTCAAGAATCGCGGGGTTCGCTGCGACGGTTTCCAAGCAACCAAAGTTGCCGCACTGGCACTGTTCTCCTAATGGATCAATTTGAATGTGACCAATCTCGCCCACATTACGGTTGAATCCGAGAAAAACTTGCCCATTCACGATAATGCCAGCACCAGTCCCACGGTGAACGCTCACCAGTATAGAATCTTGACAATCCTGACTTGCTCCAAAATAGTGCTCGGCTAAAGCCATGCCCCTAACATCGTTGCCCACGAAACATTGTACGTGAAACTTATGCTCTATGATGTCTGCCAGTGCAAGGTTATCTACTGTGATGTTGGGCATATATTCAACAACACCATTCTCGGGGTTTACAAGCCCAGGTAATATAATACCTATCGCAATAAGTTGGTTTATGATGGTTTGGTGGGAGTCGATAAATTGCCTGAGGTAGGCGGTCAAACCGTCGACTAAGTCGTCCTGTGTTGTATAAAAGAACTCTTGGGACTCTGATAATAGCTCTTCACCACCGAGGTTGAAGAGGCTAAATTGTATGTAATCCCTTCCAAGGCGGATTGCGACTGAATGGAAAGGGGCTATCTCTGTGGTCAATGAAATCGCTCTCCTGCCACCTGTAGAAGCTTGCTGAGCGACCTCTTTTATTAATCCACGCTCGAGTAACTGACGGGTTATTTTGGTCACACTAGCAGGTGCTAGCTGACTTACATCGGCAACTTGGATTCTCGATATTGGGCCTTGTTGATCAATTAATCGATAAACGGCTGCGCTGTTTAGTTGTTTTACTAAGTCTACATTACCTATTTGTCCGCCATTCATTCTCAACTTTGCTCATATTGTCCGTTAACAACTGTCGCTTGAACATTGAAGTCACGATCAAAAATGGCGAGGTTTGCAATCATGCCTTGACGTATTAGGCCTAATTTATTGTCAACGCCTATTGCCCGTGCAGGATATAATGTTGCCATTCGTAGTGCTTCGTCCAAAGCGATACCGACATGCTCTACTGTATTTTGAACCGCTTCAATCATGGTCAGCGCAGAGCCGCCCAGTGTGCCATTTTCATCAACACACTTGCCATTGCGGTAATATACTTTCTTACCGACAAAAATAAAGTAATCCATGTTTGCACCTGCAGGAGCTGTGGCATCAGTCACTAATACAAGCTTTTCCCCCTTGATTTTGTGAGCAATTCTAATATTCGCATAATCAACATGGAGCCCATCAGCAATAATACCGGCATACACACTAGGTGTATCGTAAATAGCCCCGACGACACCAGGCTCGCGACCTTCCATTGGCGACATAGCATTGAATAAATGAGTGGCAAAGGTAATGCCTGATTCGAAGCCTTTACGAGCTTGAGGATAGGTCGCATTTGAATGGCCGATTGATACTGTAATGCCAGCTTGCTTAAGACGTTGAATATGCTCGGGTGCATTATGCTCAGGTGCAAGCGTCACTTTAGTAATGACATCTGAATTATCGCAAATTAACTGGATCATCTCATTATCGGACGGGCGAATATAGTCGATATTATGAATGCCGTTTTTTGCTTTATTTAGATAAGGCCCTTCGAGGTGTAACCCTAGAGACTGGTTCTGGTATTTAGCCTGATACTCTCTCGTTGCCTTGATTGCTTGGATCATATCTTGGTCAGATGACGTGATTAGCGTTGGTAAGTAGCTAGTACATCCTGATTTTAGATTTGCTCTATGCATGATTTCGAGTGTTTCAGAGTTTATCGCATCATTGAACATGACTCCGCCACAGCCATTGAGTTGCAGATCGATAAAACCAGGGCTTAGGTTCGCGCCATTTAAATCAATGATCTTGATATCATGAGCGAGTTCCGCTCTCGGGCATACAGCACTAATCAGCTGATCCTTAATCACGACGGCATGATCAATGAGAATATCGTTACTGGTGAAAATTTTACAATTAGTTAGCGCATACATGTTTAGCGAATCCTCATTAATTAAATTTATGCATCGGCCATTATTTTTGTGATCGTATATGCATAAGGTTTTTTTAACTTTATTTGTGAACTGCAATTAGAGGTAAATTATCCCAATCAATGAGTGGTAATCAATAGATTATGCAGGTCATATGCTTAAACAAACTTATCTAAGTCAATGTCATTGAAGACGTTATTGAGATCTATATTCATCCTTCGTTTTTATTTTTGCGCTTACGACAAGTAAACTTAAAACGTCACTCAAAACGGCTAAAATTACCATTTTTTGAATTGTAAAATAAGTTTTATGATCTTGCTAGCAAAAACCTCTTTCTAGCCTTAAATCTGGTGATAATAGTCACAATTGATAAGGTTTAAATTTGCAGGGCGAAATTAAAAGCATACACTGGAAGAACTAAATTGGGTGGCTAAAAAAAGTTACCGAATACCATAAAAGAAAAATATTAAATCCTATAGGGGGAACTGATAGTGAATGTTCTTGGGTATTTCCAAAAAGTAGGTAAGGCGTTGATGGTACCCGTCGCAACGCTTCCTGCTGCTGCAATATTGATGGGTATCGGGTACTGGATAGATCCAACCGGTTGGGGAGCAAACAGTGCGGTTGCAGCGTTCTGTATTACGGCCGGCAATGCGATTATTGGTAACATGTCCGTACTTTTCGCTGTAGGTGTTGCCTATGGTATGTCTAAAGATAAGGATGGTGCTGCTGCCTTATCTGGTTTTGTTGGTTTCCTCGTGGTTACCACTTTGCTGTCTCCCAGCGCGGTGTCACAAATCCAAGGCATTGATATTAGTGCAGTGCCTGCTGCATTTGGCAAGGTTAATAACCAATTTGTCGGTATTTTAGTGGGTATTGTCTCAGCTGAGATCTATAATCGCTTTTCACATGTTGAGCTTCACAAAGCGCTGGCATTTTTCTCCGGTAAACGTTTGATTCCGATTTTAACCTCGTTTGCAGGTATCTTTATCGCCTTTGTTTTGATGTATATTTGGCCTTCGGTTTACGGTGGGCTGGTGAGCTTTGGTGAGTCGATTCAAGGAATGGGTGAGCTAGGTGCTGGTATATATGCGTTTTTTAACAGACTTTTGATTCCAGTTGGTCTTCATCATGCACTCAATTCAGTTTTCTGGTTTGATGTTGCAGGCATAAACGATATACCTAATTTCCTTGGCGGAGCAAAATCTATTGCTGAGGGTACAGGTATTGTAGGTGTGACTGGTATGTATCAGGCAGGATTCTTCCCCATTATGATGTTTGGTTTACCAGGTGCTGCGCTGGCGATTTACCATACATCGAAATCTAAGAACAAAGAAAAAGTTGCATCTATCATGCTTGCTGCAGCCTTTGCCTCTTTCTTTACTGGCGTGACTGAACCGCTTGAGTTTTCGTTCATGTTCCTTGCACCTATGCTATATGGACTTCATGCCTTATTAACCGGTATATCAGTCTACATCGCAGCCTCAATGCAATGGATAGCAGGTTTTGGCTTCTCTGCTGGCCTTGTTGATATGGTTCTTTCTTCACGAAATCCACTTGCTGTAAATTGGTATATGTTGATAGCCCAAGGCTTAGTCTTCTTCTGTATCTACTATGCGGTTTTTCGCACCGTGATTGTGAAATTCAACCTTAAAACACCAGGTCGTGAAGAGGAAGACTCCTCTGAGCTTGTCGCTTCAGGTAGTTCATCGGAGCTTGCTAAGCAATACCTCAAGGCCCTTGGCGGACATGAAAATCTTACTGCAATTGATGCTTGTATCACGCGCTTGCGTTTAACGATTAAAGATACCAGTGTGATTAATGAATCGACCCTTAAGAACCTTGGAGCTATGGGGGTAGTGAAACTGGGCGCTAATAACGTTCAAGTTATTCTTGGTCCACTTGCTGAGATAGTGGCGGGTGAAATGAAGAAAATTCCTAAAGATGAAGACCTGTCCTCGGTTGTGATCCCAACTTAAGATAGATTACTCATTCTAGAGCCTCCTGCGGGAGGCTTTGTTGTTTTAGGCTCGGAGTAGAGTATGACGGTCGATCAATTAGGTTATTTTGCGCTTAATTGGTAAAAATGAATCAATATTTGCCAATTTACACTAGGTTGTAGTTGTGTAATGGCGAAGAATTGTGGATTATTAGGCATTAAATGCTTGGAGCATGTGTATTGCTTCTTGCTAACTACTTTTCTGAACAATACTACAACCATTGAGGTGATATAGATGAGTGAAGCTGAGGCTCGTCCATCGAACTTTATCCGCCAAATCATAGATAAGGATTTAGCGGATGGTAAACATGCTAGCGTACATACTCGTTTTCCGCCGGAACCGAATGGTTACCTGCATATAGGTCATGCTAAGTCAATTTGCTTAAATTTTGGTATTGCTCAGGACTACCAGGGTAAATGTAATCTTCGTTTTGATGATACTAACCCAGAAAAAGAAGACGCAGAGTACGTTGAGTCTATTAAGGATGATGTGAGCTGGTTGGGCTTTGAATGGGATGGTGAAGTTTGTTATTCATCTAACTACTTCGACAAGCTCTATGGGTTCGCAATTGAATTAATTGAAAAAGGCTTGGCATACGTTGAAGAGTTGAGCCCTGATGAAATTCGAGAGTACAGAGGTACCTTGACTCAGCCAGGTAAGCACAGCCCTTACCGTGATCGTAGTGTGGAAGAAAACCTAGCTCTGTTTGAGAAAATGCGTGCAGGTGAGTTTGAAGAGGGTTCTGCGTGTTTGCGCGCCAAAATTGATATGGCTTCATCATTTATGGTGATGAGAGATCCTGTTTTATATCGTGTTCGTTTCGCTGAGCATCACCAGACGGGTGATAAGTGGTGTATATACCCGATGTACGATTTTACACATTGTATTTCTGATGCTCTGGAAGGTATCACACACTCTTTGTGTACATTGGAATTTCAAGACAACCGCCGCTTGTATGATTGGGTTTTAGACAATATTACAATTGATTGTCAGCCGCATCAGTACGAATTTAGCCGCTTAAACTTAGAATATACGGTAATGTCTAAGCGTAAACTCAATCAGCTGGTCACTGAAAATCTAGTTGATGGGTGGAACGACCCACGGATGCCAACCATTTCAGGTTTGCGTCGTCGTGGTTTTACCCCTGGCTCTATCCGTGAGTTTTGTAAGCGCATCGGTGTCACCAAGCAAGACAACATGATCGAAATGGGATCGCTTGAGTCATGCATTCGAGACGATTTAAACGAAAATGCGCCGCGAGCGATGGCGGTACTCGACCCAGTCAAAGTTGTTATTGAGAACTTTGAACAAGGAAAGGTAGAGTCACTGACAGTCGTAAACCATCCCAATAAACCAGAGATGGGAGAACGTGAGGTTCCATTTTCTCGTGAACTGTGGATTGAACGCGAAGATTTTCGTGAAGAAGCGAATAAGAAGTACAAACGTCTCGTTTTAGGTAAAGAAGTTCGCCTACGTGGTTCTTATGTCATTAAAGCTGAACGTATTGAAAAAGACGAGCAAGGTAACATCACGACAATCTTTTGCTCATATGATGCTGACACATTAGGTAAGAACCCTGAAGATGGTCGTAAAGTTAAAGGTGTTATCCATTGGGTTTCAGCAGATAAGGCTGTGCCAGCTGAAATTCGCTTGTACGATCGCTTGTTTACTGTGCCTAACCCTGCTGCTGCAGATGATTTTACTCAGTCTGTTAATCCTGAGTCGCTTATTGTGATGAATGGGTTTGTCGAACCAAGTCTAGTTGATGCTGAAGCGGAAAAAGGGATTCAGTTTGAGCGAATGGGCTACTTCTGTGCCGATGCTGTCGATTCAAAACCCGAAGCTTTAGTGTTTAACCGCACTGTTGGGTTGAGAGATACTTGGGCTAAAATTGAGGCTAAGTAATTAATATCTAATGAATTATAAAAAAACCCACACTAAACAGGTGTGGGTTTTTTTATATTTCTTGTACGCGTTCTAACAGGAAATGGCGGTCATTATTTCTTGTTATGGGCATTAGGGTTATCTTTACAGTTACCTGTATTGCATTTGCCGTATAGATATAAGCTGTGGTTTGTAAGAGTGACATTATATTCGGCAGCGATTTGCTTCTGTCTTTCTTCGATAATGTCATCTGCAAACTCGATTACTTCACCACAGTCTAGACAAACTAGATGATCGTGATGGTGCTGAGTTGAAAGTTCAAATACCGACTTTCCACCTTCGAAATGGTGTCGAGTGACAATTCCTGCATCATCAAACTGGTTCAGAACACGATACACTGTTGCCAAGCCGATTTCTTCACCAAGATCTATCAGCTTTTTGTACAGGTCTTCTGCACTGATATGTTGGCACTCAGGTTGTTGTAGTACTTCCAAGATCTTTAACCTTGGTAAGGTAACTTTTAGACCAGCATCCTTTAGAGCTTGGTTGTTGTCCGACATAAATTTTCCCATCAATTAACCTCTGCAATGAGCAGAGTTCACTATTGCTACCATTATAGGGTAGTAGACGGTAACAATAAACCACGAACTTCAAAGGGTTACTATTATTAATCTCATAAACGAGTTTAACATCACTGTAGGATCTCATCAGACCAGTTACAATCCTTTAACATTGTGACTCAAGAGCGTAAGTTTGGAAGATAAGTATGGGTAAATTAGTCAGCAGTTTATACAGACCTAAGGTAGTTAAATTTGCTTTGAACATATGGCCACCCTTTTGGGGAGCAGGTATCAGAATTGTTTCAATTAGTGAGGATTTCCGTGAGGTAAAAGTAAGGCTTAAGTTGCGCTGGTGGAATAAAAATGCCAATCGTACTCAATATGGAGGCAGTATTTTCTCTTTAACTGACCCTATTTACTGTTTGATGTTGATGGGTATCTTAGGTGATGGATATTTTGTTTGGGATAAGCAGGCGAGCATTAATTTTATCAAGCCAGGACAAAGCGATCTTTGTGCTGAGTTTATTGTTACACAGGAAATGCTGGATAGTATATTGCAACAAACTGTCAATGGAGATAAATCATTTCCAGAGTTTGTGATTTTTGTAAAGGACAATGATGGGAATGTGGTTTCAGAAGTAAAGCGTCAGCTGTATGTACGTAAAAAGCCAGATTATAGAAATCAGACTGCCGAAGAGAAGCAAGCTGCATAATAAGGCCTTCCAACCTGAAGACCTTATTCACTTGAGGGTTAGCCCTCAAGTTCTGCTAAGCACATTTCTTCATGAATTTGCTTACACCAATTTGTCACACGTTCGTTAGTCAGTTCTGGCTGACGGTCTTCGTCAACACATAGACCTACAAACAAACTGTCATCACCTTCAACAAGACCTTTGGATGCTTCAAACTCGTAGCCTTCAGTTGATGTATGACCTAAGATTGTGCCGCCTTTAGATTCAACAATATCACGGACAGTGCCCATAGCATCGCAGAAGTACTCTGCATAATCTTCTTGATCACCGCAGCCAAAGATAGCAACGAGTTTGGTAGAGAAGTCAATTTGTTCAAGCTCAGGGAAAAAGTCATCCCAGTCGCATTGAGCTTCACCGTAGTACCATGTTGGAATGCCTAGCAGTAGTAAGTCGAAGTTATCTATGTCTTCCTTACTGCTTTTTGCGATGTCTTGAACATGAATCAGTTGCTTACCGAGTTGTTTTTGAATCATCTTTGCAATTGCTTCAGTGTTACCTGTATCGCTACCAAAGAAGATGCCTACACTTGCCATAAATTCGTTACCTTTACCAATATGTGTTGTGGCTTAAATCAGGGGAAATTAACCTAGCCCTGTGCCTTCCCAGCTTAATTGAATCAGGCCTTTAGCGATAAAGCCAGCACAGCCAAGGAAGAGCACGAGCCAAACAATACGACGACCGAACGGGGGTACATTCCCAGCTTTGAGAACATCTTTTATTGCCATACCGATTAAGAAAAAGATAGACGCAAAAAGCAAATCGAGCCCAATTGACTCTAAAATGTTCATATAGTCGTATAGCATGGAATCCCTTTATGCCAAATTACTTGCGCTGAACTATACCATTGTTAAAAGGTAAAGTTAACGGGTATGGGTAAACGAGACCCATTCTATCATTATTGAATAAACTTCCCGATTGCGCGTAATACTTCTTGAGGTTTCTCAGCATGAAGCCAATGGCCAGTGTTTGCGATTATGTGCGCCTTGGCATTGGAAAATTGTTGCTGTATGTCAGTTTGATACTCTGTGGCTAGGTAGTCGGAGTTTCCCCCTTTGACAAATAAAGTCGGCGTGCTGATGGTGTTAATATTCTCCCAGCCTAGGATTTCCCAGTAGTTCTGCCAAAGGCTAGGGACATTAAAGCGCCATTCAAAGTGTTGTCCGTTGTTATATAGTGATTTACCTAAAAATTGTCTCACCCCTGGCAATTCGATATGGTGCTCAAGAATTTGCATCGCTTGTTGGCGAGAGGTAGGTTTTTGTTCGAGTACAGCCTTGAGCCCATTAAATACGTTGTCATGGCGACTTATAGAATAGCTGACTGGCGCCATATCCAATACGATTAGTTTCTCAACCTCTAACTGGGCAAGCTCTGCAAGCTTCATTGCTACTTTTCCGCCCATGGAATGACCAATTAAGATGTAGTTTTTGACTCCTATATGATCGAGCGTAGTCATCACGTCTTGAGCCATAACTTGATAGTTATGCTCTAACGACTGAAAAGAAAGACCATGATTTCGCAGATCTAAACAGATAACTTGATAGTTTTGGCGTAGCTCTCGGCTAAGCAAACCAAGATTGTCAAGATTCCCAAATAGGCCATGGAGTAACACAATGGGCTGGCCTTCACCTTCTATTTTATAGTTAAGCAGTTGTGACATTTTTCTATATTCGTGACTGATTTAACGTAGTACCTCATTAGGCCATGAATCTGATCGGTATAACAGAACTGAAACTCGCATATTGAGGGTAGTTAGGTATATAATCCCACAGAGTTTAAACATAGAGATTGTGAAAAGCGAATGAAAACAATTGAGGTTGATGAGGATCTATACCGTTACATCGCAGGTCAAACCCAACACATTGGTGAAAGTGCTTCCGATATCTTACGACGCCTTTTGGATGTTAATGCAGAAGAGCAGCAAACGACACCAATGAAAGCAGCGATGCAGGCGAAAGGAATTGTGGTGAGCAGAGATGCTGCAAAAGATGAAAGAGTCGATAGCGTAAAAGCCATGCGTTCTTTACTTATTTCAGATGAATTTGCAGGTCTTAAAAAGGCAATTGATCGTTTTATGTTGGTGTTATCAACACTTAATCGTCTTGATCCTCAAGGCTTTTCTGAAGCAACTCTAGTCAAAGGGCGCAAGCGTGTTTATTTTGCCAACAACGAAAAAACCTTACTAGAAAATGGCAACACGACGAAACCTAAAGCAATCCCTGGCTCGCCTTTTTGGGTAATTACCAACAATAACACCAGTCGTAAACGTCAAATGGTTGACCAATTAATGGCAAGGATGCACTTTCCTGCTGACTTAATTGAAAAAGTAACCAATTCAATCTGATCATTCTTGGATTTAACCTCATAATACTCAGTACTCATTGAGTGTTGTGGGGTTTTTGATTTTTTAGATTTAAAGAGAGGAAGCCGATAATGGCGATACACCCTCGCGCAGGAACAAGAGCGCAACAACAAGATCTGCATAACCTACCTGAGCTTGTTTCCAACTATTACCTTTTTCAGCCCGATCCTTTAAATACTGATCACAAAGTTAAATTTGGTACTTCTGGTCACCGTGGTACTTCAAGTAAGTGCACCTTCAATGAAGCCCATATTTTGGCTATTGCACAAGCTATCGTGCAAGTTCGCACTGAGAAAGGTATTACAGGTCCTATGTTTATCGGCAAGGATACCCATGCGCTTTCTGAGCCTGCATTTTATAGTGTTCTCGAAGTTCTGATCGCGAATGATATTCAAGTGATAGTGCAGCAGGGTAATGGTTATGTACCTACCCCAGGAATTTCACATGCCATTTTGACTCATAACCTTTTAAGTACGTCGAAAGCTGATGGCATTGTTATAACTCCGTCTCATAACCCGCCCCAGGATGGAGGTATTAAGTACAATCCACCACACGGCGGGCCAGCAGAAGGTGAGTTAACCAAAACAATTGAAAACTACGCTAATGCATTAATTGCTGAGAAGCTTGTCGGTGTTAACAGAGCCCCCATTACAAATGCTAAGTCGTCTGAGCGTTTTGTTGAACGTGATTTAATTACCCCATATGTAGAAGATCTAAAGAATGTCATTAATATGGAGGCAATTCAAAACGCAAACCTCAAAATAGGTGTTGATCCTCTTGGAGGAAGCGGTATTGAATATTGGCGTCAAATTGCGACAAGCTATGAGTTAGATTTAACTCTAGTTAATGACGCGATTGATCCTTCTTTTCAGTTTATGTGCTTGGATAAAGATGGTGTGATTCGTATGGATTGCTCATCTCCTTATGCTATGGCTGGTTTACTGGCGCATAAAGATAATTTTGACTTAGCCTTCGGTAACGACCCTGATTATGATCGTCATGGAATTGTGACGCCAAGTGGGTTAATGAATCCTAATCATTTTCTCGCTGTATGTATTGATTATCTGTATCGTCACCGTCAAGGCTGGAGTGAATCAGTGGCTGTCGGTAAGACATTAGTATCAAGCGCATTGATCGATCGTGTAGTCAGTGATTTAGGGCGTGAGCTTTGTGAAGTGCCTGTTGGTTTTAAATGGTTTGTCGACGGTTTGTATCAAGGAAAACTTGGTTTTGGTGGTGAAGAGAGCGCTGGCGCTTCATTCCTGCGCATAGATGGTACACCTTGGTCTACAGATAAAGACGGGATTATTCTTTGCTTACTTGCAGCCGAAATTACAGCAGTAACGGGTATGAATCCTCAAGAGTATTATCAAAATCTTACTGCCAAGCATGGGGCTTCACACTATAGCCGTCTTCAGGCCACGGCAAACGGTCCTCAAAAGCAAGTGTTAGAAAAGCTTTCGGCTGACATGGTTACGGCAGAAAACCTTGCTGGAGAAAAGATCACTGCTCGTCTGACTCATGCCCCGGGCAATGGCGCTGCTATTGGTGGCCTTAAAGTCACCACTGAAAATGGCTGGTTTGCAGCTCGCCCTTCCGGTACTGAAGATATTTATAAAATATATTGTGAGAGCTTTAAGGGTAAGGAACACTTACAACAAATAGAGTTAGAAGCCCAAGATATCGTTAATCAGGTGTTCAAAAACGCAGGTTTATGATGGTTGATGGTTGTGATAACAAGGGTTGGCAGCAATAGCCAACCTTTTTATATTGAGGGCTATAAGGGTTTTTGTCTCCTCGGCCAATCGTCAGGGACGATAAACCAAAATACGTTCTGCTGAGTTTGTGCGTGAACAAAACGCCCATTTGGTTTTTCCAGTGGTTGTTCAAACTTTTCTATGCCAGTAGCCCAATACTGTTTATCTAGCTCGTAAAGTGGCTCAGCAATTTTTTCCCATTGCTTCTCGAAACACCAAAATCCTGAAATCTGAGAAGGGTTTATTTCATATCCTAAACAGTGGGTGGGAATCACTTCCGATGAAAAAGGGTTAACGTAGAGTCGGCCTTGTAAAAGCAGATGTTCAGATAAACTATTCATTTCAGGATGCTCGGCTAAAAATGCTGTGGAACTGCTCATTTTTAACTGATGTGACAGCATTCTATCTAATTTTTTATCTAATTGATCGTGCGAATTAGGTCCATACCAAATGCCTTGGTGAAGGAGATAAAACTTAATCGCGACTTCCCAGTGTTCTTGCATATTGGTTTGGTGATTTTTAAGGATGAGATCAATAGCACCTAATGTTTGACCATTAGTTTCATTGATTTGAAGCTCTTCTAATTCTACGGTGTAACGGCCACTACTTATTAGCAGTTGAGTCGATAAGTGTTGATAAATGAAACCCAGTCTGGGGTTACCTCGATAGTCAGTATTCAAAGGATGCTTAACAGGTAGTGACTGTAGAGATTCAAAAGGGGGAGTTAGCTTAAACAAAGGAGGTGTATTCGAAATCCAATGGTAAAAGCGCAACATGTCACTCATATCTAATACCTAGTATCTGTAAAATCAAAAGTCTATTAGCATTTTAACCAGATTAGATTGAAACTAGCATCCTAAATATTGTTGCAATACACTGTGTGCAAAGATTGATTTTTGGAAGCTAAGATGAAAAATACACAATTAGAGCAAATTATAAACGAAAAACTCTCTCCTCAATTGGTAAAAGATTATGCTCCCAATGGGCTTCAAGTAGAAGGGAAGCTGGAGGTTCAATCTATCGTAACAGGAGTGACCGCTTCTCAAGCTTTGATTGAAAAAGCGATAGAGAAGAAAGCGGATGCATTACTTGTTCATCATGGCTATTTCTGGAAAGGTGAGCCCGAGCCAATTCGGGGAATGAAAGGCAATCGAATTCGCGCTCTGATAAAAAATGATATCAATTTATTTGGATACCACTTGCCACTGGACATACACCCAGAATTAGGCAATAACGCCGAATTGGCACGACTTCTCGATATTCAAGTTGAAGGGGGGCTGGAAGGGCACCCTCAGTCGGTTGCTATGTTTGGCCAATTAAAACATCCTGTCACAGGGAAAGAGTTCGCCCAAAGAATTAATCAGGCCTTAAATCGTTCTCCACTACATATTGCACCCGAAAATAGTGAAAAGTTAATCGAAACAGTGGGCTGGTGTACAGGTGGTGGGCAGGACTATATTGAGCTTGCGGCTAAGCATGGCCTAGATGCATTTATTTCCGGTGAAATATCCGAGAGAACCACTTACTCCGCAAGGGAAATGAATATTCATTACTTTGCTGCAGGACATCATGCTACAGAGCGGTATGGAGTAAAAGCGTTAGGTGAATGGCTGGCAAAAGAGCATGGTTTAGACGTCGAGTTTGTCGACATAGACAACCCAGTGTAAATGCTTAATAGAGTTATCGAATTTAATAAAGGCCGACGTTATGTCGGCCTTTGTTTTCATATGAACTTATAGGTGTTAATTAGTCTCTGTCATGCAAAGGCTTGAAATTACGCTGCTTCTTACCTGTATAGAGCTGTCTTGGACGGCCAATGCGGTTAAGAGGATCGCTATGCATTTCGTTCCAATGTGCGATCCAACCTATTGTTCTTGATAACGCGAAGATTACGGTGAACATAGACACGGGGATACCGATGGCTTTAAGAATAATACCTGAGTAGAAGTCAACATTTGGATACAGTTTCTTCGAAACAAAGTATTCGTCAGATAAAGCAATACGCTCCAGCTCCATAGCAACATCAAGTAGCGGGTCACTAATGTTCAACTCTTCAAGAACATCATGACAGGTTTCACGCATAACCGTCGCTCGTGGATCGTAATTTTTGTAGACACGGTGACCAAAGCCCATTAGACGGAATGGGTCATCCTTGTCTTTCGCACGTTCGATGTACTCAGGGATCTTATCAACACTGCCTATCTCTTCAAGCATCTTGAGACATGCTTCATTCGCGCCGCCATGAGCAGGTCCCCACAATGATGCGATACCTGCGGCAATACATGCGAATGGGTTAGCACCAGAAGAACCAGCTAGACGAACAGTAGAAGTCGATGCGTTTTGCTCATGATCCGCATGCAAAGTGAATATCTTATCCATTGCTCTCGCGACAACGGGGTTGACTTCATAGTCCTCACAAGGGTTAGCAAACATCATATGCAGGAAGTTTTCAGCATAGGTCAAGTCATTACGTGGATAAATGAAAGGCTGACCAATCGAGTACTTGTAACACATTGCGGCAAGTGTCGGCATTTTCGACAACAAACGATATGCTGTGATTTCACGGTGAGTATCGTTGTTGATATCCATGGAGTCATGATAGAAGGCAGATAATGCTCCAACTACGCCGCACATAACGGCCATGGGGTGAGCGTCACGTCGGAATCCGTGAAAAAAGCTCGCGATCTGTTCATGTACCATAGTGTGTCGTGTAACTGTGAGCTTAAACTGCTCGTATTGTTCACGTGTGGGGGCTTCACCATAAAGAAGAATGTAACATACCTCTAAATAATCAGCGTTATTAGCAAGCTGATCAATAGGGTAACCACGGTGTAAAAGGATACCTTTTCCGCCGTCAATGTAGGTGATTTGAGATTCACAGGATGCAGTGGCAAGAAAACCTGGGTCAAACGTGAAATAGCCGTTTGCTCCAAGTGTTCGAACATCAATTACGGGAGTGCCAAGAGCACCTTCCATAATTGGCAGTTCGATAGGCGCTTTCCCTTCGACATGAAGGGTCGCTTTCTTATCCGCCATAACAGTCTCCTTTGTTTATTATTAAATCCGTCCAGGATGTTTGTGTAACATTTTTGTACGTGTGTTCGTTATCAAAGTCAATTATTCTGCTCCGACTTGTGCACTTGTTATGATTTTTTATACGTATAAGGTTAAAAATCTGTTCTATGTAGCAAAAATTGTTACATCAATTGTGCTAAAATATGGTCAGCCGTATATTGGCGCCGTAAATTTTGACTGAAACCTTATAAAATGAAGGTTTGGAGCATATGTGAGGTGATGTTTCAACCCTTGGTGTTAAAATTTTATGCAACTTCATTACGTTTTTTTGACGTGTTAGCTGTTGAATAAATGTTAACTTTTATAGGTTTGCTGTCAGATTTCGTTCATAACTATAAATGCTTCAGTGGAGCTGAGTGAGCAAGCCCGTGAAAGAAAGAAAGTCAAGACCTGTTAATTTAGATTTACAGACGATAAACTTTCCGATCACTGCAATCGCATCCATTTTACACCGAGTTTCGGGAGTAATTACGTTTGTCGCGATCGGGATACTTCTTTGGTTACTATCCATTTCCCTGTCTTCCCCAATAGGTTATGCACAAGCTGTCGATATTGTCGACGGTTTCATTGTGAAATTTATTTTATGGGGTATTTTGACAGCTTTGTCCTACCATATAGCAGGTGGTATTCGTCATTTGCTAATGGATTTAGGTCATTTTGAAGAGCTGGAATCTGGTGCGATGAGTGCAAAGGTTGCATTTGCAGCAACAGTCGTTCTGTCAGTACTGGCGGGGATTTTAGTATGGTAAAACACATTTCATCTTTTGGTCGCAACGGTGTGCATGACTTTTTGCTAATCCGTGCATCGGCGATCATTATGACCCTTTACACGATATATTTAGTAAGCTTCTGTGCTTTCGCGGATATTTCTTACGTATCATGGACACAGTTCTTTGGTGGCACTTTCACAAAAGTATTTACTATGCTTGCTTTGGTATCAGTGCTTATCCACGCATGGATAGGTCTATGGCAAGTTCTTACAGACTACATTAAGTGCACCAAATTACGCGGTTTCCTTCAGTTGGGTGTAATCGCAGTGTTGTTTGGCTACTTTTTTTCTGGTCTCTTTATTTTGTGGGGTGCGTAAGTGTCTATTCCAGTTCGTGAATTTGATGCCGTAGTAATCGGCGCTGGTGGTGCAGGCATGCGTGCAGCACTACAAATCTCAGAGCAAGGCCTAACCTGTGCTTTGCTGTCAAAAGTTTTTCCGACTCGTTCACATACTGTTTCTGCTCAAGGTGGTATCACAGTAGCCCTTGGTAACTCGCACAAGGACGATTGGCAGTGGCACATGTACGATACTGTCAAAGGTTCAGATTATATCGGCGACCAAGATGCTATCGAATACATGTGTAAAAATGGGCCTGATTCTGTTATTGAACTAGAAAAAATGGGTCTGCCATTTTCTCGCTTTGATAATGGAACCATTTATCAGCGTCCTTTTGGCGGCCAGTCGAAAGAATTCGGCGGAGAGCAAGCTGCTAGAACAGCAGCAGCTGCTGACCGAACAGGTCATGCTCTTCTCCATACCCTTTATCAGCAGAATGTTAAGTACAAAACCACCATATTTTCTGAGTGGTACGCGTTAGATTTGGTGAAAAACCAAGATGGCGCTGTAATGGGTTGTACTGCTATCTGTATGGAAAGCGGTGAAATATGCTACTTCAAGTCTAAAGCAACGGTATTAGCGACAGGTGGAGCGGGTCGAATTTATTCATCGACAACGAATGCTCACATCAACACTGGTGATGGTGTAGGCATGGCATTACGCGCTGGCGTTCCTATGCAAGACATGGAAATGTGGCAGTTCCACCCAACTGGTATAGCTGGAGCGGGCGTACTCGTGACAGAAGGCTGTCGTGGAGAAGGTGGTTATCTTCTAAACAAAGATGGCGAGCGATTCATGGAACGCTATGCTCCTAATGCTAAGGATCTTGCTGGTCGAGACGTTGTTGCTCGTTCAATGATGATAGAAATTCGCGAAGGTCGCGGATGCGATGGTCCTTGGGGACCGCATATCAAGCTTAAGCTTGACCATCTCGGTAAAGATGTCCTTGAGTCTCGTCTACCGGGTATTTGTGAACTTTCAAGAACTTTTGCTCACGTCGATCCAGTTAAAGAGCCAATTCCAGTAATCCCAACCTGTCACTACATGATGGGTGGCGTTCCAACTCAGGTTTCTGGACAGGCAATTAAACAAACCGCTGATGGCAGTGATGTTGAAGTTCAAGGCTTGTATGCTTGTGGTGAAATTGCCTCTGTTTCTGTGCACGGTGCTAACCGCTTAGGTGGTAACTCTCTGCTTGACTTAGTCGTATTTGGCCGAGCAACGGGCCTTCACTTAGGTGAGACTTTGGCTGCGCAGGCAGAAGCTCGTCCTGCTACTGAATCTGATATTGAAGCATCACTTGCTCGAACTATGCGATGGGAAAATAGCACCGGCGGGGAAGACCCTGTTCAGATTCGTAAAGATCTACAAACGTGTATGCAAAATAGCTTCTCAGTGTTCCGTGAAGGTGACGCAATGGCGACAGGTTTGGAAGAACTTAAAGTTATTCGTGAACGTCTCAAAGATGCCCATCTTGCCGACAAGTCATCAGAATTCAACACTCAACGTATTGAATGTTTGGAATTAGATAACTTGATGGAAACGGCATTTTCAACCGCGGTTGCTGCAAATTACCGCACTGAGAGTCGTGGAGCGCATGCGCGTTTCGACTATCCTGAGCGCGATGATGAAAACTGGTTGTGTCATTCAATTTACAATCCGGAAACGGAAGCAATGGCAAAACGCGATGTTAATATGACACCAGTTCATCGTGACGCATTTCCGCCTAAAGTTCGTACATACTAGGGGAGGATTGAATTATGAAACTGAACTTCTCTTTGTATCGCTACAATCCAGATGTAGACAAAAAGCCTTACATGAAGGATTACGTTCTTGAGGTCGATGAAGGCTCTGACATGATGGTGTTAGACGCGTTAATACTGCTGAAAGAGCAAGATCCGACTATCGCTTTTCGACGCTCATGTCGAGAAGGGGTTTGTGGCTCCGATGGTTTGAATATGAACGGCAAAAATGGTCTTGCATGTATCACCCCTTTGTCCGCTTTAAAAGGACGAAAATTAGTGATTCGTCCATTGCCTGGACTGCCTGTGGTACGTGACTTAATCGTTGATATGACCCAGTTCTATGATAATTACGCTAAGGTAAAACCTTTCTTGATTGACGATGATGCTCTGCCACCGTCTCGTGAAAACCTGCAGTCTCCGGACGACAGGGCTCATTTAGACGGCTTGTACGAGTGTATCATGTGTGCGTGCTGTACCACGTCATGCCCGTCATTCTGGTGGAACCCGGACAAATTCATTGGACCTGCTGGGCTATTAGCCGCTTACCGTTGGTTAATTGATAGCCGTGATACTGCAACTGATGAACGCTTGTCAAATCTTGACGATGCATTTAGCGTTTTCCGTTGTCATAGCATTATGAATTGTGTAAGTGTTTGTCCTAAAGGACTCAACCCGACGAAAGCCATTGGTCATATTAAGACCATGCTGGTAAACCGCTCGGTGTAAATTGATAAAAAATTGCCAGCTACTTTGGTAGCTGGCTTTCTATAGCTCGGCATAGACCGAAGCAAACGTGAAAACTACTGGTTAAGGGAAAATATGCACAACGGCGTGATGAAGGCATGGCTCGAGTCTTCACACTTGGCTGGCGCCAATGCAACTTATGTAGAAGATCTCTACGAACTGTATCTAAGTGATCCCGACCTGGTAAGTGAGGAGTGGAAACGTGTATTTGAAGGTTTGCCCAAGCCTTCAGAAGAGGTGAAAGAACAGCCTCATTCACGTATCCGTGATTACTTCCGGCGTCTCGCTCAAGAAACAAAGCATTACAATGTCCAAGTTAGTGACCCAGATGTCGACGCAAAACAAGTAAAAGTTCTCCAGCTGATTAATGCCTACCGCTTTCGCGGTCATGAAGCAGCGAAACTTGATCCTCTCGGTTTATGGCAACGCCCTACGGTGGTGGAGCTAGACCCCACATTCCACAATCTCACCGAAGAAGACTTTGAAGAGTCGTTCAATGTTGGCTCCTTTGCAATTGGTCAAGAAACTATGTTGCTTAAGGATATCCACTCAGCCTTGAACAAAATTTATTGTGGTTCTGTTGGTGCAGAATATATGCACATGACAAACACTGAGCAAAAGCGCTGGATTCAACAGCGACTCGAGTCAGTCGTTGGTCAACCGTCATTCTCGAAACAAGAGAAGCAGGAGTTCTTAGAAGAGCTGACTGCAGCGGAAGGACTGGAACGCTATCTGGGGGCCAAGTTCCCAGGAGCTAAACGCTTTTCTCTCGAAGGTGGTGACGCCCTCATCCCTATGATGAAGGAACTCATTAGGCATGCTGGTAAAAATGGCATGCGTGAGGTTGTCGTGGGGATGGCGCACCGTGGCCGATTGAATATGTTGGTCAATGTGCTCGGTAAAAAGCCTCAAGATCTGTTCGACGAGTTTGCTGGCAAGCATGATGAAACTTGGGGCACGGGTGACGTTAAATATCACCAAGGTTTTTCCGCTGATTTCTCAACGCCAGGTGGCGATGTTCACCTAGTACTAGCATTCAACCCTTCCCACTTAGAAATTGTTAACCCAGTGGTTATAGGGTCTGTTCGTGCGCGTCAGGATCGTTTAGGTGACACTGAGGGAAGCACAGTACTTCCGATTACTATTCATGGTGATTCGGCGATTGCGGGACAGGGTGTTGTTGCTGAGACTTTCAACATGTCTCAGTCTCGAGGTTACCGTGTTGGTGGTACTGTACGTATTGTTGTGAACAATCAAGTCGGCTTCACAACGTCCAATCCAAATGATACCCGTTCGACAATGTACTGTACGGATATCGCCAAGATGGTTCAGGCGCCGATTTTCCATGTTAATGCAGATGACCCCGAAGCGGTCGCGTTTGTCACACGTATTGCCTTAGATTATCGAAACGAGTTTAAACGAGATGTTGTAATTGATTTGGTATGTTATCGCCGACATGGTCACAATGAAGCCGATGAGCCAAATGCAACTCAGCCTTTGATGTACCAAAAGATCAAAAAGCACCCTACACCCCGTAAGTTGTATGCTGATGTTTTGATTGAACGCGGTGAGTTCGGTATTGATACTGCAACTCAGCTGGTTAATGAGTACCGTGATGCGCTTGACCGTGGTGAAGTCGTTGTAAAAGAATGGCGACCTATGGCACTGCATTCTGTCGATTGGTCCCCATATATTGGGCACGATTGGGATGTTGCGTGGGATAGTACCTACAGCAAGGAGCGTCTTGTTGAATTAGGGCAACGCATTTGCCAGTACCCAGATAGCCACAGGCTACAAAGCCGAGTCAATAAGCTCTACAACGACCGTATGTCAATGATGAGCGGCGAAAAAGCACTAGATTGGGGGATGGCAGAAACCTTAGCATATGCAACCTTGGTTGACGATGGTAAGCGTATCCGTATTTCTGGTCAGGACTCTGGGCGTGGTACCTTCTTCCACCGCCACTCAGTGCTCCACAATCAGACCGATGCAAGTACTTTCATACCTCTCGCAAATGTACATGATAAGCAAGGTCCGTTCGAAGTCTACGACTCTGTTTTATCAGAAGAAGCTGTTCTCGCATTTGAGTATGGTTACGCTACGGCAGAGCCGGGTGGTCTTACTATTTGGGAAGCTCAATTTGGTGACTTTGCTAATGGAGCCCAAGTCGTTATAGACCAATTCATTTCGTCAGGTGAGCAGAAGTGGGCACGTTTATGTGGCTTAACTATGTTGCTTCCTCATGGTTATGAAGGGCAAGGTCCTGAGCACTCATCAGCTCGCTTAGAACGTTACTTGCAGTTGTGCGCAGAACAAAACATGCAGGTTGTTGTTCCCTCAACGCCAGCTCAGGTTTATCACATGATTAGACGTCAAGTGGTAAGGCCAATGCGCAGACCTCTTATAGTTATGTCACCTAAATCACTGTTGAGACACCCTCTGTGTACATCGACTCTCGACGAGTTAGCCGAAGGCACTTTCCAACCCGCCATTGCTGAAATTGACAAGTTAGATCCTAGCAAAGTAGAGCGAGTGGTCTTTTGTTCAGGCAAAGTTTACTTTGACTTGCTAGAACAGCGTCGCAGCAATGAGCAGGAAGATGTTGCCATCGTGCGTATTGAGCAGCTTTACCCCTTCCCACTGGAAGAAGTCAAAGCGGCGATCGAACAGTACACAAATGTGAAAGATTACGTTTGGTGTCAGGAAGAGCCTCAAAACCAGGGCGCTTGGTATAGTAGTCAGCATAACTTCCGCATGGCAATTCCTGCCGGAGCGGATCTCAAGTACGCAGGTAGAGCAGCGTCTGCTTCGCCAGCAGTTGGCTACATGTCGGTACATTTAAAACAGCAGAAAGCGCTAGTTGAAGATGCGCTTACCGTTAATACAACAACTTCGAACTAAGAACTAGAAGTGAAAGGAAGAAACAGATATGACAATTGAAATTCTGGTTCCAGATTTACCTGAATCTGTTGCAGATGCGACAGTCGCAACATGGCACAAAAAACCAGGTGACGCAGTGGAGCGTGACGAAGTACTGGTTGATATTGAAACCGACAAAGTAGTCTTGGAAGTACCAGCACCTGAAGCAGGTGTTCTTGAAGCGATAATTGAAGAAGAGGGAGCGACGGTTCTTTCCAAGCAACTTATTGCTAAGCTCAACCCAGGTGCCGTTGCTGGCGAGCCAACACCAGATAAAACGGAGGCTGCTGAAGCCTCTCCTGATAAGCGTCACACTGCCTCCCTTACTGAAGAGACGAGCGACGCTCTAAGCCCAGCAGTGCGCCGTCTATTAGCTGAGCACAGCTTAGACGCAGGCCAAGTAAAGGGCACAGGTGTGGGTGGTCGTATTACTCGTGAAGACATTGAGGCTCATCTAGCCAATGCTAAATCTGCCCCTGCAACAGCTGCATCACCAAGTGTTGATGCTCCAGCGGCAGCTCGTAGTCAGAAGCGCGTGCCTATGACACGTTTGCGTAAGACAGTGGCTAATCGTCTGCTTGAAGCGAAAAACAGCACTGCTATGTTGACGACGTTTAATGAAGTCAACATGAAGCCGATTATGGATCTTCGTAAGCAATACAAAGATCAGTTCGAAGAGCGTCATGGTATTCGTCTCGGTTTCATGTCTTTCTATGTTAAAGCGGTTACTGAAGCCCTAAAACGTTTCCCAGAGGTTAATGCGTCGATAGATGGTGACGATATTGTTTATCATAACTATTTCGACATCAGCATGGCAGTTTCTACACCGCGCGGTTTGGTGACTCCTGTGCTTAAAGACTGTGACACGTTAGGTTTTGCTGAGATTGAAAAAGGCATAAAAGAGCTAGCTATCAAAGGTCGAGACGGAAAACTTACTGTTGATGAATTAATGGGCGGTAACTTCACAATCACGAACGGTGGTGTGTTTGGTTCATTAATGTCTACCCCTATCATCAATCCACCTCAGTCTGCAATTCTTGGTATGCACAAAATCCAAGATCGTCCTATGGCTGTGGATGGAAAGGTTGAAATCTTGCCTATGATGTACCTTGCCCTTTCTTACGATCACCGTCTAATTGATGGTCGAGAGTCAGTGGGTTTCTTGGTAACGATCAAAGAGCTCCTTGAAGATCCTGCACGTCTACTTCTTGACGTATAGTTAACTCTTACCGCTGATTGAATGTTTTAATTCAGTGGTAATGGTTTTTAAAAGGCGGAACAGGTTCAGCGTTCCGCCTTCATTTGAATCGTTACATTGTTAGCGGTTTACTTGATAAGACCCTACAGACGTTTGTGTCAACAGATGTAAACGTCATGGACATAATAAACCCCTCCAAGGGAAAACAAGCGGAATAACAAAATGAATTTGCATGAATATCAAGCCAAACAGCTGTTTGCAGAATTCGGTTTGCCTGTGCCTGAAGGCTATGCGTGTGACACTCCTCAGCAAGCTTTCGAAGCGGCGGGAAGAATAAACACAGAGAAGAAAGTCGTTAAATGTCAGGTACACGCAGGTGGACGTGGTAAAGCTGGTGGTGTTGAATTACATGACACAAAAGATGGCGTTAAGGAGTTTGCGCAGAAGTGGTTAGGCCAAAACTTAGTCACTTATCAAACAGATGCTAACGGTCAGCCAGTGACCAAGATACTTGTTGAAGAAGCGTCAAATATTGCTAATGAGCTGTACTTAGGCGCAGTTGTTGACCGTGCAACTCGTAAGATTGTATTTATGGCTTCAACGGAAGGTGGTGTCGAGATCGAAAAAGTAGCGGAAGAAACGCCAGAGCTTATTCATAAAGCAGCCATCGACCCACTTGTTGGCCCTCAGGCATACCAAGGCCGCGAACTAGCATTCAAACTAGGTCTATCAGGTGATCAGATCAAGCAGTTTGTTAAGATCTTTATGGGACTGGGCACTATGTTTGCACAGTACGATCTTGCTTTGCTTGAGATAAACCCTTTAGTTGTAACAGGCGAAGGTAACCTACTTTGTCTAGACGGCAAGATCAACATCGATTCTAATGCTCTTTACCGTCAGCCTAAATTGCGTGAAATGCACGATCCTTCACAAGAGGATGAGCGCGAAGCACACGCTGCTCAGTGGGAACTGAATTACGTAGCACTAGACGGTAATGTTGGTTGTATGGTGAATGGTGCTGGTCTTGCTATGGGTACCATGGATATTGTAAATCTACACGGCGGTAAACCAGCCAACTTCCTTGACGTAGGTGGCGGCGCAACCAAAGAGCGCGTAGCAGAAGCATTCAAGATCATCCTTTCTGATGACAATGTAAAAGCAGTACTAGTTAACATCTTTGGTGGCATCGTTCGTTGTGACATGATCGCTGAAGGTATTATCGGTGCAGTTAAAGAGGTAGGCGTAAGCGTACCTGTCGTTGTTCGTCTAGAAGGTACTAACGCTGACCTAGGTCGCGAAGTTCTTGCTAATTCTGATGTTGATATCATTGCAGCTGAGTCGCTAACTGACGCAGCTAAGAAAGTTGTTGCTGCTGCGGAGGGCAAATAATGTCTGTACTAATTAATAAAGACACCAAAGTAATCTGTCAGGGTTTCACTGGTGGCCAAGGTACTTTCCACTCTGAGCAAGCTATCGCATACGGTACACAGATGGTTGGTGGTGTTTCTCCGGGTAAAGGTGGTCAAACTCACCTAGGTCTCCCCGTATTCAACACAGTACGTGAAGCCGTAGAAGCGACTGGCGCAACAGCGACAGTTATCTACGTACCAGCACCTTTCTGTAAAGATGCAATCCTGGAAGCGATTGATGCGGGTATCGAGCTTATCGTAACCATCACCGAAGGTATCCCTACTACAGATATGATCGAGGTGAAAGTAAAGTTAGAAGAAACTGGCGTTCGCATGATCGGTCCTAACTGTCCAGGTCTAATCACTCCAGATGAATGTAAGATTGGTATTATGCCTGGTCATATCCATAAAAAAGGTAAAGTAGGTATCGTGTCTCGCTCTGGTACACTTACATACGAAGCCGTTAAGCAGACAACAGATGAAGGTTTCGGTCAGTCGACTTGTGTTGGTATTGGTGGAGACCCAATTCCAGGTTCAAACTTCATTGATATCCTTAAGCTGTTCCAAGAAGACCCTGAAACTGAAGCGATCGTAATGATTGGTGAAATTGGTGGTACTGCTGAGGAAGAAGCAGCTGCATTTATCAAAGAGAACGTCACTAAGCCAGTTGTTTCTTACATTGCTGGTGTTACGGCTCCTCCAGGTAAGCGCATGGGCCACGCTGGTGCGATCATCTCTGGTGGTAAAGGTACAGCGGAAGATAAGTTTGCAGCTCTAGAAGCAGCAGGCGTTAAGACGGTTAAGTCTCTAGCTGATATCGGTAAAGGTCTACGTGAAGTAACTGGCTGGTAATCTACTTTCTTAAAGTACCGTGTAAGGCTTGGCATATTGCTGAGCCTTTTTTATATCGATATTGAACCTAAAAGCTAACCTTGAGAAAGTTTCTTTTCTAGTTTATCGAGTCTCATCGTTAGGTCTGTGATTTGTTTTTCTAACTTAGCGATTTTTTCATCGCTGTTAACCTCTTTCGCTGAAACTTCCACCTTTGGGACATGCTTTGAATGCTTCCAGTCTTTTATCACTTTTATTAAAGCAGGGATAGGAACAGATGTATTCAAACGAGCTCTGACAAGTGCCACCGTCGGATCTTTTCCTTCTGACTGGATTTGCTGTATAACTTCAGTTAACTCATGGCTAACATCCTGAGTAAGCATAGGTTCTCCTCGCTCTTGGTGTGTCTTAATAATACTTAAACTCATCCCCTAATGCGAATAGAAAACACTTACCTCTCTTGTAAGAGATCTCTTATAGTCCTCGTGAGATAAAATTTAGTTTTATCAGTAGTAGGGGGTGTTGTTGTTTTTAAGTGTATGATTATTAGTGGTTTTTGTTTTTTATTTGCTGGGGGCTTTTCGTAGTAAAGTGATTTCTTACATTGTTTATATTACGGAATCTTATATAGTGTGTCTGTCGCTAGGGCACTGATACTAAAATAAAAAATGAAAGCTCACCAGCATTCAGCACAGTGTATCTTGGTGACTAGGCAGTAAAACTAGGCAAACAGCCAATTAGATGTAATGCATCAAGGATGTATTGGCTTAGTCATGATTTAAACTAACAACGTCAAAAAGTAATAACTTACAACAATAAATATCTTAGTTGGTATGACTTTCGGCCTTATTTCTCTTCTCGAGAAATTAAAGTGCCCCCTGCAATGCAGGGGGCACGCTGTCAATAGGTGGGGCCATGATTATTGCAACTCGTCGAACTTTACTTATTCCCTATACTGAATCTCTACAATCAGAGTTTTTAATGCTGAGTTACTGTGTCAGGCATTCTAATAAACGAGAAGCTTTACATACTGTATCTTCTGCTAAACGCCTATTCCAACGTATTCTTTATGACCCGAGTATATACTCCCTTGCTGTTCTTGATAACCACTCACGAGACTATATCGGTCATGTATTTATTCATGATTTAGATAGACAGCCAGAATTAGGCTTTATGTTTGATAAAGCCTATTGGGGAAAAGGGGTAGCAAGTGAAGTGATCGGAGCTTTCTTACCCAAAGCCTTAACGGATTTAAAACTGCCGCAAGTGAGCGCCAAAGTAGATAGTTGTCATATCCCCTCAATCCGAGTTTTGGAGAAGCTAGGCTTTGAACAACAAGGCAATATTTATTCTGACGTATTGCACTTCCGTTATGTATTCACATTCGATGAGGAGGAACTTTCACTTGTATCAAGCTAAAGCCACGCATTATCAATTGTCCTTGATAGCAGTCATCACCAAGTGAAGAAAATTCAAATTGATAAATAGAATGCCAATACCAGCGGCCATCAGGCATTCTAGCACTGTGTTTCTTTAGCGCGATATTCAGTAGCTGCAAATCAAGTTGCTTACATTTCTTAGCTGCAATTACTTTAGCTAATTCAGCTTGCCGCCTCTGTTGCCAGAAAACAAAAGCGATAACAAATAGGGCCAATATGGCAAATAGATTCCCTATCATTAACTAGCCTTTTGTTGCTTGTTGGAGCTGAGCTAGCGCATTTGCCAGCTCTGGAGATGGTGTTGAGTGCAGCAGGGGCAGTAATACCATTCTCAGCTCAGGTAACATAACTAGGTCAGCAAATAACTGATTAAATAATGCTTGATTACCCGTTTGTGCCAACCTGAGTAAAAATTGTTCCGCCAAGTCATGGCTTGTCAATATGTGCCAGCAACGTCCCGCGATTCCAATGAGCACTTCTTGGTGACTTAAACGCGCCGATGAAAGGACTTCCTGAACCACTGGGTATAAATACTGGTCATCTGCACCTGAGAGTGCACGGGTCAACGCACCAATCAGGAAAATGTCTGGGCACTGTTGATTGATTTTCTCGAAGGCAAATTCTTTTAGCCGATCTGCTAGTTTATTTGGTAGGTAGGAGTGCTCAAGAGCGCCAAGTAGAGCGTATAAAGGTTCGTTTGGTACTTGCTTGATTGCTTTGCGTACATGCACACCGTTCTGTTCTTCGCTTAGGCGCGCACAAATATCAGTGACACCTTGTAACCCAACAGTTTGCCACTTGTCCCATCCAAGTTCTCCTGAGAAGTAGCACTGTGCATGTTCATAATATTGACTGCAAGGCAAAGATAGCAAAGCTCGAATCTGGCTATGGAATACAGCCATTTTGTCTTCTGCAGGCTTGAAGGTATAGGGATTATTGGCCAACTTTTGCTGTTGTTCTTGCGTCATCTCTTTATTGATACGAGTACCCATGGCTTCGATGACGTATTTAAGAAAATTTCCCACATCTGCTTGCTTGAGGAGTCCTCGCTCATCTAATTCAAACTTTAAGAACCAGATCCATGGTTGTTTGCTTTCATTCCAGTAACAAATTGCGAGATGAGCTTTGCGTTGTAACGGGTAAGGGTAGGGCTGAAGGCCATGCTCGACATCTGAAAAAGTCTTATTATCAATGTGTTTTATACGACGCCCAAGGTCGTATACCTGATATTGGCAATCGCTTTGGATCAGAAGTTGGCTGAGTGTATGAATCGTGGCCATTGATTAATAATCCTAACTAAATTTCTTATATAGATGGTATTCTTGAGCTTAATTTCAAGGTTTACACATATGTTTTATGGCAAATAATCAGCAAATGAAGGTGTTTTTGGAGCAACTTACCGAACAAATGAGGGTCTTGCAGTTATGGCAGTCTATAAGACCGGATGAACACCTGTTAGAGAGCAATCAGCCATTTGCGGTCGATACGTTACAGCCACATGAATGGCTGCAGTGGATCTTTATACCCAAGATGGCCGATTTAATAGAAAGAGAAATGCCCTTACCTACAGGCTTTTGCTTAACACCCTATTTTGAAGAGAGCTGGAAGAGTAACCATGAGTACCATGAGTTAATTGATTTAATTAGAGCCATTGATGAGGAGTGTGCTTGATGTTAGAGGTTGTCTTTCACGATGAGTATTTTGTTGCAGTTAACAAGCCAGCGGGGATGCTTGTTCACCGTAGTTGGCTTGATAAGCATGAAACTCAGTTTGTTATGCAAACTTTGCGTGACCAAATCGGGCAGCATGTTTTTCCGCTCCATCGTCTCGACAGGCCAACATCAGGGGTATTAATTTTTGCATTATCGAGTGAGGTTGCCTCCCAAGTTATGCCTATGTTTGCTAACCATGAAATGAATAAAACTTATCATGCGATTGTTCGCGGTTGGATAGAAGAGTCTGGGCGTTTAGATTACGACTTGAAGGTTGAATTGGATAAGATAGCGGATAAACATGCTGAACAAGAAAAAGAACCCCAGCAAGCGATTACCGACTATCGACCTATTGAAAAAATAGAGATTCCTTTTTCTACAGGTAAGTTTCCAACCACTCGATACTGTTTGATGGAATTACACCCCCTAACAGGGAGAAAACATCAACTCAGAAGGCATATGGCCCATCTCCGTCACCCTATTGTGGGAGACACTACTCACGGGGATGGTAAACACAACAAACTATTTAGAGAGGTATACGACTCTCATCGATTGCTTCTTCATGCATCACAATTAGAATTCATTCACCCATATTCCAAGGAATACATTTCTATTCATGCAAAAGTCGATCAAACTTGGCTGAGAATATATGAAGAGTTTGGCTGGAAGATTTAAAAAGTAGGCTGAAAGCCCTCCTTCTTGAGGGCTTCAAGATTGTTCGAACCTTATTTGGCCAAATAGGCTTGTATTGATTCTTCAATGCCTTTTGCGTCTAACCCTAGCTCGGCATGTAGCTCCTGTTGAGTTCCCTGTGCTATAAACTTATCTGGCAAACCTAAATTCAGAACTGGTTTTATAAGCTTTTCTTGCATCATAAACTCGACAATACCAGCACCAGCGCCGCCTGCAATGGCATTTTCTTCTATTGTGACAATCACATCATGTTCATCAACCAGCTTTCTTACCAGAACGTCATCTAAAGGTTTAACGAAGCGCATATCAGCTAGCGTAGCGCCAAGGTTTTCAGCGGCATGTCGAGCGTTATCCAAGAAAGTACCGAAGTTGAGGATAGCAACTTTTTTACCCTCGTGAATTACGCGACCTTTACCTAGCGGTATAGCAGTGAATTCTTGATCAATTTCTGCTCCAACACCTGCTCCTCTAGGGTATCGCACAGCACTTGGGCCTTGGTGTTTATGCCCCGTATAGAGCATTTGGCGGCATTCATTTTCGTCACTTGGTGTCATGATGACCATGTTGGGGATACAGCGCATAAAGCTTAAATCGAAAGCCCCTTGGTGTGTTTGACCATCAGCACCGACTAAGCCAGCTCTATCAATAGCGAACATGACAGGTAGGTTCATAATAGCAACGTCATGTATGAGTTGATCATAGCCACGTTGTAAGAATGTTGAATATATCGCGACTATCGGATGGTTGCCACCAATCGCCATACCGGCGGCTAGAGTAACGGCATGCTGCTCTGCAATCGCAACATCAAAGTATTGCTCTGGAAACTCTTTTGAAAAACGCACCATCCCCGAACCTTCTCTCATCGCAGGGGTAATCGCCATTAATTTGGGATCTTGAGCTGCCATATCACACAAGAAGTCGCCGAAAATGTTTGAAAAAGTTGGCTGACTTCCTTTAGCCTTGGGCAGAGAAGTATGGTTTGGGTCAAACTTAGGGACAGCATGATATCCAATTGGATCTTTTTCAGCTTGCTCGTAGCCTTTTCCTTTCTTGGTCATGATATGCAAGAATTGTGGTCCTTTCAGCTCGCGCATATTGCTTAGTGTTTTGACCAACTCGCAGACATCATGTCCATCGACAGGACCAATGTAGTTAAAGCCGAGCTCTTCAAATAGAGTGCCAGGTACCACCATGCCTTTAAGATGCTCTTCCGTTCTTCGAACTAGCTCTTTGATAGGCGGGACACCCGAAAGGACTTTTTTTCCTCCTTCGCGTATGGAGGTGTATAAGCTACCAGATAATACTTGAGCCAAATGGTTATTGAGCGCACCAACATTTTCTGATATCGACATTTCATTATCGTTGAGAACGACCAGCATATCTGAATGTACGTCACCAGCATGATTCATGGCTTCAAAAGCCATGCCTGCTGTAATAGCACCATCACCAATCACACTGACAACCTTGCGGTTTTTATCCTCTTTTTCGGCGCAAATTGCCATGCCTAATGCGGCGCTAATCGAGGTAGAAGAGTGACCAACAGACAAGGTGTCGTATTCACTTTCTTCTCGCCAAGGGAAGGGGTGTAATCCTCCTTTTTGGCGAATGCTTGGCAGTTTATCTCTGCGGCCAGTGAGAATTTTATGTGGGTAGGCTTGATGCCCGACATCCCATACTAGTTGGTCAAATGGGGTATTATAGACATAATGCAGTGCTACGGTTAGCTCTACGGTTCCTAGACCAGATGCAAGGTGGCCGCTTGATTGGCTAACAGAATTTAGTAAGTAGGTACGCAATTCATCACATAGCTTAGGCAGCGCTTCTTTTGGAAGGCTACGTAATTCATCCGGTGTGTTGGCTAATGCCAGTGTTGGATATTTAGAAATATCAAGAGTCATATATAGGCGCTTATTGTTTAGTTCTTGCGCTCGATGACATATCGGGCGAACTCTTCGAGTAACCTAGTATTGTATGGTATTGTTTCCAATGCTTGAAGGGCTTCTTTTAAAAGAGTGTGAGCTTTGTTAACTGCACCATCTAAACCCAGAAGTGCAGGGTAGGTACTCTTTTCCAACGCTTGGTCAGAACCTTGAGGTTTGCCGAGCGTTTTGGTGTCACTGGTGATGTCTAAAATATCGTCTTGAACCTGAAAGGCAAGGCCAATGGAATTCGCGTATTTATCTAACTGAGGTAAAACCGCCTCGCCTTTAGAGCCAGCTGACAGAGCGCCCAAACGTACCGCACATTTTAATAGTGCACCCGTCTTATTGCGGTGAATGGTCTCCAGCTCTTCCAATGAAATATGGCGCCCTTCAGCAGCCAAATCCAGTGCTTGACCTAAACACATGCCATTTGCACCTGAAGCTTCGGCTAACGCTTTGATCATTTTGATGCGGTTTGGTTCTGCTTGTTCGCTTAAATGTCCATCGGCAAGAATGGTGAATGCCAAAGTTTGTAGAGCATCGCCCGTTAAAATTGCAGTCGATTCATCAAACTTGATGTGGCAGGTTGGTTGTCCTCGCCTCAGTTCGTCGTTATCCATAGCGGGTAAGTCATCATGGATCAGTGAATAGGCGTGTATGCATTCAACGGCACACGCAGGAGCATCGAGTTCATCAAGTTGGCATCCAAGCATTTGGCCAGTAATGTAAACCAAAAATGGCCGAGCACGTTTACCACCGAGCAGTAAACCATAATGCATGGCTTCTATCAGCGGTTGCCCTGAATGAGGACATTGACCAAGCCAATGTTCTAATTGTTGATTGTTTCTTTTTTGTAAAGAGGTTAACGCCTCATGCATAAGAGCAACTCTTCTTCTGGTGATTATTCTGACTGGGGTGATTTGAACTCCGTAAGAGGAGCACTATCATCATTATTTAGTAAAATACTCACTCTTTGTTCAGCGTCATTCAACTTGGCTTGCCCTTCACGAGCAAGAGTCACGCCGCGTTCAAACTTTTTCAGAGCATCTTCAAGGGCTAGGTCGCCTTTTTCAAGGTGTTCGACAATCAAATCTAACTCCTCAATTGCCGCTTCAAAGGACATGTTTTCTGGTTTCTTGCTCGCCATAGCATTATCTACATTTTGGAAGATGCACGAAAGTTACATTAGGAGGTGGTCATGGTCAAATTTAACCACGGAAAATTGATCGAAAAAGCGAATGTGGGTGTCTATTATTGTGGTTATAAGACTGCATCCTGAGAGATGTGCTGTTTACTATGCGGTGATAAGATCTATAGTTGTGTGAGAGCAGTACCAATAAAAGACTAAAGATCTGAAGGTGTTGCCGATATAATTTATCAGAGGCTTATAAAAGATAGCATGAGGAGTGCTTTGTGGATTTAGCAACACTGCTAGGACTCATTGGAGGCTTTGCCTTTGTCATCATGGCGATGATATTAGGTGGAAGCATCATGATGTTCGTTGATGTTACCTCGATTCTTATCGTAGTGGGTGGTTCGACATTCGTTGTGCTAATGAAATTTACTATGGGGCAGTTTTTTGGAGCAGGCAAAATTGCTGGTAAGGCTTTCATGTTCAAGGCCGATGAGCCTGAAGACCTAATCGCTAAAGTGGTCGAAATGGCTGATGCGGCGCGTAAAGGCGGTTTTCTGGCACTAGAAGAGATGGAAATTACCAACAACTTCATGCAAAAAGGAATAGACCTGCTAGTTGATGGCCATGACGCTGATGTGGTGCGCGCTGCCTTGCAAAAAGATATTGTCCTGACTGATGAGCGACATGAATTCGGTACCAGCGTATTTAGAGCCTTTGGAGACGTAGCTCCAGCGATGGGCATGATTGGTACTTTGGTTGGTTTGGTTGCCATGCTCTCAAACATGGATGATCCTAAAGCGATCGGTCCCGCAATGGCTGTAGCACTATTGACGACGCTCTATGGAGCGATACTCTCCAACATGGTCTTTTTCCCAATTGCCGATAAACTCTCACTGCGTAGGGAACAAGAAAAGCTTAACCGCCGCTTGATTATGGATGGCGTGCTAGCGATTCAAGATGGACAAAACCCTCGAGTTATTGATGGGTATCTAAAAAATTACCTGAACGAAGGTAAGCGTGTTCTCGATGTAGATTCAGAGTAAGGAAACCGCTATGGATGATGAAGAAGGTTGTAAATGTCCTCCTCCCGGATTGCCGCTTTGGATGGGAACGTTTGCTGACTTAATGTCACTTTTGATGTGTTTCTTTGTACTTCTGCTTTCGTTCTCAGAAATGGATGTGTTGAAGTTTAAACAGATCGCGGGCTCTATGAAGTTTGCTTTTGGTGTTCAAAACCGACTGGAAGTCAAAGATATTCCCAAAGGCACGAGTATCATTGCCCAAGAATTTCGCCCAGGGCGTCCTGAGCCCACGCCCATCGATGTCATCATGCAGCAGACAATAGACATAACCCAACAAACTTTGGAGTTTCAAGAAGGAGAGTCCGACAGAGCGGGTGGTACCCAAAAAGACGAGGGTAAGCAGACGGGGGGGAAATCGCCAGATACCTCGACTCAAGACAGTCAAAACGCTGAGTCTGAAAGTCAGCAACAGCAGTCAGCAGAAATGTCACAAGAGCTTGAAACATTGATGGAAAGCATCAAAAAAGCTTTGGAGCGTGAGATTGATGAAGGGGCGATTGAGATAGAAAATCTTGGCCAACAGATCGATATTCGTATTAGGGAAAAAGGCGCCTTTCCCCAAGGTTCGGCATTTCTTCAGCCTAAATTCAGACCACTAGTGCGCCAAATCGCAGATTTAGTTAAGGATGTTCCGGGTATTATTCGAGTGTCAGGCCATACGGATAATCAGCCTTTAGACTCTGAACTATATCGCTCTAATTGGGATCTCTCTTCGCAGAGAGCTGTGTCCGTTGCTCAAGAAATGGAAAAGGTGCGAGGCTTCTCACATCAACGTCTTCAAGTTCGAGGTATGGCAGATACTCAACCACTCGGGCCGAATGATACCGAAGCTCAGCGCTCGCGAAATCGGCGTGTAGAAATCAGTATTATGCAAGGAGAGGCGCTATTGAGTGATGAGGTTCCTACATTACCTAACTCCAACTAAATCACAAGGCGAGCTTAGTGCTCGCCTTTTTTATAGCCTATGGTTCATGTATAATCTTGCGCCTTTGGAGTATAGCTTCCGTAAACTACTATAAGAAGCTAGTAGTAAAGTCTCCAATTTGCCGTATCTGTTGAGTTGTGAAGTGAACTATGAAATTTATCGTTAAGCCCCATCCTGAAATTTTTGTTAAAAGTGAATCGGTGCGAAAGCGCTTCACAAAGATTCTTGAATGCAATATTCGCAATATCATCAAGAGTCGTACAGAATCTGTTGCAGTATTTAATCGTCGTGATCATATCGAAGTTACCTCTGAATCAGATCGTTATCACAAAGAAACCGTAGAGATCCTTACTCATACACCCGGCATCCATCATGTCCTAGAGGTAAAACAGTCAGACTTTACCGACTTGCATGACATCTTCGAGCAAGTATTAGAACTTAACCGGTCGAAAATAGAGGGTAAAACTTTTGTTGTCCGAGCTAAGCGTCGAGGAAAACATGATTTTACGTCTATTGAGTTAGAGCGTTACGTTGGTGGCGGTCTAAATCAAGCCGTTGAAAGTGCGAGTGTTAAACTTCACAAACCCGATGTCACGATAAAAGTTGAGGTTGCGGGGGATAAACTTAATCATGTCATTGCTCGCTATAAAGGCTTGGGTGGTTTTCCACTTGGAACTCAAGAAGATGTTTTGAGTTTGATTTCTGGTGGTTTTGACTCAGGTGTATCGAGCTACCTTCATATTAAACGTGGTTCTAAAGTACATTACTGTTTCTTTAATCTCGGTGGGCCAGCCCATGAGATAGGTGTTAAGCAGGTGTCTCATTTCCTTTGGAATAAGTACGGCTCTTCAGCCAAAGTGCGTTTTATTTCTGTAGATTTTGAACCCGTTGTGGCTGAAATCCTTGAGAAAGTAGATGATGGTCAAATGGGTGTGATCCTTAAACGTATGTTTATGCGAGCAGCAGGCATGATAGCCGATAAATTTGGTATCCAAGCTTTGGTTACTGGAGAAGCTATTGGTCAAGTATCGAGCCAAACGCTGACCAATCTTCGTCATATTGACACAGTCACCGATACTTTAATTTTACGTCCGTTAATTAACTGGGATAAAGAAGATATCATTGATTTAGCACGTGAAATTGGCAGTGAAGACTTTGCTAAGACGATGCCTGAATATTGTGGTGTGATTTCTAAGAAACCGACAGTTAAAGCGATCAAAGCGAAGTTAGAAGCGGAAGAAGAGAAATTTGATTTTGAAATCCTAGAGCAAGTCGTGAGAGATGCTCGTCAAATGGACATTCGTGATATAGCCAAAGAAGCCGAGGAGGCCGCGCCTGAAATCGAGTTGGTTCAAGCCGTGGAACAACACGCGACAGTTCTTGATATCCGTAGTCCTGAGGAAGAAGAGGATAGCCCGCTAGAGATAGATGGAGTAGAAGTAATACATCTACCTTTCTACAAATTAGGTACTCAATTTGGTGATTTGGACCAAAGTAAAATTTACCTGCTTTATTGCGATCGTGGTGTTATGAGTCGCTTACAAGCTCTGTACCTTCAAGACCAAGGTTTTACTAATATCAAAGTTTATCGTCCTTAATTTAGGATCCTTCCAAAGCGCTGCTATCCAAGCATGTCAGCGCTTTTTCTAACTGCTTGTACTTCCTTATTTTTTTGTTGTTTAGCAGATAAAAAAACACCGCCATAAGGCGGTGTTAAATAATTTGACAGACAGGTCAAAAAATAAATACAGGAAGTATCGCTTCGTCTCTGGTTAGAGATGAAACTCGGTAGAAATCTACCTAACTCGAAATACGAGTTTGCAAACACAACATCGCAACAATATGTCAATTCACTCCCAGAGGGAATAAAGCCGTTCTGACTCTTGCTGCAGGGGGAAATATAGAATTTCTCTGGCCGATAGGCAATGGACATTTTATAATGTTTCAGATAAGAAAAACTAATCCAACTTGGAGACAAATGCTATGTCGAGAAGATTGCCCCCTCTAAACTCCCTTAAAGTTTTTGAGGCCGCGGCTCGTCATTTGAGCTTTACTAGAGCAGCAGAGGAGTTATTTGTGACTCAGGCAGCGGTAAGCCATCAAATTAAGGCTTTGGAGGAGTTCTTAGGCCTAAAATTATTTAGGCGACGCAACCGTTCTTTGTTGCTTACCGAGGAAGGGCAAAGTTACTTTCTCGACATTAAAGATATTTTTACGCTACTCGCTGAGGCTACCGATAAAGTGCTCGAACGCAGTGAAAAAGGGGCTTTGACGATTAGTTTACCTCCTAGCTTCGCTATTCAATGGTTGGTTCCGCGTTTGGCTGACTTTAATCAGCAAGAACCAGACATAGATGTTCGTATTAAAGCTGTTGATATGGATGAAGGGTCCCTGACCGACGATGTCGACGTTGCAATTTATTATGGACGAGGAAATTGGCCCGGACTGCGTGCTGATAAACTTTATCAAGAGTTTCTGATCCCTCTTTGTTCACCTTCTCTATTAATGGGAAACAAAGCATTAGACAAGCTCACTGATCTTAAGCAGCACACCTTGTTACATGATACATCGCGTAAAGATTGGAAGCAGTTTGCAAAAGAACACGAGATAGAAGGTGTAAATGTCAATCATGGCCCAATTTTTAGTCATTCTACTATGGTGCTTCAAGCTGCTGCTCATGGGCAGGGCATCGCGTTAGGAAATAATGTTCTTGCACAACCAGAAATGGAAGCGGGTCGTTTGATTGCACCTTTTGATCAGGTGTTAGTTTCGAAGAATGCATTTTACGTTGTATGTCATGAAAAGCAGGCAGACATGGGAAGAATAGCCACGTTTAGAGATTGGATGCTAGCGAAAGCTCAGAGTGAGCAAGAGGAACTGTTGGATGAGTGATTTTTTGATAGATGGTAAAAGCGATCAGCCAATATTTGTTTTTGCTCATGGTGCAGGGGCCGGAATGGATCATGATTTTATGGATGCGATTGCAAAGGGTTTGTCGCAACGAGGAATCCAAGTAGTTCGTTTTAATTTTCCTTATATGATCAAGCGCTCTCTTGATGGTAAGCGGCGTCCTCCAGATCGTGCTCCTAAGCTATTAGAAGCATATAGAGAGGTGATAAACCAATTTGCCAAACAACCTATTGTGATTGGAGGAAAATCAATGGGCGGGAGAATGGCAAGTTTGCTCGCTGAAGAAAGTCTCGTCGCTGGGGTTGCTTGCTTGGGTTTTCCATTTCACCCACCGGGTAAGCCAGAAAACTACAAAGGTGGACACTTAGCCAAGCTTGATAAACCTTGTCTTATTCTACAAGGAGAGAGAGATGCATTTGGAAAACGCGATGAATTTGATGATTTTGAATTCTCAGATAGAGTTTGTATCGAGTTCATTCCTGATGGCGATCATAGTTTTAAGCCTCGTAAAAGCTCTGGATACAGTGAGTCAGAAAATATTGCGCTAGCGACACAGTATCTCGCTGATTTTATCTTAGGAACATACGATGAAGATTAGGTCCATATTGGGGTTCGGCGGTGTATTTGCTGGACTAGGCGTTATATTAGGTGCATTTGCTGCTCATGGGCTTAAAAATATGTTACCAGCCCAGATGCTCGATGTATTTTACACTGGCGTGCAATATCAGCTGATTCACGCACTTGCCATCATACTTTGTGGAGTATTACTGACTACCGGGTTTGCTGATAAATCACAAAAATATTTCGCCCTTGCTGCAAATTGCTTTATTATCGGCATCTTTTGCTTTAGTGGCAGTCTCTACGCCTTGGCGTTAAGCGGAGTGAAATGGTTTGGGCCAATCACGCCATTCGGCGGTCTCGCTTTTATTCTTGGGTGGGGACTGTTTGTGTTTGCGGCGCTACAAATTAAAGAGGTAAATCAGTGAAACACTTAATGCTCTACTGTCGCTCGGGTTTTGAGAAAGAGTGTGCTGGAGAAATTCAGGATCGTGCAACACAACTTGAAGTGTTTGGCTTCCCTCGTTTAAAAAATAATACAGGTTACGTCCTGTTTGAATGCTATCAGCAGGGTGATGCTGAGCGCTTAGTGAAGGAGCTTGACTTTAAAGCGTTGATTTTCGCTCGTCAGATTTTTGCTGTTGCGGCTGAAGTTCAAGAACTTCCTCGTGAAGACCGTATTTCTCCTATTTTAGCGAGCTTATCTGATATAACGGGTTTTCCCAAGTGCGGTGATATACGCATCGAAACCCCCGATACTAATGAAGCAAAAGAACTGCTAAAGTTTTGCCGAAAATTCACTGTGCCTATGCGCCAAGCAATGCGTGGTAAAGGGATTCTGTTGGCCAAAGACAACCCTAAAAAACCAGTGCTACACATCTGTTTTGTTGCTCCTGGTCATTGTTTTGTGGGTTATTCATTGCCGAGTAATAATTCGCCCTTTTTTATGGGGATCCCGCGACTTAAATTTCCTACGGATGCGCCGAGCCGATCAACCTTAAAACTTGAAGAAGCTTTTCATGTTTTCATTCCGCGAGAAGAGTGGGATGAAAGATTGGCTTCGGGGATGTGGGGCGTTGATCTAGGGGCTTGTCCTGGTGGCTGGACATATCAATTGGTTAAGCGATCCATGTTTGTTCACGCTGTTGATAACGGCATGATGGCTGATAGCCTGATGGAAACAGGTCAAGTAAAGCATCATCAAGAAGATGGATTCAAGTTTGAGCCTGCACGTAAAAACGTAACTTGGCTTATCTGTGATATGGTTGAGAAACCTTCTCGTGTGGCTCAGCTCATGGGAGAGTGGTTAATTTCTGGTTGGGCTAAAGAAGCCATTTTTAACCTAAAATTGCCGATGAAAGGTCGCTATGATGAAGTATTAGAGGATATTGAGAACCTCAAACTCTTTCTTATCGAGAATAAAGTTAAGTTTAAACTTCAAGCGAAGCATCTCTACCACGATCGAGAAGAAATCACTGTCCATATACAGTGTTTGTCAAACATATCTCCTCGCTAATAAGCGCTACTATTCATTGTCCTAAGGTTGATTGAAAATATTCAATCAGCCTTAGCGCCTTGATAGCGAACGTCTTGCAAATTAAATCCAAGATCGATATCGGTTTTTAGAGCTGACACTGTTTTACACCGTCGGGCAGTATCAATATGTTCGTTGAGCTTTTTCTTATATTTAGCTTCAAGCTCCTCAGAGGTGTAGGCGTGCTCTATATCACGGTATTTGGTTAGGATTTCCTTAGCTGCTTTTGGCCCAATTCCCGGTACCCCTGTGATTTGGCTTGAGCTTATCCCAGCTAAGCCCCAGTAATCAGGGAGCTGTGATGGTTGAACGCCAAACTCTTTTTCTATAAAAGGAGCATCGAGCCAGCGATGTTGGAAATAATCGCGTATTTGGAGTCTTGGCGATAATAGTTGGCAGTAGCCTTTGTCCGTTGAGATAATAGTGACAGTTTGATTCCTATTAGCGACTTTGACTGCAAGTGTTGCGATAAGATCGTCTGCTTCATCACCTGATGAAAGCAAAGAATCTACCCCAAGTTCCCACCAAGCCTCCTGTATGGCATCTAAGCCTGCATATAGCGCTTCGGGCATAGGTTTTCTGTTGCTTTTATAGTCACTCAGGATATCTGCTCGCCATCCTCTCTCCTGAAGATGATGATCAAAAACTGCAACAATATGAGTAGGATGAGACTCATCAATAATCTTATTTAGAGTTCGCGTGGTTGTGGTTATCGTTCTCGCTATATCATCAGAGTTGGGTTGTGCTGAGTGGACGCGTCGTATCAGATTAAGAGCATCGATGATAACAAGGTGGATAGACATAATAACCAGAAAAAGGGCTTAGAAAGCCCTTATTGTATAGCAAGATACACAGATTACTAGGACCTGTTTGTAATAGGCTCACCGCTGTGAGTTAGTAACTACTCAGAGGTTTTGATCTTATAACATGGCTCGTAGGCACTGCCCCCTGGAAGCTTCATACGATCTTGTTCGACAAAGTCTCTTAGCAGTTTGTCCATCTTCTTCATTAAGATCGCGTCACCATCTAAACTGAACGGGCCATGGAGTTCAATTTCACGTATCCCCTCGGCTTTGACGTTACCTGCTACTATGCCAGAAAAGGCTTGGCGTAGGGCGGCCGCAAGGTTCTCTGGTGGCTGGTTTAGGTGTAAATCTAAGCTTGCCATGTTGTCGTGAGTTGGATCAAAAGGTAACTGGAATTCAGGCTCGATTTTGAGTGACCAGTTGAAGCTATACGCATCGCCAATATCTTTGCGATGCTGACGGACGTCTACCATTTTACTTTTCATGATTTTTGCCACTCTTTCAGGGTCGTCGACCACAATTTCGTAGTGGCGCTGGGCATCTTTACCTAAAGTATCACCAATAAATTTATCGATTGATTGGAAGTAGGCTTCACTTTCTTTTGGTCCTGTGAGGACAATAGGAAGTGGCTGCTCAGAGTTATCGGGGTGCATCATTATACCCAGTATGTAGAGAAGCTCTTCTGCGGTTCCTGCACCGCCTGGGAAAATAACAATACCATGGGCCATACGAACGAATGCTTCTAGCCTTTTTTCAATGTCGGGCATAATCACCAGTTCATTGACAATGGGGTTCGGTGGCTCAGCCGCAATAATAGAGGGCTCGGTTAGTCCTAGATAACGTTGATCGTAATAACGCTGTTTGGCATGACCAATTGCTGCTCCTTTCATTGGCCCTTCCATAGCGCCTGGTCCACAGCCCGTACATATATTGAGCTCTCTAAGACCTAGTTCGTTGCCTACTTCTCGAGTGTATTGATATTCAGTTGCATTGATAGAGTGTCCCCCCCAACACACAATAAGGTTTGGTTCGATTCCCGGAGTCAGGGCGCCAGCATTGCGTAAAATACCAAATACTAGGTTAGTGATGTGACTGGCATTGGTTAAGTTCAACCTTTGATTATCTGCAAGATGCATATTGACGTAGACAATATCCCTTAGCACCGAGAATAGGTGTTCTTGTATTCCTTTTATTATGTTGCCATCCACAAAGGCATGCTCAGGTGCATTGCTTAGCTCCAGTTTGATACCACGTTCACGACGGACAACGTTGACGTCGAATGATTTGTACTTGTCGAGTAGCTCTTTTGAGTTATCTGTGTGGCTGCCTGAGTTAAGCACTGCGAGGGTGCAGTTTCGGTAGAGCTGGTACAGATCACTAGCGGCAGTTTTTTTAAGACGCTCAACCTCAAGTTGAGAAAGCAGATCCATACTACCCGCAGGACTAATATGAGTGATCATGGTGACCTCCTTGATAAGAGAAGTTTCCTTGTAATACTTCTTATTATGAGTTTGTCTCGTAATGAAAGCGGTTTAATCTCGTATATGAAATCCAAGAGACTGTACTAAGCTTAGCATGCTTTGGTGATAAATAAAGCTAACTGATTGATATATATACACCAATAATAGGTGACATGGATGGTTTAAGTCTTTGTTCATTGATGATTAATGCTCAGAGGCTGTATATCTGTATTTTTATCAGGTCCAGCCCAAACAAAGGTATATTGTAAAGAGGTTATTTTGTTGGTGATAATGTTAATATCTGATCATCTATAGTGTTGATTTAAAACACCTTTTGGATTTTAAATCAGTTTTTATCATCTTTTACACCTAAATCAACATGATAGTTTATTCTTCTTTTAAAAGCTTTTTGATGTTTTCTTCATTGGGATAAGAAGAATGTACTTTGATAAGGCCTTGGTTAATGGAATGCTTGCAGGCCTTGCGAATGTTGCCCGTCGCTAAGCTGGCAGCAGGCGCATTTTTTATTGCTTTTAGGTAAACCCACTGGCTCGTATTTTCCTCCATGCTCAAAGAACGAGCCGCATTTGTTGACATAAGCAGAATATCCAGTAGCTCTTTATCATTTATCGCGGTATATGCACGAGGTAAAAATGGGTAATCGGCCATTCCAATGCGCACTATGTTATTGAGTCCATATTTTTGCGTAAATTCGTTAACCCAAGCTTGGATTTTTTCGAAAACTTGTTCAGGTCTAGTGGTGTTGCCATTGTCAGGTTCAATATAGAGCAAATTGGCGTCGGAGAAATGATATACACGGGCTGGGTGTTCAATTTTTTCTTTGAGAAATAGACCAAAAGCCTTCTCAACTTTTAAGCCTTCAGTGTAGCCTTGCTGGAGGGAAAGGTTACGCAGAAAAGGTAAGTCTATCATAACAAAATGTAACCTATCGCTCAGTGGCTCATGGATAAGATCACCAGCGTGCCATTTTTCAAATTTGTGGCTACTTGCTTCCAATGAGGCTGGCAATTTTACACTCAGCATGCGAAGGTTTTTGAGGCCAGAACGTGAGTGAGCATAAAGCTCATCATTTAGCTCATCAATTTCTTCTTTTTGAACGCTGATAATATGCCCACGACGCAGTAAGAAGACAAAAAGCAAGGCGCAAGTGACAAACAAAGTTAAAGAGATCTTTTGAAATTTATGGTACTCATTTTGCGTTTTTTTTAGCTGCTCTTTTTGACCAACTAAGTGCAGTGTTTGCTCAACAACATCTTTCTGTTGTCTAAAATCATCTTCATTAATCAGGTTGAGTTCTTTCTGTTCGATAGCAGCCAATGCATTATATTGTTGCAGGTAGCGTAGTGCTTGTTTGTAGTTTCCAAGTAGCTCATTGCCGAGGTTAAGCATGTTATAGGCATTTTTTTCTAAACTGAGATCATTAAGTTCAAGGGCAATACCCAGTGCTTGGTTGGCTTTATCTAATACTTCTTTAGGCTGCCCTTGGTGTGACGCTAATCCTGCTTCTAGCAGTAAATATTTAGCTTGTAGTTTTGGTATCTCAATGTAGTTCAATAATTCTTTGGCTCGGGTTAAATATTGCTCCGCGAGTGGGAAATTGACTAATTTTAAATAGGTAGAAGCGAGTGCAAGTCGAATGTCGACGACATTTTCGATGTTGTTTTGCAGGCGCTCGTGGTCGATAGCATTGAAGTAGTGAACCAGCGCAAGATTATATTTACCTTGATGGTAATAAATATCTCCCATGCGTTTTAGAATAGGGGGAAGCATAGGTGAACTTTCATAATTATCATAAAAGTCAGCGGCTTGAGAAAAATGGTCGGCTGCTTTATCAAGAACTCGTCGTTCATAAAATAGCTGGCCAATTAAACGATTTGCTTCTGCTAATTGTAATCCAGACGTATTTTCAATCGCACTCCAGTAACTAATCAGCAACTCAGATAGCGCTTTGTTGTAGATTTTGTGATTTAAAAAATGTTTACCAAGTGCAATGTGGTAGTCGGTAATACTCTGTCTGTTTTTTGATTGCTCGATGAAAGGGATAGCTTGTTTATACAGTGTTTCTGCCAGTTTGATTCGATCTTGGCTTGAAGCTATATCGGCTTTTAACATCACAAGTTGGTAGGTGAGTCCTTTTGCTACCTGCTCTGGGTTGTGTATTGAGTTCAATTCTTGCTCTATCTCATCGAGCTTGGTTTCGATTGAAGTAGACATGCCATTAGCCTTCCAATAGAGGCGTAGTTCAAGCAAGCTCAGTTCCAAGCTAAGGTAGGGTAGGTTATATTTATCAGTGAGTGTCTTAGCTTGCTCAATGTAGCGCTGTGCTTCCTTAGGGTTACCAAGGTTAAACTCTGCGCGTGCTAATATTTTTAAGGCATCAATGGTACTGCTTGGTGTCCTAAATCGCGTGTCTGAATCATCACGAGACATAGTTGAAGGCCCTTTTTCCGACTGAGCCATAAGCTTTCTTTGCGTTAGATAATTAGAGGCCAATATTTTTGATTGTTTGGGAACAATATTGACTAAAGAGTCTGCTTCATTGAGCATGGCTGATGAATAAACAGTGGAAGCTGACACCAAAGCTGGTAGTAAAAAAATAAGTAGTGCCAGCAATCGATTCAAGCGAAAAACCTCCATAATATTATCTCAATCCTTATATATGCCCATGGGTTTAGCTATCTAAAGTGGTATCGACGAATGATATCAGTAAAATCATCTTCACCCCACTATTGATGTAATTGATTTTGTAGAATCAATTGCACAGGTTGCTTGTTGTTTGATACTGACCTCTAGTTTCATTAAACTTGAACTAAGTTGGAACTGTTTGAAATACAGAAAGCTTCAAAGCATAGTAAATTCAGATTGTGTAATAGCCAAGCAAGGGTTAGAACGCTTGAATACATGCTCATGCTAGCTATTTCTTTTAGATTAGAACAGCCAGATTAATAGACAATGTCGTATATAGAAAAGGCGACTCATATTGGAGAACTTCATGGCTGGACAAGCCCTTCCTGCATTAGTTTCATTCAGTGAAAAGTACCGCAACACATATTTTGAATGCCATGGTCACCAGCCAGTAAGTGATCAGTTATCCGATTTTATTTCTCCTTGTGTAACAGCTAAAAAAGGTGATTCGGTCGAATGGCAGGTTTGTTCTCGCGAGCAAGAAGTGGATTTCTCAAACCTAGAACATGGCATTGATTTAACCCTTCATCAAGATATTAAGGCGTTTTATGGTTGCCAGTATAGTGCTGATATGGACGCAGCTTGGAATGACAATGAGCTAACGTTACTTCAAGTATGGAATGATGAGGATTTCATTCGTCTGCAGGAAAATATATTGGGCCACTTAGTTACTCAGCGTCGTTTAAAGCTAAAGCCTACCGTCTTTATTGCCACAACGGATGCAGAACTTGATGTCATTTCTATCTGTAATCTTTCAGGGAATGTCATTCTAGAACGACTGGGAACTGATAAACGAGACGTGTTAGCCAAGAACATTTCTGAGTTTCTTCAGCAGCTAACCCCGGTGGTTTAGTTATGTATGTAATAGAGCTTCAATTTGAATGTTTTGATAACACCACAATCACCGCGGTCGATAAAGCGATAAACGGCTTGATGGATGCACTACGCTACAATGGCCAGATTTTGGGAAGAGAGTTTCCTATTGTTATGGGTGACGGAGAGTTCTTTGTTCGTGTCGTTTGCCCAGAGCAAGATAGTTTGCATCCCGATTATCATTCTGATTTTGTCAAAGTTTGCTTAGATAGATTATCAGAAGCCAGCCTGCTGACACCTAAAGCGCGTCTTCTTGGACGTGATCTTAACTCCGAACAAGCTGCGGAAGATACTATGCCGAGTTGGCAAGTGCTGTATACTACTTACGTGCATACCTGCTCGCCATTGAGAAGTGGTGATACTTTGCTGCCAATTCCGCTCTATCGTAATTCACCCACCTTGAATGGCGATCACAAGGCGCTAATTAAGTGGCAGACCGAGTGGCAAGCTTGTGACGAGATTCAAATGGCTGGCGCTTGTCGAGCTGAGCATGCAGCGCTGCATGAGATATGTGATGTGGATAGTGTGTTGTTTAAGCGCGGCTGGGACTTACGAGGTCGTATAGAGCATCTGACCAAAATACCAACATATTATTATCAATATCGTGTGGGTGGCAAAAACCTAGAGACTGAAAAACAGCGCAAATGCCCAAAATGCGGTGGGGATTGGTTACTTGCCGAGCCTGAGCTCGATATTTTCCACTTCAAATGCGATGAGTGCAGAATAGTCTCGAATATTTCATGGGATCATATTAAGTAAAAGAACCCGCTATTGAGGCGGGTCCTGTTCGTTATTTTCGGAGGGCTTGTTAGAGTCTTCTTGTGGCGATTCTTTTTTTTCCATCTGACCAAATTTCATTTTGGCTGTGTATTTAAGTGCTGCGATGTTTCCAATCACGACACTTAAAACAATAACAATGATAACCCAAGGATTAGTCAGTAAATCCATTAACTTGCCTCAGTGCTGATGTTGATAATGTATTGATTGTATATAGTATCTAACTCTGCGAGCACTGAGTCTACTCCCTTTAAACCGCAGTTTGAAACTTGGTCATTTAAAGTACCAAGTTCAAAAAGGGATAAACATAATGATGCCGTCGCCTTATGACTGATATGCCAGGGCTCGACAGCCACACCACCTCTATCCTCTGCATAAGGAAAGAAAAAGCCAAATTTCCTGAGATTGCTTTGCAGCCACTGATAAAACTGAGCCTGATGACCAGTGAGGTATTCCCAAGGCTCCAATTGCAAGTTAATGCCTTCAGGTAAGCTTGCTTTATCAAACACATCGAAGTCAGTTCCCCAGTGATGTCTACTTGCGCCCGGCAGCGCAGACCAGCGTAAGATGGCATAGATCTTTTCGCGCTCTGAAAGGTTACTGATATCAAGAGGCTGGCCATCTTGGTCCAGAGTTGGGAGTTGCCCTGTAATCTTGCGGTCCCAGATGGATTTCTGTCGTTCAAAATCGCGAAATCCGCTCGCTATATGGAAATCAAATCCGGCCTGAACAGCTGCGTCTCTCAGCGACTGAAGGTCGTCTGTGACCATGGTATGTACAAGTAAAGACTGCTCGCCAATGTGAGTGTTGATGAGATGTGTGTTTACTTTACCTACCAGCTGCTCAGGCGTCATTGTCATGCCAATAAATTCTCCAGTGTCTTTTGATACATATTGGTCAGTTTCTCAAGATCGTCAATTTTTACACACTCGTTAATTTTGTGAATAGTGGCATTAACGGGGCCCAGTTCAACAACTTGACCTCCCATACGAGCAATAAAACGACCGTCTGAGGTGCCACCTGTAGTCAGCAACTCAGGTTTAGTTTGATTGACGTCTCCAACAGCGTTAACAACAGCATCAAGTAAGTCGCCGGTATCGGTTAGGAATGGGTCTCCGTTGAAGGTCCAATCCAATTGATAATCTAGGTTGTGTTTACTTAGTGTGTCATTTACCCGCTTAACGATCATGTCGTTATTCAGTTCAGTACTATAGCGCAGGTTGAACTGAACCTTGAGTTCGCCTGGGATCACGTTGGAAGCGCCAGTGCCTGCCTGAATATTTGGTATTTGAAAGCTGGTGGGTGGAAAATAGTCGTTACCTTGATCCCACTCTGTTTCGGCTAATTCATTCAGAGCCATTAGAGACTGATGTACTGGATTTTTTGCAAGGTGAGGGTAAGCTACGTGTCCCTGAATACCTTTGACTGTTAAGTCGCCAGTGATAGAGCCTCTGCGACCATTTTTTACTACATCGCCAACGATTTCTGTACTAGAGGGCTCGCCAACGATACACATGTCAATGTTTTCACCACGTTCCATCAGAGCCTCTACGACTCGAACAGTACCATTGATAAATGGTCCTTCCTCATCGGAAGTAATGAGAAAGCCAATCGAGCCTTTGTGATTTGGGTTCTGGGCAATAAATTGCTCAACAGCAACAACCATTGAAGCGAGCGAACCCTTCATGTCTGCTGCACCGCGACCATAGAGGAACCCATCCTTAATGGTTGGCTCAAAAGGTGGTGTATCCCAGAGTTCTAGATTACCTGCTGGGACAACATCTGTATGTCCAGCAAAAGCAAACAGCGGAGCTTCAGTTCCACGACGTGCCCAGAAGTTAGTGGTATCTTCAAAAACCATCACTTCTATTTTGAACCCAAGTGCTTGTAAGCGTCCTATCATTACATTTTGACAACCTGCATCTACAGGGGTTACCGACTGGCGACTAATCAGGTCTTTTGCGAGTGCCAAAGTAGGTGTGTCAGTCATTCTCTAATTCCTTATACAGCAGAGAAGATAGCGGAGTATTGTTCGGCTTTAAAGCCAAGGTGGTAATGGTTATCTGTAACCAGAATAGGCCTTTTTATCATAGCTGGTTGTTCACTTAGCAGCGCTATTGCCAGTTCTTCATTTAGGCTATCCTTTTGCTCTTGGCTTAATTGGCGATAGGTTGTTCCACGCTTGTTAACGACATTTTCCCAACCAAGCTGCTGGCAAAATATTGCAATCATATCCTTGTTAATTCCTTGCTTTCTATAGTCGTGGAATTGAAATTCTATTCCTTCCTTTTCTAACCATTTCTTAGCTTTTTTGATGGTATCGCAATTGGGAATGCCATACATGGTGATTGTCATAACTCAACCTTTAAATAAACACTATTGACGCTTTGGGCATCCTAGCAGGAAGTATCAATATAGACAAAAGTGTGAGCAAACTATTTTGTCTACGCAAAACATGCATTCAATCTTTGGTGATGGAGTGGTTATTGATCGAACGCAACGCATGAGTCTTCAAAACAGAAATAATGATCTTGTTTATTTGTTAGGAGGTGTCAATGGAGTTGAGTCCTATTTTCGCAAGGCGCTTATATTTAGCATTATTGGTGCAAAATCTTGATAGGCCTAATGTCCCAAAACTTATTGAAAGTACGGGCTGGCCACGTCGCACGATTCAAGATGTTCTTAAAGCATTACCCGGAATTGGTATCGAGCTGAAATTTGTTCAAGATGGACGCCGCCACAATGACGGCTATTATCAACTTTCTAACTGGGGCCCTTTTGATTACCAGTGGGTGTCAGATAGACGAACAGATATAGAAACAAGCTTGGGGTTCAATGCGTAGTTTGCAAAAGGGTGATAAGCACATTGCCTTTTTAAGATTAGAGCTTTACTGCATAAAAAATGAAGCCTAGCCAGCTCACAACAAGTAGGGTCCAAGGGATAAAAGGAAACCTTGTGTGGTTAGTAGCCGAGAGAGGACTCTCGGGCCGCATATCGGGCTCTACTTCAAGTTGAGTTTGTTGGGCTTTCCTTGCTTTCTTTTTGGCTTTGTCTGCTTGGCGTGCTTTTTCTTTTTGTTGTTTTTTGTATTGAGCAATACCCTTCTCTATCCCTTGAGCTATTAACTTCGTTTGTTCTTTCGGTATTAAATACGGGAATTGAAGGGTAAGTGGTAAGTGTTTTTGTTAAATTTAAATATAAAACAGTATCTTATATTAATATTGTCGCACTTACGCTTTACAAAAAAGAACCAATTTGTAAGTAATATATAAAAAACGGTTATTTTTGATGATTGTTGTCGATAAATCCTTTACAAAAATGACGCTTTTCCTCGTTACGCTGCACCAACCACTAATCTAACGAAAAGATTCGTTAAGCTCAAAAAGCCTCATTAGTGTTTTGTTAATTGTCAGAAGAAAAATTCTACTCCAGACAGTATAGATTGCTCATCTTCTACTTGAAATGAACAGTGGTCAACTTACAACACTATGTCATGACTCTCATCTTAAAATTTTATCTATCCTTCTTTTGAAAGATTATGAATAAAATTAAGCACGTGATTTCTCTGTTCTTCGGATAGTTTTGAAATTGCCGTCGCTAACTCAGCAGATGCCTCATCTTCACAAAAAAAGTAATTCAACGGAACGCCAAGAGCATCAGCCATTTTTCTTAATGTGCTGATATCCGGTGTATGCCGCCCTTTTTCGTAATGGTTCATTCGGCCGCTTGCAGAGCTCTCATCCATACCGATCATTATCCCCAAGTTTTTCTGGGTAATTTTGGCATGTTTCCGAGCTTGTTTAAGCCGTATAGGTATCGGGTTGTCTTCCACAGACGATTCATTTCTCTTAAATCCTTCGATAACTTAGATTGTCTAAGTTTTACTTATTTTTGTATACTGTTCTGCGCAACTTTTTCAGGACACTTTTCTAAAGGACTTTTCATAGTCGATCGGTGACATATCGCCGTTAGTCGTATGTAACCTATCTAAATTGTAATATCGCATATAAGCTGAAACATCATTTTTCATGTTCTCTCGCGTTGGTTGCGGTACTTTTAACAACCAGTCATGCTTCAGACTACCAAAGAACCGTTCAACTACCGCATTGTCCCACACGCTCCAACATCACCCATGCTGGCTCTTATTCCATAGTTAGCCAGTAAACTGCGATATCGTTTACTGGTATATTGTGACCCTCGGTCTGAATGAAACACCAAGCCTTTACGTGGTTGGCGTAGGTTATAGGCTTTCATCATCGCTTTGCTCACCAAATCCGTGGTCATACGTTTATCAAGATGCCATCCCACAATGCGCCGTGAATATAAATCCATAACGATGGCTAGATACATCCAACCTTAAATACGTCACATCACCAGCCCAAACTTGGTTTGGTGCTACTGGATTAAAGTTTTGGTTAAGCAAATTATCGGCGACCGTATCACTATGCTTGCGTTTTGTGGTCACTTTGTACGTCATACGTTGTGTGACGACAAGGCCCAGTTGGTTCATCAGCTTTTGTGTGCCATAGTCACTGACTTTAAAGCCCTCATTGCACAACCGTTTTCGCAGCTCTCGATAACCTAAACTACGTCGACTTTCTTTGAATATCGCCTTTGCTCTATGATATAGATATAACTGCTCTTGTGTTATTCGCTGAGGTGGCCTTTTCAACCACGCATAATAGGCTGAGCGACTCACATTCAAGCTGTTACATAAACGAGTAACAGGATAATCAGAAGTCAGTTGTTTAATCGTCTCAAAGGCTACTTGGTTTCCTTTAGCAACAGGGCACTGGCTTTTTTAGGATGTCCTTTTCCATCCTTAACTCTTTGTTTTCCTTGCGTAGTCGTATTAACTCTGCTCGTTCGTCAGCAGAGAGCACTGAACCAGATTTTTCAGCTTCAAATTTCGCTTTCCAGTTGTAAAGAAGCTTGTCTGTTACACCCAAAGAGGCTGCTGCCTTTGAAACGTTGTAGCCTTGTTCAGTGATCAACGCCACCGCTTCTCGCCGAAATTCATCGGTATAACTTCTGTTTTTTCGTTTTGTCATAGTCACCTCAATAGTAGGATTATATTCCTTTATTAAAGTGTCCTGTTGGATTAAAGCAGATCAACCGTACCCGAATATCTTTGACCTAAATCAAGGGTAATATCTTGAAACTGTCAAGCCTATTGAAATACACCTTGGTTTGATGCATTTTAGTTCTACTTTCTAAGTTGCATATCGTGTTAGTGCGAATAGTTGGGTGGTTAAATGGAATTAATTGACTTTATAAATAAACAAGTAGAGATAAACCCAGAAAATATTGCGGTAATATGTAACGGAGAAAAACTGACCTACCGCGAGTTGGATAAATACAGTGCGAGCTTAGCCGCCAAAATCAACAAAAAGCATCAATCGAATAACAATCAACCAGTTCAAGGTGGAACTTTTGTTTCGCTGTTAATGGAAAGAAGTGTCGAAATGATCGTCGCTATGATTGGCGTATTAAGAGCAGGCTCTGCTTATGTGCCAATTGATAAATCTTTACCTAAAGATAGAGTGAAATATATTCTAGATAATACTGGTTCGGATTTGATTATTTGTAACATCAATGATGCAGATAGGATTAATAAATTATTAAATAAATATAATGTTATTGAATGTTCATTGGATGAACTCAGCAAACAAGATTATAAAAATGTTGAAGGTTGCGTCAATAACCACCTCGCCTATGTGATTTACACGTCAGGAACGACAGGAACCCCAAAAGGTGTGATGATTAACAGAGATGTATATAAAAATTTTTGTCAAAATTTTCATGCTTTTCTGTCTCCTGAAAGATCACCTATTTCTTTTTTGTCAATTACCCAATACTCATTCGATATGTTTTGTCCCGAGTATATGATCCCCCTTTTGACTGGCGGCACTATTGTATTATCTACGGTAGAAAACATTACAGATGATTTGCTGAACTATGGCGACATGATTGATTTCATTCAGCAAACGCCTTCAATGTGGAAAATGTTGCTTGATGGGAGGTATCTTAATGATAACTGCATGTCTGATATCACGACCATTGTCGGAGGTGAGAAAGGTACTGAGTCAACATTTGAGCGATTAATTCAAATTAGTAAGAAAGTAATACAGATGTACGGCCCAACAGAGACGTGTGTCTGGAGCACGGGAACTGAGTACCAGCCGGGTCACTCAACGTACATAGGTAAGCCGCTCTTAGGTGAACATTGCTACGTTCTAAACTCTGATGGTGAACAAGTCGGTATGGACGAAGTTGGAGAGCTATTTATTGGCGGTTACTCAATTTCTGATGGTTATATCAATAACCCGGAACTGACTCATGAGGTTTTTCTAGACGATCCATTTGTCAGTAAGAAAACTCAATCCAATGGAAGAATGTATAAAACTGGCGATATTGTTAAAAAACTCAAAGATGGTGGTCTTGAGTATATTAGTCGCAATGATAGTCAAGTGAAAATAAGAGGGTTTAGGGTTGAGCTGGAAGAAATAGAGAAACATCTTTACAAAATCCCAGAAATTCAATCCTGTGTCGTAACTGAGTATGAACACCTCGGTACAAAAAACCTAATTGCGTATGCAGTAGTATCGGGAAAACAAGAACTCTTGCTTGATGAGGTAAATAATTACTTAGCTCGTACTTTGCCTGACTATATGCTGTTATCTAGCTTTAATACAGTCGAGAATATACCTTTGAATCAAAATGGTAAACTTGATTATCGAGCATTACCAATGCCAAAGTTTTCTAAAAAGGAATATGTAGCGCCGAAAACTGTAGAAGAGTGCGCTTTAGTTGAGTTGTGGGAAGAACTATTAGAATTAGAAGGCATAGGTGTTAATGATGATTTCTTTAACTTGGGTGGAAACTCACTTATTGCTTCAATATTTATAAGAGAATATCATGCTCGGTTTAATTTTGAGATTAGTTTGCAAGAGATATTTAGTCGTCGAACTGTTCATGAAATAGCAAAGACGATTGATGTTCAAGAACACACTGTAATTGAAAAGAGTCACCTGGATGTCTATCCTACCGTACCGCAGCAAAATCAAATCCTTTTTCTTGATGAGTTTGATATAGCAAATGGTGCTTACAATATTTCTTTACTCGCTGAGATAAAGATTCCGCTTGACTTTGAGAACTTTGAGAAAGCTATTGAACTGTTAATTGAACGTCACATCGTTTTAGACTTCGTCTTTAAAAAGTCTAATTCTGGATGGACGCAATCAAGAAAAAATGAAGCTTTTTCACTGAAAACGAAGACACTAAATAGTCAGTCTGAGCTTCAACAATTTATTGATTGTGAGAATAAAAGACAGTTTGTTTTGGACTCCGAAGTACCATATCGAGCAATACACATTAAAGTGGGCAAGGTTGAGTACCTACATTTTTGTTTCCACCATGTCGCATTTGATGGTCGATCTATTGATATATTTATCAAAGACTTAACAGAGATCTACGTTAGCTTGGTCGAAGGCAAAAGCTGTGAACTGCCAATACAAGACATAAGTTATGGGGACTACGCTTGTTGGCTTAATCAGGTTGATGATAAGGAGCTAAGTAAGAGCTTTTGGCAGACTCAGTTTGAAAATTTCAAAACATCGGAGTTGCCCTCTGATTTTGCACGGCCTAGCGATTTTGACTATTGTGGCGCAAACATCAACTTTGAGCTGACGGAGAAACTGTCTAACCAACTTCGTGAGTTAGCGCGTACTAACTCTACTACTCTGCATACTGTACTCCTATCAGCATTTTACGTGATGATCTGGAGGTTGACTGATGAGTCTGATGTTTCTGTTGGCATACCTTCGGAGCAGAGAAACTCATACCAACTCCAACCACTCGTTGGACATTTCGTTAACTCGTTACCCCTGAGGGTAGCTATATGTCCTACATCGCAATTGTGTGATTTCTTCGATCAGGTTGAAAAAGCCGTTGTACAGGGAAAAACACACCAAGATCTCTCGTTCGACGAAATTGTAAAGTGTATTAATCCTCCGCGTGATAACTCTAAGCACCCTCTATTTCAGAATATGTTTAGCTTGCAGACTAATGGTATGAAAGAGAACAAAATGTTCTCTGGGTTCGATACAGCATTAGCAAGCGGTGGGGCTAAGTTCGATTTAACCGTATTTATGGATGATAGTAGCGAAGCCTTAGTCTGTACTTTTAATTATGCGACTTCAATCTTTAGCCAAGCTATGGTGGAGCATTGGTGCGAAACATTTCGTACCGTCCTTGATTCGTTCGTTTTGAGTTCTGATGTTACGCTTTCGGACGTCGCGGTGAATAGTGATGAGCGAAGAGCAACTCTCCTGTCTAATTGCAACAATGTTGACGTGTTATGCGTGGCAGATATTTCTTTTGTTGACGCATTTAAAGAGGCAGTAAACACCTTCTCCGATAGACCGGCGGTTTCTCTAAAGGGGACCGTTACGACGTACAAAGATCTCGATTCTTTATCGGATGAACTTGCCCAAATAATAGCAGACAAAATCGGTAGTCAGGATAGGAGTAGCCGTGCTGCAATTTTGCTAGATAGGAGCACAGATACACTGGTATCAATACTTGCAGTCATGAAGCTTGGGATGGCTTATGTACCTATTAATCCAGATTATGATGATAGCCGGATAGATTACATCCTGAAGGACTCAAGTAGTGCAATTTTGATTACTCAAAACAAGCATTTGGAAAAAGTTGAGGGGTCGTACTCCCTAAACAATGTGCTTCAATTGGATGATATTGCGCTCGGTTCGCGGGGTAATGAACATATTCAGCTTGCTGAGGTGAAGTCTTGCTCGCCTGCATATGTACTTTATACCTCTGGAACTTCTGGGCGTCCAAAGGGTGTTGTTGTTCAACACAAAGCACTACTTGATTATGCCAATAGCTGCAATCACCTCGCTGGCTCCAACGTTGAGAACGTCGACTTTTCAGGCAACTACTGCTTTGATTTATCCATCACAACCTTACTAGCCCCCCTTATTGCTGGAAAATGTGTTTTTGTTTACCCAGGGGATGTACTGGATATTCCCTCTTATCATAAGCATCTTGTTGATAACGATATTCACTTTGTCAAAACGACACCAAGCGTGGCTAGTGTCGTATTCTCTGACTTCGATGGTTATCTACCACTACTAATGCTTGGTGGAGAGAAGCTGACGGATGGAACATTGCGAAGTATTAGTTCAGGGGTGAAAAAAATCGTTGACGAATATGGCCCTACCGAGGCAGTTGTCGGTTCTATGTTTTCGACTGTAAGGCCGCCAGTCGATGTAGGGATAGGCAAACCTTATCCAAACGTAAAACTGTATGTCATTTCAGGAGATGGCCAATTGAGCCCAATTGGTGCAGTTGGAGAGCTATATATTTCTGGACCAGGTCTAGCTAGCGGTTACTTAAACCTGTCAGATGAAACAGACAGTAGGTTTATCGTCAACCCTTTTGCACAGCCTAATGACATTAAAGAAGGGTATGGTCGCCTATATAAGACCGGCGACCTAGTGAGGTGGCTGGCCGACGGAAACATGGAATATTTGGGTAGGCGAGATAAACAAGTCAAGATCCGAGGCTTCCGCGTTGAGTTAGGCGAGATAGAAGTTGTAATCAGAAACTTAGAGAATGTGGAAAAAGTGGTAGTGACGGTGGCAGGTCAGCTAAACGACTACCTGATTGCTTACATTGTATTAAAGGACGGCTATCAACACACCCTGGCTAAGTCGATAAGTGAGTTGCTTATTAACAAGCTCCCGGCTTACATGCTCCCTGCAAGAATTGAAATAGTAGAAGATATCCCGTTGACGTTGAACGGGAAGGTTGATTTTGAGGCCTTGCCAAAGCCAGTAAGATCTGAGGCTGAAGTGTGTTTACCTGAATCACGCACCGAACAGATACTAAGCCAAATATGGCATGATCTATTGGCAATTGACGATACATTATCAATCTCACTTTCTGATAGCTTTTTTGATCTGGGAGGGCATTCAATTGTTGCTGCCCAGATGGTTGGTCGAGTCCGAAACGAACTATCCGTAGAACTTCAATTGAGAGATATTTTTCAATTCAGTTCTCTTGGGGAGCTAGCTAACCATATCGACAAGCACTCCCAGCTTGGTGTGACGAAACTAAAACGAGTTAAGCATAGCGGTGACATTCGAAGGCCAACCAGTTCGCAGAAACGGTTGTGGTTTCATGATCACATTGAACCTGAAAATAAGCAGCTTTACACAGTCCCCTCTGCTTTTAAGGTTAGTGGTGTAGTAGACGCGGATTTGCTGAAAATCAGCATAGATTGGTTGATGCGTAAACATGAGAGCCTTCGTAGTGTCTTTTTCTATGAAGGTGGGGAATGCTGTTCACGAGTATTGGAGTTTACAGCTAAAGATGTCCTACGTGTACAAGACTGCTCTTCGAATAGTGATGAAACGTTTGTCGATCAGTTGATCTTTGAAAATACGGAGACGACATTTGATTTAACGAATGGGCCATTATGTATGTGGCGATTAATTAAGTTATCTGAAGACACGAGCCTGGTGATGTTTAACATTCACCATATCATCAGTGACGCACTATCTATTGATATCATTACTCAAGAACTTAGCTCTGCATATAATCGACTCAAAAAAGGCCGTGAGCTGCCTTCCGATACGATATCGATCACAATGAGTGACTATGCGCACTGGGAAAGTGAGTATCTGATAGGCGATCAGTTTGAGGAACAATTGAACTTTTGGAAAGAAGAGTTGAAAGATGCACCACAGCTGTTGAATTTGCCGATAAAGTCGGCTCGTTTACCGAAGCAAAGCTATAAAGGTGCACATTACATATCGGTTATCGAGTCATCGCAGCTAAATGCTCTGCAAACGATGAGTAACAGCCAGCGGGTCACTCTACATATGACTATGCTTAGCTGTTTCAACATCCTGCTATCACATTACTCAGGGGACAGAGACATCTGTGTTGGTGTGCCTGCTTCTTCGCGTCATTTTAGCGAGCTTGAAAACACTATTGGCTTCCTTACTAACACGCTAGTGATACGTTCTGTCGTAGATAAAGCGTCGTCTTTTGATTGTTACTTGGAAGACATTAAGCAGAAATGTCTGTCTGTATTTTCGAACCAAAACATTCCCTTCGAAGACATTGTAAATGAGTTGGGGTGCGAGCGTAACTTGAGTTACAACCCCCTATTTCAGGTGATGTTTAACTTTCATGGACAAGATGCGTCGCTACTAAGTTTTGAAGGGACATCTGTTGAACGCAGTAACTCTGACACGGGTGTTTCTAAGTTTGATTTAACGCTCAACCTCTCACTCCAAGAAGGAAACCTACTATGTGATTGGGAGTACGCGACGGATTTGTTTGATAGGTCGATGATCGAACAAATTGATGCCTCTTTCCAAAAGATGCTTTCGGCAGTAATCGCTAATGACAGTGTTTGTATTGGTGAGCTCGACATTCTGCCTGATAGCACTTTGCAGCTTATCGACAAGTGGAATGACACGAGCGCTAACTACAGTCATTTGAGCTGCATAATTGACCAGTTTGAAGAGAGTGTGTTAACCAGCCCAACTAGTACAGCATTAGTATTTGAAGGAGAAGAAATCTGCTACTCCGAGCTGAGTGATCGGGTCAACCGCTTGGCATATTTGCTATGTAGTGAAGGCAAAGTACGTAAAAGTCAACCAGTCACTATTATGGTTGACCGCTCTTTTGAGATGGTTGTGGGTTTGCTAGCGATAATGAAGGCCGGAGGTGCTTATGTGCCCGTCGACCCGGAATACCCATTAGATAGGATCCAATACATACTGTCTGACTGTGGCTCAGAATTGCTATTGACAACGACAGAGGTGAAGGAAAGGTTAGACCTTGATCTGGGGTGTGAAAAGATTTATCTCGATCAGATTAACTATGCTGAGCTACCACCCTTAACCACTGCTGAACTTGATAAGAATGACTTAGCGTATGTGATATACACTTCAGGCTCTACAGGAAATCCAAAAGGCGTCATGATCAATCATGGCAACCTCATCAATCGAATTGCTTGGATGCAGGAAGAGTTTGCTATGGAGCCGTATGATAGTGTTTTACAAAAAACACCATTTAGCTTCGATGTTTCTGTTTGGGAGTTTTTCTGGCCACTGACAGTAGGAGCACGACTAGTGCTCGCTAAACCGCAGGGGCACAAAGATCCTCAATATCTTTCTGATGTCATTCAATCGTTCTGCATTAGCCACATTCATTTTGTACCTTCTATGCTGAGTGAATTCTTGAAGTTCGCAAACTTAGGTAAATGTCGGGAACTAAAAACGGTTATCTGTAGTGGTGAGGAGTTGCCGTGCTCTCTAATCAATGACTTCAACGATAAGTTCAGCGCATTTTCTTCACAGGCTGTATTGCATAATTTGTATGGACCTACCGAAGCGACGGTGGATGTAACGCATTGGCCAACGCAGCGCATATCTACCTATAGTGAATCTCGTATTGGATGGCCTATTGCGAATACCAGAATGTACATTCTAAATACTGACGGTGGGCAGCAACCAATAGGTGTGCCAGGTGAGCTATGTATAGCTGGCGATGGCGTTGGTGTCGGTTATCTAAATAAGCCCGAACTTACAAAGAAAGCATTCACTGAACTTGAAGTTAATGATCAGGTTGAGAGAGTGTATCGTACCGGTGACATGGCCTGCTGGCACAACGACGGAACTATCGAATATTTGGGTCGGTTTGACAGTCAGATAAAGCTTCGAGGTTTCCGTATTGAATTAGGGGAAATTGAAGCTGTTCTCTCTCAGCATGATGAGGTCACTGATACTGTCGTTGTCCTAAAAAATAAAGGGAAAAAGAATGCTTACCTAGTAGCATTTGTTGTGGGGCAAGCTTCATCAACTGACAACCTAATTAGAGATCTCAAACAGTATTTGCAGCATAAGCTACCAGCTCACATGGTGCCAACGAGAATCTGTGCCTTGGATACACTTCCGTTGACTCCAAATGGGAAGGCAGACAGAAAAGCGTTGCTTGCATTAAACATAGATAAGCCCGAATCGATGAGGCCTTGTCTGACTGGTACAAATCAGGCGCTTGAGCAGCAGATCACTGAGGTCTGGAAAAAAGTACTCGATACCAAAATCGTCAACCTAACGACTAACTTCTTTGATCATGGTGGAAACTCACTTTTACTTGTGGCGCTACACCATGAGTTGCAAGAGCTTCTGGGTTTGTCATTTCCTATGACTAAGTTGTTTGAATTCACGACAATAGCTAGCCAGGCTAGTGAGTTCACCGTAAAAGACGAGTCTAACGAGTTGAAAAAGGTTCACAACGAAAGCAGTGATTGTGATGATATTGCAATTATTGGTTTGGCTGGCCGTTTTCCGGGGGCAGAGACACCAAATCAACTTTGGCAAAATGTTTATCAAAAACGCAGCAGCATTGCTTTCTACTCTGATGAAGAATTGCTGGCTAATGGTGTGAGCAAAAATCAACTGCTGGATCCAGACTATGTCAGAGCTAATGGTCATTTAAATGGTATTGAGATGTTCGATGCTGATTTCTTTGGGATGTCTGCTAGAGAAGCAGAGATCACAGATCCTCAACGCCGACTGCTCATGGAGAGTGCTTGGGCCGCCTTTGAAGATGCTGGCTACAATATAGATGACATAGGCTCAGAGGTTGGGGTATATGCAGGTACAGGTAAAAGCTCATACTTGTTCAATAACCTTAATCGCAATGAAACTGTACTAAATCAATTTGATAGTTTTCAGCTTGGGCTAGCCAATGATAAAGACTTCCTTACCACTCAGATATCGTATCGACTCAATCTAAGTGGCCCTAGTGTTAACGTGCAAAGCGCTTGCTCTACTTCACTTGTTGCTATCCATCACGGGTGCAGAGCGATACTTGCTAACGAATGTAATTATGCACTAGCTGGCGGTGTCCATATTAACGTCCCCCAGGTATGTGGTTATAAATACAGACCAAATATGATCAGCTCACCTGATGGACTATGTCGTGCGTTTGATGCGAATGCTGCTGGGACAGTGTCAGGAAATGGTGTAGGCGTTGTACTTCTAAAGCGTTTAGATAAAGCGATAGAAGACCGTGATCACATCTATGCGGTGATAAAAGGTTCAGCCATCAACAACGATGGTTCTAACAAAGTCAGCTTTACGGCTCCGAGTGTCAAAGGCCAAGCTCAAGCTATTGTATCTGCGATGGCATCTGTTGAACCGGAAACGATTGAATATATTGAAGCTCACGGCACAGGTACAACTTTAGGTGATCCGATTGAGGTTAGAGCCCTGTCAATGGCTTATCAGGAGAGAACAGACAAAAAGAACTATTGTGCAATCAGCTCATTAAAAACAAATGTGGGCCATTTAGATGTAGCGGCAGGTGTATCTGGCCTTATTAAAGCAAGCCTTGCTTTAAAACATAAAATCATCCCTGCTTCTTTGAACTTTAGCCGTCCCAACCCAGAGATCGAGTTTGAGAATTCTCAGTTCTATGTCAATACAGAAAACAAGGATTGGCTCAAGAAGGATCACCCAAGAAGAGCTGGAGTAAGCTCATTTGGTATGGGAGGAACCAATGCTCATGTTGTATTAGAAGAGGCACCGGAGTGGTTCTCATCTTCTTGTGATAACACGAGCATATTAACCCTATCTGCTGCCACGGAAGGGGCTGTAGATAGAATGTCGAGTGAGCTTGCTCAGTATTTGAGTCAATCATCCTCTGCTGCATTAGAAGATGTTGCATATACGCTCAATCAAGGAAGGAAAGCCTTTAATTGTCGACGAGGAATAGTGGCAAAAAATAAGCTTGATGCAATTGAGCAACTCACCGAACGCACTAAACAAGTAGAAGTGTCGAGGTCACCTCAGGTGGCCGTGTTTATGTTCCCTGGTCAAGGTTGCCAATTTGTCGGAATGGGACAGGAGCTGTATCACTCGAATACCCACTTTAGAGCTGAGTTCGACCAATGTGCAGACATTGTTGCTATGACGGCAGGCTTGAACATAAAGTCATTGATCTTCTCGGAAGGTAACCAAGCTCAACAGCAGATTCGCTTGAATGAAACAAGCATCACTCAAATCTCACTTTTTGTCGTCGAATATTGCTTGGCTAAAGTGCTTATTCGTCTTGGTATACAGCCCGGAGTAATGATTGGTCATAGCCTCGGTGAGTATGTCGCTGCTTGTATTTCTGGAGTATTTTCACTTGAAGATGCCATCAAGATTGTCATACAGCGAGGAAAGCTGATGAGCGAGGCTCCTGATGGGGCGATGCTTAGCCTTAAAATGGGTGAGGAAGAGCTAACTCCACTGTTGAGTGACGGTCTTACCATAGCGGCAGTCAATGCTGATAAAGCGATAGTCGTTTCGGGTGAAGAAAAACTGATTGAGTCCCTTATGGAAACGACAATCAGGTTAGGAATTCAGAGCAAGAAACTACCATCAAACAAAGCTTTTCACTCCGCTTCTATGACAGTTGTCGTTGAAGAGTTAGTTAAAACGCTTAATGAGGTGACTTTTAACGAGCCTAGGATCCCGTTTGTTTCAAACCTTACTGGAAAGCTCATTAATGGTGATGCTGCCACAGATCCTGACTATTGGTGTCAGCATGCTATTGATACAGTTAGCTTTAGTGCAGGCATAAAGTCTCTACTAGAAAGCAGTGATCCCCTTGTCTTTTTAGAGGTTGGCCCCGGAAGGACATTAACGAGCTTTATAAAACAGCATGGGCATAAGCAAGTGGTTAGTTTAATGATGCAATCCACTGACCATGAACTAGAAGTCCTATATCAAGGAGTCTCAGATGCGTGGCAACAAGGGCTTAAGATCAACTGGACTGAATTCTATAAAGGACAGGAGAAACGGAGAGTTCCACTGCCAACTTACTCATTTGAAAGAAAAAAACATTGGGTTTATCCAAATCAAAAGGAGCAAGCGAGTCGTCCCACCACGAAGCAGATCACAGCTGATGAAGTGTCGTGGAATGAGGGCACATATTTAAACGATTCAAATAATAAAGACGTAGTCCGTATATTAACCGATATATGGAGAAGTGTACTCGGTGTCGAAGAAATCATGCCAGAAGATGATTTCTTCGTACTCGGTGGCGACTCATTGCTTGGCATTATGGTTATTGAGCAACTGAAGTCTCAATTAGGCGTAAGTATCAACCTACAAGATATTTTTGACCATAGTACGTTGGATGCAATTACCAACTGTGTAATTGAGCATCTCACTTTATATGCAAGTAACAATGAACTTGATCAAGAAATTGTATTAGAAGAAGGAACTTTATAATGAAAAAGGTTTTAGTTATCGATGGTAGTAATAATGGATAGTGCAGCATTGTATAAAAAGGTATTAATCATTGCGCTTCCCGCATCTGCCAAGTTTTTCTTAGATGTTTTGATGGTACTTATTGACTTGGCCATGATAGGAAGCATTGGCGTGAATGAATTAGCCGCCGTTGGTATGGGGTTACTACTTATCTCAGCGCTACTGGGTACGGTCGACAACCTATTTGCTTCGGGAGGAATGATCATCATATCTCGCTTAAAAGGAGCAGGAAGAGAAGCAGAGGCAAACCAAGCCTTTTTTAATTTACTATTTATCGTTGTGCCTTTGTCGATCGCAATAATGTTAATAGCACCGTTTGTGGAGGAACTATACCTCATTCTTCAAGCGACACCTGAAGTTGCTGTGCTTGGTCAGGATTACTTTGGTGTGATTTTATATGGTTGTATCTTTATATTTTTAGATGCCATGTTTTTTACTTACTTTTCTTCAGTAGGAAATAGTAAGTTACCAATGAATATTAAAATACTCACCATAGTATTTAACGTAGTGTTCAACTATATATTCATATTCGGAAAGTTTGGGTTTCCAGCATTAGGTGTTACGGGTGCAGCATTTGGGACAATTTTGTCCACAGCTCTAGGTTGTTTGATTTATCTATATTATGTAGTAGTTAAGCAACAATATAGATTTAACTGTAAGCTGTCGACAAAGATGATTAAGGAAGTATTTACTCTAGGGATCCCATCAGTCTTTGAAAATGGTATCTTTCAGGCGACTTGGTTATTTATTATTTCCATGATCACGGCCTACTCTACGAGTGTTGCAGCGGGCTTTCATATTGGCTACCGAGTCGAGAGTATCGCTTTTCTTCCTGGACTTGGCGCTGCCGTTGCTTCTACCACATTAGTTAGCCAGTTCTTAGGCGCTCAAAACCATAACGATGCCAAGCAGGCCGCTTACATTACAGGCGTCGTCACTTCGGCATTTATGGGAAGCATAGGCTTGGGAATGGTCCTGTTTCCGGAACTATTTGCTCGTATTTTTACCAATAACCCTCAGGTTATTGAGGATGCAGCACTGTACATTCGAATTATAGGCCTGACTCAGATCCCACTAGGACTACAGTTTATTTACACAGCAGCTTTGCGAGGTGCAGGCGCAGTTAAAAGCACAGCTCTTATCAAGATAATGTTGTTATGGGTCAATATTACTTTACCAGCAATGTTGATTGTTCATATGGATTTAGGTGTTGTTTGGATATTTGTAGTTATTAGTTTTGCAAACATTATAGATGCAGCCGTTTTTATTTATCTGTTTAAAAGAGAAAAGTGGCGACACTTATCTCTTGCCATTTAGCTTGGAATAAAAAGGTACATTCAATGAAGTATAAAAATACTGACAAATATCTTTTATCGTTGGCAAAGAGAGGTATAAGCCTGAAGAAAGCAGGGGAGAGTATCAAATTCTCCTCTAGGCCAGGGGCTATGACTGAAACCATTAAAGCTGAGATTAAGCAAAGGAAGGAAGAGATACTTGCTTATTTTGTAAAAAACGAGGTGAAATCATCTAAGATAGAGCCTTGCTTATCTCCAAAAAATACAGTGACTTCCCATACCCAACAACGGTTTTATTTTCTCGATCGGCTGGATGAAACGCATTCTACTTACAATATCCATTCGGCATTGATGCTGGAAGGTGAATTATGCATAGCATCAGTTAAGAGGGCTGTAAGCTCACTAATTAAACAGCATCCAATACTAGAAACGGTTTACGAGTATAAAGATGACTCGATTCACGTAGGAAAATGCAATAGAACTGATTTCCATGAGCACACTTCTATAGCCCCAACAGCTGTTATTGATATTCCAACAGTCGTTGATGAGTGGGTAGAGAAAAAATCAAACATTAGGTTTGATTTAGCGTCTGGTCCTCTCTTTAAAGTTTATACACTAAGCCTGGGATCAGATAGAGCAGCAATCGTATTTTCAATGCATCACATAATTAGTGATGGCTGGTCTTTAGGGGTTATTACGCGAGACTTTTTTGATGCCTATAAGGGACTTAACCTTGCTAAACCTGAGATTAATTTTTTCGACTATGTAGAGTGGTATAATAATTGGTTGGATGGTGCTGTCTACAACTCTCAGCTGAAATTTTGGAAAAATTGCTATAGGGTTTTGCCAGAACCACTTCAGTTACCAACTGATTTTGCCAGATCTACCGCGAAATCGTTCGAAGGGGGAACCATTACTTCTCGCTTATCTTCGGAACTATCATTGAAGGTTAAACAGCGTTCATCGGATACGAGTGCTTCTCCATTTATGTTGTTCCTTGCAACATTCAAAACATTTTTGCATCGGTATACAGGTGCTCTTGACTTAGTAGTTGGCTCTCCAATCACCAATCGAAGTCATAATCAACTCAAAGATATGGTTGGTGTGTTTATCAATACATTAGCGATTCGTACACAGATAGAGAAAGAAGATACGTTCTCGAAGGTCTTAGACAAAGTGAAGGCTTCTTCACTTGAGTCTTTTGAGAATCAGGATGTGCCATTCCATCATGTGATAGGTGCTCTTAATCTACCGCGAACATTGAGCTATACCCCCTTGTTTCAGGTGATGTTCATCCATCAAAATTCGCCTGTGCCTGATATTTCTAATGATTCTCTTCGGGTCAGGCAGCTGCAATCTAGCCATAATACATCGCAGTTTGATTTAACATTGAGCATTTTTGAGGATGGTGAAGGCTTTTATTGTGAGTGGGAATACTCTACTGATCTGTTCAAAAGAGAAACTATTGAAGAGATGATAGCGAGTTATGAGCACCTTGTGTCTGCTTTGATGTCAGATGTTGAGACATCAATTAGTAGTGATGTACTACTGAAACCAGCAGATCGCTTAAAGCTTTCATGTTTCAATGATACATATGTGGACTTTCCCAAAAATCTAACAGTTTTAGATCTTATACATACCTATGTGATGACAACGCCAGACGCCAAAGCTGTTGTCATTGGGGAGCAATGCCTAACTTATAAGCAGCTTGATGAGAGAGCAAATCAACTTGCGCATAAAATAAAGGCTTTTCCGGAATTCGATGAGAATGAAAGGGCACCGATTGCAATCTCCGTTGAACGTTCACTAGAGATGGTTGTTGGTATCTTAGCAGTCTTAAAAGCTGGATGTGCTTATGTACCTATCGATCCCACATACCCAATAGATCGAATTGAATATTTAATTGCCGACTCCAACGCTAGTATTCTACTAACGAACCGCAAAGTCTTGGCGTCTACTTTTGAGGGGTTAGATCTTTCAAATGTAGATGTGAAGGTTTTTCTTGAAGATGATTGTTCTGAGTTTTCGTCAAAGGCAACTGTCTCAAGCCCGACCCCGGGTGACTTGGCTTACATTATTTACACCTCTGGCTCAACAGGTAAACCAAAGGGAGTAATGGTCACTCATAGCAACCTATATCACTCTACGGTAACAAGACATAAGTTCTATGGCCACCTTGGGTTCACTAGTTATCTGCTTCTTTCATCATTTAGCTTCGATAGTTCGGTTACTGGAATTTTCTGGCCGCTATCACTTGGTGCAGCGCTTGTGCTACCAAGTTCGAAACCTGATCTTGAAGAGATCATCGATTTGGTATATCGACATGAAGTCACCCACTTTGCGTGTGTACCTAGTCTCTATTCGGCATTGCTGTCTTCACCTAACGTAGACAAACTCACTAGTTTAAATCTGGTGATTGTGGCAGGAGAATCAAGTTCTAAAGAGTTACTGGGAAGGCATTTTGCTGTGTTAGGAGGCACGTCTCTTTATAACGAATATGGCCCGACAGAAAATAGTGTTTGGTCTACTGCAAAGCACTTTGACGCACCAACGGTCAACGTAAACTGCATTGGCAAACCGATACCCAATGTCCAGGTGCATGTCCTTGATGAAGATAACAAAGTAGTGTTCATCAATGCAGAAGGGGAACTCTGTGTTTCAGGCGATGGTATAGCTGCCGGGTACCTCAATCAGGACGCGCTAACGAGAAGCAGGTTTGTCGACATTGAGATTGATGGCTGTGTTAAACGGGTTTATAAAACTGGTGATCTTGCAAGATGGCTACCTGAAGGAGAACTTGAGTTTCTTGGAAGGGTTGATAGTCAAGTTAAGCTGCGAGGCTTCAGGATCGAGCTTGGTGAAATCGAGTCATTACTGCGAAGAAATGAGAGCGTAGATGATGCGGTGGTTTCTGTCAGTGGCTCAGGGGAATTAGCGCAGATTGTTGCTTATGTTGTGCTATGTGAAGGCCATCAGCTAGATGAAACAAAACTGATTAATACTGCCAGAAAATTTCTTCCAGAATACATGGTGCCAAGCTCAGTATTAGAGTTGCAAAAACTCCCAATATCACCGAATGGTAAAGTTGATAGAAGTAAACTCCCATCACCAACGAGCCCAATTAGCGTTGGCACTGCTGCGAGAACGGCAACCGAAGAAAAACTTTCTGTTATATGGTGTGATGTGCTGGCTGTTGAAGCTGTATATAGAGAGGGGAATTACTTTCAGTACGGTGGTAATTCAATCTCAGCAATGAAGTTGGCCAGTGAGATAAAAGCTGAGTTTGAGATTGAATGTCCGGTCTCAGCTGTATTCAATAATCCAACGCTTTCGATGTTAGCAGAATGGATTGACGTTCAGGCGATGAGTGAGAAAAAGGATCTTTCTGTAGAGCTGCACGATGAAGAGACGAAATTTCTTACACCTGCTCAGCGGCGCTTGTGGGTACAAACTCATATCCCTAGTCTAGAGCTGCTTTATAATACTTCATTTTCTCTATTCATTGAGGGCAAACTAAGTATTCCTTGTGTCAGGCAAGCGGTAGATACTCTTTGTTTAAAGCATCAGGGCCTTATGCTGTCTTTCCCAATAGAAAATGGGGAGATAGTTAAAAAGGTAGGTGATTATAAGGTAGATGATATATTGTCTATTAGAGTCATATCTGTTGATACAGATCTCCATGCTGAAGTAAAGAAAATACACAATGCTACTTTCGATCTATCGAGTGGCCCACTATTTAGGTTAAATATACTGAAGGCATCTGAACATAACTTTGTATTGGTGTTTAGTATGCATCATATTATTGGAGATTGTATTTCAGAAAAGATAATTGTACGTGACTTTATAAATATTTATGAGGGTATCCAATCTGGTGCTTTAAATAACAATTTAAACGAAATTAATTCCTATAGCTACTATGTTTCAAATTATAAACGATATATATTAAGTGAAAGGTATAAATCGGATTTAGAAAAGTTAATACCATCATATAAGTCTCTTCCTCACTATAATAAGCTTTTCTTTAAAAACCAAAGACCAAAGAAAATGTCATATCGTGGTGGGCGCTTTAGATATGAATTAGCGTTAGACATAGCTTACTCAGTTGAAGAATTTTCGTTAAGGAAAGGCACAACGCCATCTATTTTTTTGCTCGCAATATATCAAAAACTTATAGCTAGCTTGACTGAACAGGGAGATATTATAGTTGGCGTGTCTCTTACCCATCGCGATCAGTTCGATTTAGGAGATACTGTAGGAAGTTTTGTAAATATGATTCCTATTCGAGTACATATAGGAGAGCTTGATTCATTTGATACTGTTCTTATGAAGGCTAAAGAAGCGTCATTACATTCATTGGATCTCTCTTTAGTACCAATTGAGTATGTTGTCAAAGCTAATGGAGATTATCAGTCAGATAGATATCCAGATTTATTTCAAACGGTTTTCCAGTATGAGGCTATTTCTGATGAAACTTTTGAAGGAGATATTTCAGATAAGATTAAAATAATAAGTCAACAAAAGTATATAGATAGTTATATAAAATATGACCTAGTTCTTGATATAGATAAGCTGCCCAATGGAAAACTAATTTTAAATTGGATTTATAATAAGGACATATGTTGTCAGGAAAATATTTTTGAGATTAATAATCAATTCTTGAATTTATTGAGAAGTTCTGTTTGTGAACCTGCTCTAATTTAGAAGTATTAAAAACGAAAAACACTAAATTTCAACAATGGAGATGTTAATGGAAAATAATGAAGTAAACTTATTGCCAGAAGGTTATTTAAATGGAAAAACTGCTTTGAATTATGATTTTTATACTCAGGCAGAGGTTGTCACTAGTGGAAGTAATCCTCCGATTGAATATTCTGAATCGAGTCATAGAAAAGAGGTGGAAAAGTTTTATACTAACCAGCCAAACTCTACCATTTATATTCATACCCCATGGTGCGAAACAAAATGTACGTACTGTTACTACTATAAAACTAGAATGGATTCTGATGAAACGATAACTGCGTTGATTGATGCAGAGCAAAAGCACTCAGACATGTTAGATAGTGCTATTGGGTTAAAAGAGAAAAACATCAGATCAATCTATTTTGGTGGCGGTACACCGACGATTTTGACGGCGGAGCAGCTAGAGCAAAATCTTAGTTTCTATGTTGACAAGTACGGAAACAAAGATACCGAGGTAACCTGTGAAGCCTCAATGTCTACCTTGACACCAGAGAAAGTAGATATCGCAGCGAAATATGCAACACGTTTAAGTGTTGGGCTACAAACCTTCGATAAGGCATTGTTGAAAAAAATTGCTCGTGTAGTTCCTGATGATCAGGAAACTCAGTTAAAAACGATTCTTGATAAGATTGAGTATGTCAATCTGGATCTTATCTATGGTCTCCAATCTCAGTCTATGCAAGTGTGGTTGGATACCGTTAAAAAAGCGGTGGAACTCAAGGTACCTTCTTTAACTGTCTATCGGTTAGTTATTCGTGCGAATGTTCCAATGTCAGGAGCATACAAGAGAAACCCTCATGAGTTTCCAACAGAAGAACAATCGTTGCGAATGTACTACGCTGCAAAAGAGCTATTATTGGCTGCTGGGTATCGTGAAAATCTAGTTGGTTGGTTTTTATTGCCTCAGATTGATAATACTGTTGTATACGATGAAAGGTGGGCGAAACAGACCTCTTGCGTTGGGATTGGTCCAGGAGTTCATAATTATGGAGATAATCACTTTTATAATACTGTTGATGGTATAGATGAATATATTGACCAAGTTTCTCAAGGGAGTATGCCTATCGAAACTCTTTATCAATATGACGATTCGAGGAAAATACTTTGGTATATGTTCTCGCACTGGAAATCTAACAAAGCTGTAAGTAAAGCAGAATTATTTTCGCAATTTGGTGCTTCACGGTACAAATGGGTGAGACCAATGCTTGCTCAGTATATTAAACAAGGCCTCATTAGTGAAACAGAAAATCATATTAGAGTAGTAGAAAATGCTCTGCCAATTATAGAGTGGATAATTGCTGATATCTTAGACAGTGCATTTAATGCGAAAAATAAAATCGATAAAGAATTGGAAATTAATACGACCACTTGCTAATAGCAGGTCACAGATGTTGGCACAAGCATCTGTGACCTCCATGATTGACATCTGACTTGGTAAACGATGAACTTTATTAAGAGTAGCGAACAACTGTTTGTTTGGAAAGATGAAAATATAGTTACAATGCTATGTAATTATAATGTTGACTTGTATGATGATACCCTATTTTCTCAGGGCAAGATCATGAACGTTTTGCAATCAATTTTTGTCCAGGAAATAAGCCAAGAATGATGAAGAATCAATCAGAGACATCAATCTTGTTCTACTAATTGGTGGCTTATTTAATTAATCGCTCAAAAGTTAAACGTTCATGCGGACGCCCTGCCTATTTTCTTACTATGGGATAGCCTCCCCAGCTCAGATCTCCAACTCTGTAACAAAGCGTAAATCAGAGTTTCTGGCTGGCAGGTATGCTTGTAAACTATGCTTAAGTAAAATAGGTAGCCTAACTAATAGCGTTTCAGTCGGCTCAAATAGGGAACCAAAGTGGCCTACAGGCTATGTTGGTTCGATAACGCATAGCGACCAAGTTGCAGTTGCAGCGGTAGTTGAGAGTTCAGAAGTGGACCCCAATGGTTGGACACATAAGCTAATTTCTTAAGTGGTTGATCTAGCTTATGTAGCGTATCTTTGCCTGCCGAAGTAGGCTTCATCAGGAGTGAGGTCATTGAGTCCTTGATGGTTACGCTCTTCATTATAAAACACCATGTAGTTACCGATTTCAAGCTCGGCTTCACGCGGTGTCGTGTAAGCTTTTAAGTAAACCTCCTCATATTTCACAGGCTACGCCATAATCGTTCGATAAAAACGTTGTCGACCCAGCGACCTTTTCCATCCATGCTAATCCGTACACCATGATCAGTTAATTTCTGTGTGAACTCAGAGCTAGTAAACTGACTGCCTTGATCTGAGTTGAAGATATCTGGCGGTCCATAATGCTTAAGCGCTTCCTCAAGAGCTTCGATACAAAAACTCGTATCCATAGTGTTAGATAGCCGCCAGGACAATACTTTACGGCTATACCAGTCAATAATGGCAACTAAGTACAGGAACCCTTTAGCCATTGGGATGTAGGTGATATCAATCGCCCACGCTTGGTTCGGGTAAGTGACTTCAATATTACGCAACAGATAGGGGTAAACCTTGTGTGCTTTGTTTGCCAGTGTCGTTTTTGGTTTGGGGTAAATCGCTCCAATGCCCATATCGCGCATGAGCCGAATGACGCGTTTACGATTAACGTTATGCCCCTTTTTTGCCAACTCAGTTCGAACGCGTCTACTCCCCATGAAGGGATACTGAAGGTGAATTTCGTCGATGATACGGCGTAATTCAATTTCCTCAACGGAGAGTCCGATAGGCTGATAGTAAGCCGTTGAACGAGCAATATTGAGCAGTTCACATTGGCGTTTAATTGGCAATGGTGTGGATTTAACCAGCGAAAGTTTTCGCTGGGCTCGGTCTAACGACCGAGCACTCTGGCCAAAAAATCATTTTCCATGGTCAACTGACCGATCTTGGCATGAAGCTTGTCCACTTCTTCGATGTTATCTTTGCTCAACTGACTTTCAGAAGCAAAAATCATAGCTGCATTTTCTAGCAGCTCCTTTTTCCATGTAGAGATTTGGTTCGCGTGAAGGTTGTATTTTTGAGCCAACTCAGCGACCGTTTTATCACCTTTAGCAGCCGCTAATGCCACCTTAGCTTTAAATTCAGGAGAGTGGTTTCTACGTTTTCTAGTCATAATCTATTCCAATGTTTCTGGGTACTATCACGACAGATCAATCACTTAAAGTCATGTCCGAAAATTGGGGGGCCACTTCTCCTTAATAAGGGTATTCTAACACGGTTTAATTTTATCAAGAGATAGCAATATAGAATGAATAGTATAAAGTAGGATGATTATTAATAGTTATGAAGTTATCGTGCGCTACAGTTTAGAACAATATGATAAACATGGCTTTCTCAAAGCTCCCTTGTGGCTTTGGCTAGGTTGGCTATTTCTCGCTAAAGCTTGGGTGATCTTTATTCTGGCTGGTGCAAGCAGGGAAAATGGCGCTCAAATTCTTGATATTATTTACCCTGACCATGCTTTGTTTTATTTAGACCTTGGTATGGGGCTGCCAAGTTTAGCTTTGATGTGGGCAATTGGTTTACGAAGCCCAGATAGAGGGTGGGTGAGCAAAATCCTCAGCGTCGCTAAACCTATTACTCTTTTGATTATAGCCGGACAGTTTTCTCAAACTGTTTACCATGTCTATCTTGAACACGGTGTATTTCAGTGGTCCAGTGCGATTACCCTTGTCATCCTGTTATGGTTTATGCTTTATACCTACAACAGTCGTCACGTAAGAGAGAGCTTGAGGCATCAGCCCAAGATAACAGACCAAATAACCTATTGATAACCTAGTTATTAAAATTACAATAAGCATAATACACTGAGAAATTATTAAATGTGAGGACACAACCATGTCGACCCCTCAAAGTGCCATTCTTCCTGAAGCGAGTCCTTTTGCTCAGTACACTTTGTTGAAAGTGAAGCAAAATCAAGCAGAAGTTTTAAAACAGTTACAATCACTACCAGCTTTGGTTGAAGAGCTTAATAGCCAGCAAACCGGTGCTGATTTAGTGCTTTCGATTGCTTTTACCCGATCTTTTTGGAGCCAGCTTGATGCCCCTGTTCCAGAAGAGTTGATAGATTTTCCGCAGCTAGGAGAAGGGGATATGTTGGCACCTAGCACAGATGTTGATGTGTTAATACATTGCCATTCAAAGCGTCATGATTTACATGTTCATCTTCTATGTAAGTTATTTGAGAACCTAGCTGAATACGTTTCGGTTGTTGATGAAACTTATGGCTATCGCTATCTAGATGCTCGTGATATGACAGGATTTATTGATGGTACAGAAAACCCACATGGCGACCAGCGTCAAGAAGTCGCTATAATCCCGCAAGGTGAGTTTGCAGGGGGTAGCTATGTAATGTTGCAACGTTTTGTACATAACTTACCAGCTTGGAATCGCCTCAACATATCAGCTCAAGAAAAAGTGATTGGACGCACCAAAGCTGATTCTATTGAGTTAGACAATGTACCAGCCGCTTCTCATGTCGGACGAGTTGATATAAAAGAAGAAGGTAAAGGGCTTAAGATCGTTCGCCACAGCTTGCCTTATGGCAGTGTGTCAGGTGATCATGGCTTATTATTTATTGCTTATTGTCATACTCTGCACAATTTCAAGGCTATGCTAGAAAGCATGTATGCGGTCACAGATGGCAAATATGATCAGTTACTACGTTTTTCAAAAGCGGTGACAGGCGCTTACTTTTTTGCCCCGTCAGCCCAAATGCTAAAAACGCTGACCATAAAATAAGTTCAGCGACCAATTTAATAAAAAGCCGAACCTCAGTGTTCGGCTTTTTACCAACCTGTGTTGGCTATATCACATTCCCCTCAATGGTTTTGTAATTTAAGATTTTGTTATTTATAGTATTTTAAATTATTTTTAGCGTGTAGATACAAATTTATGAACCATTCTAAAGTCGTTATTGTTACCGGAGGTGGGCGCGGTATCGGAGCTGCAACCGCCAAGCTTTTTTCTCATCACGGTTATGCCGTGTGCATTAACTACAAGTCCAACTCGGCAGCGGCAACTGCGCTAGCAGAAGAGATTAACTCCAACGGTGGACATTGTATTGCTGTGCAAGCAGATGTGTCTCAAGAAGTCGAAGTTTGCCGTTTGTTTGATACGGTAGATACAGAGCTCGGCCAATTAACGGTTCTTGTTAATAATGCTGGGATTTTGCAAACACAGATGCGCTTAGATGAGATGAATGCCGAGCGTATCAATACTATTTTGACCAATAATGTGACGAGTTACTTTTTATGTTGCCGAGAGGCGGTTAAGCGAATGTCGACTTGTCATGGAGGTTTAGGAGGTGTAATCGTTAACGTATCGTCAACGGCGGCCAGAACAGGTTCCCCTAATGAATATATTGATTACGCTGCATCGAAAGGCGCAATCGATACCTTGACCAAGGGTTTGTCCCTTGAAGTGGCAAAAGAAGGAATAAGAGTTAACTGCGTTCGCCCAGGGTTGATTCATACCCAAATGCACGCCGATGGTGGAGAGCCCGCGCGCGTCGATAGACTAAAGAGTCACATTCCAATGCAGCGAGGCGGTTTGCCTGAGGAGGTTGCCGAAGCTATCTATTGGCTTGCCTGTGAAAAATCATCGTTTTCTACCGGCAACTACTTGGATTTAGCGGGCGGCTTATAGGCGATAAAAAGCTAAAGAAAATCTTTTTTTGCCGATATAAGTATTAGTCCTCATGAGTAATACAACTAAGCGTTATGGCCATCACTGTTAATACCAATGTCTCAGCAATGACGGCGCAAAGGTATTTAACCAATGCAACAGACATGTTGAACCAGTCTTTGGAAAGGTTATCTTCAGGCTATCGTATTAACAGTGCAAAAGATGATGCTGCTGGTTTACAAATTTCTAATCGTCTGGAATCGCAAATGAGAGGTTTGAGCGTTGCGATGCGTAACGCCAATGATGGAATATCCATTATGCAAACCGCCGAAGGAGCGATGAACGAGTCTACTAACATTTTGCAACGAATGCGCGACCTGTCTTTACAATCTGCAAATGGTTCAAATAGCCGCTCGGAGAGACTGGCATTACAAGAAGAAATGGCGGCTTTGAATGATGAATTGAATAGAATCGCTGAAACCACCTCTTTTGGTGGTCGAAAATTGCTCAATGGATCATTTTCTAGTTCTGCTTTCCAAATTGGTGCCAGTTCGGGAGAAGCGGTTCAAATATCGTTGAACAACATGCGTTCTGATACTTTAGGCATGGGTGGGTTTAGTTATATTGCTGCTGGTAAAGCGGATAAAAATTGGCAAGTGAAACAAAATTCTGACATCTTGATTATGGAGTATACCGATGCTTTTGGGCTGCAGGAGTCGATTCAGATTGAAGCTAAAGTTGGCGATGATATTGAAGAACTGGCTACTTATATTAATGGCCAAACGAGTAAGGTTTCAGCCTCGGTCAATCAAGATGGACAGTTGCAGATTTTTATGGCGGGCAAAGAAACATCGGGCACCATTTCTTTCTCAGGCAGCTTAGCTAGTGAACTTCAAATAGGATTATCTGGTTACGAAGCGGTTGATAACTTGGATATTTCTGACGTTGGAGGGGCACAGCGATCCGTCGCTATAATAGATACGGCTTTGCAGTACGTTGATAGCCATCGAGCTGAGTTGGGAGCGATGCAAAATCGCTTCGGGCACGCGATAAGCAACCTTGGCAATATTAACGAAAACTTGGCGGCATCAAAGAGTCGTATTAAAGATACGGACTATGCAAAAGAAACCACTCAAATGGTCAAGCAGCAAATTCTACAGCAAGTCAGTGCCTCTATTCTTGCACAGGCAAAACAACAGCCAAATCTAGCTCTAACTTTGCTTGGTTAAGCTCATCGCCCGTTCGACAATCTTCATTAAAGCTTTAGAAAAAAATTACATCTTTTTAATGTTTTTTCAGCCTTGATCGAATTTACCTCTCCCAGCATATTTTTTTCAAAAATAACGTAAAAAAATTCTCAAGGTTTTAGAAATAGAGCCGTTAATAAAAGTAACTTTGAGAGAACTACTTTTGATTTTCCGAGACGTCGGGAATCGCAACACAGGAAAATCAAACGGAGAAATCACCATGGCAGTGAATGTAAACACCAACGTAGCAGCAATGACAGCACAACGTTACCTAAACAGCGCTAACAACGCACAGCAAACATCAATGGAACGTTTATCTTCAGGTTTTAAGATTAACAGTGCAAAAGATGATGCAGCGGGTCTCCAAATCTCAAACAGATTAACATCTCAGAGTAGAGGTCTTCATGTAGCGGTACGTAATGCAAATGATGGTATTTCAATTGCTCAGACTGCAGAAGGTGCTATGAACGAAAGTACCAACATCTTACAACGTATCAGAGACTTGTCTCTTCAATCAGCGAACGGTTCGAACTCACGTTCAGAGCGAATTGCATTGCAAGAAGAAGTGACGGCTCTTAACGATGAACTTAACCGAATCGCGGAAACCACATCATTTGGTGGCAATAGATTGCTCAACGGTACTTATTCAACCCGCGCTTTCCAGATCGGTTCTAACGGCGGTGAAGCAGTGATGTTAACCCTCAATAACATGCGTTCTGACAATGTTGGCATGGGCGGTGGTATGTATCACGCAGCTAACGGTAAAGATAAAGACTGGGTTGTTGAAGCAGGTACTAATGATATCACGATGGACCTTGTTGATAATGAAGGCAACGCACAAACCATTACTATCAATACAAAAGTCGGTGATGATATTGAAGAAGTGGCTACTTACATTAATGGTCAAACAGAGTTAGTCAGTGCTTCAGTAGACGGTGAAGGTAAACTGCAAATCTTTGCTGGCACAGATAAAGTCCAGGGTGATGTGACCTTTAGTGGTGGTCTAGCGGGAGACTTAAGTATGGGACCAAGAGAGGCGGTCACTGTTGATACTATCGATGTTACAACAGTAGGTGGAGCTCAGCAATCAGTCGCGATTGTCGACTCAGCACTAAAATATGTCGACAGTCATCGCGCAGAACTTGGTGCTTTCCAAAACCGATTCACTCATGCAATTACTAACTTGGATAACATCAATGAGAATGTAAATGCATCTAAGAGCCGAATCAAAGATACCGATTTTGCCAAAGAGACAACTGCACTGACCAAGTCGCAGATTCTATCTCAAGCGTCCAGTTCAATCTTGGCCCAGGCAAAAGAAACACCCAATACGGCTCTAAACCTGCTTGGTTAAGTCTAAATAATAGAAAAAAATCCAGCTTAGGCTGGATTTTTTTTGCATTTTAATTATCTGATTTAAAATGACTTTGTTGCATATTTGCTCTATTTGAAAATTTTTTTCAAACTTTTCTCTAAAGGATATATTTGCTCAGCCGTTAACAAGACTGAGAGAAATGAGATGTGCTAAAGCGAGGTGAGAGACGCTAAGGTACATCACCCTTAATGCCTAAGGAGATCAGTATGGCAATTAACGTAAACACGAATGTGTCTGCGATGACTGCTCAGCGATACCTCAATGGGTCGGCTGACGGCATGCAGAGATCAATGGAGCGTTTATCATCGGGGTACAAGATTAATAGTTCCCGGGATGATGCAGCAGGGCTTCAAATATCCAACCGTTTAACATCGCAAAGTCGTGGTTTAGACATGGCGGTGAAAAACGCCAACGATGGTATCTCAATTGCACAAACCGCAGAAGGTGCAATGAACGAGACGACAAACATCCTTCAACGTATGCGGGATCTATCACTTCAATCGGCGAATGGTTCGAACTCACGTTCGGAACGTCTTGCGATTCAAGAAGAGGTCACTGCACTCAATAATGAGCTTAACCGTATTGCCGAGACAACTTCTTTCGGTGGTAACAAACTCTTGAACGGTACTTATGGTAGCCAATCCTTCCAGATAGGCGCTGGCTCAGGTGAGGCAGTCATGCTCACCATGGGTAATCTGCGCTCTGATAATGAAGGTATGGGAGGCAAAGCTTATGTTGCTCAGACAGGGCAAGCTACGGATTGGAGGGTTTCTCAAGGCTCAACCGACCTTACACTCGACTATACTGATGTATATGGTGAAGCGCAGACGCTAACCATTAATGCCAAAGAGGGCGATGATATTGAACAGCTCGCTACTTACATTAATGGTCAGAGTCCAGATATTAAGGCGTCTGTTGGCGAAGAAGGTAAATTGCAACTGTTTGCTGCCAATAACCGAGTCGCATCTGATGTCACTATTGGTGGTGCCTTGGGTGGCGAAATTGGTTTTGGAGCAGCAGAAGATAGGACGGTTGCTGATGTTGATGTCTCTACTGTTGCTGGCTCGCAAATGGCAGTCTCCATCATAGATGGCGCTTTAACGACTGTAGATAGTCAGCGTGCGGAGTTAGGGGCATTCCAGAACCGTTTTGGCCATGCGATCAGTAACTTGGATAACATAAACGAGAATGTTAACTCATCTCGTAGTCGTATTCGAGATACAGACTATGCAAAAGAAACGACTGAAATGACTAAGTCGCAGATTTTGCAGCAGGCGAGTACGTCTGTTTTGGCGCAGGCCAAACAGTCACCATCAGCAGCTCTTAGCTTATTAGGTTAACCGGTAGGTTCGAACGAGCTTATTGGTAGGTAACCAAGTTACCAACCTATAAGGTGGAAGGGAGATTGTTATGGAAATACCATCCAACACATCGAACATCCAGCCTTACGGCTCAGAAAGTGGCACTAAAGTTGCTTCAAAGTATGGTGGTGCACAACAAGTTTCCTCGCGGAAAGAACAGGTTTCTACGACCGAGGTGAGAGAGCAAGCTGCTCAAGCTGTTGAACAAGCAATTGAAGCGTCTCAACAACGTGAAAAGCTCAACAGGGCAGAGCGGCAACGTATGGTACAGCAAATGAATGATTTCATTTCGTCCATCAACACTGGCCTATCTTTCCGGGTCGATGAAGAGTCGGGAAGAGATGTAGTAACCATTTATGAAGCGGATACTGGTGATATTATTCGCCAGATACCCGATGAGGAAATGTTAGAAATACTGCGACGCCTAAGGGATCAGACAGCTCGATATTCGTCGGGACTTCTGAACCAAACGGTTTGATCGTATTTTGAGGTGATTGAATGAGCTTTGGCCCCGTAGGGATGAATTCTGGCATGGATATCAATGCCATGGTCAGCAAAGTTGTTGATTCGGAGCGTGTTCCTAAACAGCAACGAATTGACAGTGAGCGTGACAAAATTGATTCCAGTATCAGTGCTTACGGTCGGCTCAGAGAGTCGTTGGATACGATGAAAAACTTGATGGTGAGTTTTCGCCAAGAGAAAGCTTTTGCCGCAAGAAAGGTTGAATCGACAGATGAAACCGTCGTTTCTGCGACAGCAACCACTGAAGCTATCGCTGGTAGATACGCTATTGATGTGTTGCAGCTTGCCCAGAGTCATAAAATTGCATCTGATGTAATGCCGCAAGATGCAAAGTATGGCCCTGGCAAGCTGCAGATTTCTTTAGGTAATAAGGAATTTACAGTACAGGTAAAAAACAATTCAAAGCTTACTGATATTGTTCGCGGCATCAATGAAAGTAAAGCAAACCCAGGTGTTCGCGCCTCAGTTATTAATGATGTTGAAGGTCCGCGCCTTATTGTTGCTTCAAGTAACTCAGGTGAAAAGAATGCACTGAGCTTAAGTGCCGAAGCAGAGCCTGGTAATCTCCTTAAACAACTCGAATATAAAACATTAGAGCAGCGCGTCAAAGACCTAGAAGAAGCGCGAGCGACTGCGCAGGATTTAATAAAGCCATTGACTGACGAAGAGCAGGCTGTGGCGGACAGAATAGCAGAAAACAATATTAAAGCGGCAAAAGTTGTCGATCAAGAAATTGCCGATGCTTCCAAACAAGCGGCAATCGCTGCTGATCCAAATGCAGCTAAAGATGCAAGTGCGGGTAATGAATTATCAGATGCAGCTGCTGTTGCAGCCGCAACCGCTGGTACGCAAGCAAGTCAATACCTTAGACCTGAAGAGAGGATTCCAGGTTGGACAGATACGGCATCTGGGACTTTGTTGGACTCCTATTGGGAACCAGAGCCTCAACTTGACGAAAAAGCACTAGAAAAAGCGCCCGACGTCCCGGGCTGGAGCCCGTCTGCATCAGGGACTTTGACAGACTCTTATGTTACCCCCAAAGAAGCGCAAGAGGTTCTTGAAGCTAAGAAAGCCGCTCTTGAAGAGAAATTAGCGCAAGAGAAAGCCGCTCTCGATGCAAAAGTACTGTCTGGCGAATTGACACCAGAAGAAGCAAAGCAGATTGAACTTTCAAAACTACCTCAAGAAGAAAGAGAGTACCTAGAACGCATTGACAAAGCTCAAGCTGACTTACAATCGGCACAAGAGTCTTTTGATGCCTACCGAGGTATGACTCAGGTTCAGGCTGCTCAAGATTCGAAAGTGCTGCTTGATGGCGTGGCTCAACTTTCTAGCGATAATAATATTATTGAAGATGCGATTGAAGGCGTCGATTTGACGTTAAAGGGACGCTCGGACAGGAACAAAGCGCCCTCCGAGATTGACATAGAATATGACCGCTTGCGAGTTCGCGCTGATATTGAACAGTTTGTTGCTGCTTATAACCAGTTTTATCAAGTATCCAAAGAGCTAGCAGGCGTTGATCCAAGAACTGGTCAAGCCGGCCCGCTAGCTGGAGAAAGTGTTGTACGAAATGCAGACTCCAGACTGAAATCAGTCTTTTCAGCGCCAATTGAGCCTGCCTCTGATGACCTTAAAACACTGACAGAGTTTGGTATAGCAACGACTCGTCAAGGTACGTTAGAAATCAATTATGATATGTTAGATCGCCAAATTAATAATAACTTTAACAAGTTAGAGGACTTCTTTGGTGGTAATCAGGGTTTTGCAAAGAAAGTAGAAGAGGCTATTCAAGGAATAACTGGCGTTACTGGGACGCTTAGGACTCGCGAACAAACTATGATTGACCGAAACTACAGCCTTAATGATGATCAAGCCGTTTTGGATAGACGCATGGAAAGTCTTGAAAAACGCACACACGCCAAATTTTCGGCAATGCAGGATGCTACAAGCAATATGCAGTCTCAGTTAGCGAGTATGATGAATGCACTTGGCGGATGATTTTTTGAAAACCCTGTCACAACTTAGTGATGTAGATCGCAAAATCACCCTTAAACTTGCAGAGGTTGAGATTAATTCTGCAGAAATTCTTGATCAGGTCGATACAAGGGAACAGATATTGCTAACCTTGATTAGTATAATAAATGAGAATGATGAGTTAGCGCAGTTACCAGAATGGCATGATGCCATAAAGCGCACTCAGTTGACTGTTGAGTTAATGCAAAAGAAAACCGCAGAACTTGGCAGTGATTTAAAAAAGTATCGCTACGGCAATAAGTCGGTTCAGCAGTACAAAAAATTTTTATAAAGAGGGTTGTTATGCGTGGTTCATTACAGGCTTACAAGAAGGTATCAGTAGATAGCCAGCTCAGTGCTGCCTCCCCGCATAAGATTGTTCAAATGCTTATGGCAGGTGCTATTGAACGTTTGATTCAGGGTAAAGCGGCAATGGAACAAGGCAATATTCCGATAAAGGGAGAAAGGCTGGGCAAGGCGCTGGACATTATTATTAGTTTGCGTAGCTGTTTGTCGATGGATGACGGTGGTGATATTGCGCAAAACCTTGATCAACTCTATGAATTTATGATTTCTCAAATCACCGAAGCTAATCATAAAAATGATCCTCAGCCAATTGATGATGTTATTGATATAATCCGTGAAATTAAGTCTGCTTGGGAACAAATACCCGCTGAGTATCACAATTTAACTGCAAGCGATGCGGGAAATTAAATTGAAATGTTGATTTAATTTGTGTTTTAAACAGATATTTCACTCAAAGCTTTTGGTATAAGCATCACATCACCTAAATGCTTGGTTGCCTTTATTTTTTTATCAAATAGAATATAAGCCACTAACTCGTTTAGTGGCTAAGTCTGTGGCTTAATTTTATAAATTGTCTATCACTAATCCTGTTCTATAGTTAGATTAGTCGCCAGAACAAAATATCAGCCATAACGTTTGAAAATAAAGGCAATAAATCTCACCTATGCAAGGTTTAGCAAAGCTACTCGTAATTGAAGACGATGCGCAGGCGCGCGTCGGTTTGCGTAACATACTAGAGTTCGTTGGAGAACCGTGTGAGGCGATAAGCTCTGCACAGTTAAGCGACGTAGACTGGTCTAGTGTTTGGACTGGTTGTATTCTTGGTTCTATGAATAACCAAGGTTTTTCCACCCAATTAAATGGCCAACTACTGAAATCCAGTCACGTTCCGTTACTTATGTTGGGGCCTCATACTTATCCAGTTGAAGAGATGACCAATTATGTCGGTGAACTGGAGTACCCTTTAAATTATCCTCAATTAAGCGAAGCCCTGCGCCATTGTAAAGAGTTTCTCGGGCGCCAAGGGATAAACCATACTGCTTCTTCTCGTGATAACACCTTATTTCGCAGTTTGGTTGGTCAGAGCATTGGAATACAGGAAGTTAGGCACCTTATAGAGCAAGTCTCTTCGACAGAAGCTAATGTGCTTATACTGGGAGAGTCTGGAACAGGCAAAGAAGTTGTCGCTCGCAATATTCACTACCATTCTGCACGCAAGACTGGACCATTTGTGCCAATAAACTGTGGTGCTATCCCCCCTGACTTATTAGAAAGCGAGCTATTTGGCCATGAAAAAGGAGCTTTTACAGGAGCGATTACTTCGCGTAAAGGGCGTTTTGAATTAGCTGAAGGCGGTACTTTGTTTTTGGACGAGATTGGTGATATGCCAATGCCAATGCAAGTTAAACTCCTTAGAGTATTACAGGAAAGATGCTTTGAACGTGTTGGTGGTAATACAACCATAAGAGTTAATGTTAGGGTTATCGCTGCTACTCATCGAAACCTCGACAATATGATAAAAGAGGAGTCTTTTCGAGAAGACTTGTATTATCGGCTAAACGTTTTCCCTATTGAAATGCCTCCTTTACGTGATCGTATTAATGATGTGCCTCTTTTACTCCAAGAATTAATGGCTCGTATGGAGTCTGAAGGTACTCGGCCAATTTGTTTTACTCCAAGATCTATTAACTCACTCATGGAGCATAATTGGCCAGGTAACGTTAGGGAACTGGCCAATTTGGTCGAAAGGATGGTAATTCTTTATCCAAATAGCTTAGTTGATGTTAATCATTTGCCGACCAAGTATCGCTACAGTGATATTCCTGAATTTCACCCTGAGTATAATGCGCTTGCTTCCGTTGAGGAGCAAGAACGGGATGCCTTACAAGACATATTCTCTGAAGGCTTTAGTCTCGATAAGTCAGAGGGAATGCAAGAACATGTCCATGCTCCCCAAGAGCTTCCTCCTGAGGGGGTTAACCTCAAGGAAATGATTGCAGAGATAGAAGTGAATATGATTAACCAAGCTTTAGAGGCACAAGATGGCGTGGTTGCTCGTGCTGCAGATATGTTAGGTATGAGACGCACAACGTTGGTAGAGAAGATGAGAAAGTACAATGTCCAACGTTAGCTGTGTCAATTCTTAGTGTTGTCAAAATTCTGACTTTGATTTAAGTTGTTGAATATAAAGAATAATAGTCTGGCTTGCTTCTTGCATTTCAGACTGTTGTTGTTTTTAAAGGCAGAAATACGACATGCAAGCAGCTCAAGCTACTACGAATAAAACACCACTTGGTACTATTGAAGAGCAAGTTGAGAGATACAAACAAGTATTAGATGTCATGCCAGCAGGAGTGATCTTGTTAGACACACAGGGTGTTGTGCATGAAGCCAACCCAGAAGCTCAGCGACTACTGGAAATGCCGCTGGTTGGACAAAAGTGGTTTGAAGTTATCCAAGGGGCATTTGCTCCTAGAGAGGATGATGGGCATGAAGTCTCTTTACGAAATGGGCGTAAAGTGAGGCTTGCTATCTCTGCTTCACATACAGGACAACTAATACTTATCACTGATTTGACCGAAACACGGCTGTTACAGTCGCGCATCAGTGATCTTCAACGCTTGTCTTCGCTTGGACGAATGGTTGCCTCACTGGCACATCAAGTACGTACTCCCTTGTCCAGCGCTATGCTTTACGCGTCAAATTTAAGTGCGCCTAGCTTACCTTCTTCAACTAAACAACGTTTCCAAGCCAAGTTGATGGACCGTTTACACGATTTAGAAAAGCAAGTGAATGATATGTTGCTGTTTGCTAAAGGCGGTGACAACAAAGTGGTTAAATCTTTTACTGTGTCCGAATTAGTCTCTGAATTTTCTCCAATGGTTGAGACGGCTCTAAAAAACAATCAGATTGATTACCATCTAGAAGTTGAACAAGAAGAAGCTCAACTTCTAGGTAACGCTAACGCCATAGCATCGGCTCTAAGTAACTTGGTGCTGAACGCGATACAGATTTCTGGCAAGGACTCTCAAGTCGACGTTTTTTTTAGACCTGTGCGCAATGAGCTTAAAATTTCGGTTCAGGACAACGGCCCAGGTGTGCCGAAAGAGCTACAAGATCAAATTATGGAGCCGTTTTTTACAACTCGCTCTCAAGGAACAGGGCTTGGACTTGCTGTTGTACAGATGGTATGCCGTGCTCATGATGGGAGGCTCGAGCTTATTTCTGAGCAAGGAGAAGGAGCATGTTTTACTATCTGCATCCCTCTTGAAAGCAGCTCGCAGGATAATCCCGAGATAATCAAAGGAGAAGGACAATGACGCAAAGTAAAGTACTGATCGTGGAAGACGATGAAGGCTTGCGTGAAGCCTTGGTTGATACTCTTGCCCTTGCAGGATATGAATGGTTAGAAGCAGACAGCGCAGAAGATGCTCTGCTCAAGCTCAAATCACATTCTGTAGATATAGTGGTATCTGATGTGCAAATGGCAGGGATGGGAGGACTAGCCCTACTGCGCAACATTAAGCTGCATTGGCCAAACATTCCAGTTCTACTGATGACGGCATATGCGAATATTGAAGATGCTGTTTCTGCGATGAAAGACGGAGCCATCGATTATATGGCCAAGCCATTTGCGCCTGAAGTTTTGCTCAATATGGTCAGTCGATACGCTCCCAGTAAATCTGACGATAATGGTGATGCTGTCGTTGCGGACGATAAAAGTCTTAAGTTATTGGCCATGGCCGATAAAGTAGCCAAAACAGACGCGAATGTTATGGTGCTTGGCCCCAGTGGTTCGGGTAAAGAAGTCATGTCACGTTACATTCACAATGCATCAAATCGTAAAGATGGCCCTTTTGTCGCAATTAACTGTGCTGCTATTCCAGATAACATGTTAGAAGCGACTCTATTTGGTTATGAAAAAGGGGCGTTCACTGGTGCTGTACAAGCGTGTCCAGGGAAATTTGAACAAGCCCAAGGGGGAACAATTCTTCTCGATGAAATCAGCGAGATGGATTTGAATCTTCAAGCTAAGTTACTACGTGTTCTGCAAGAGCGAGAAGTTGAGCGTTTGGGAAGTCGCAAAAGCATTAGACTTGATGTGCGTGTTTTAGCAACGAGTAACCGAGACCTAAAACTTTATGTCCAAGAAGGAAATTTTCGAGAAGACTTATATTATCGGTTAAATGTATTTCCTCTTGCTTGGCCAGCTCTTTGCGAGCGTAAAAATGATATCGAGCCTCTTGCTAGGCATCTTGTTGAACGTCATTGCAAAAAATTAGGTCTTCCTGTTCCTAACTTAGCTGTTGATGCCTTAAACAAACTCCATGCTTATCATTGGCCCGGTAACGTTCGTGAGTTGGATAATGTGGTCCAGCGAGCGCTTATTTTAAGTGAAAATGAGCAGATTAACGCCGAACATATCCTTCTTGAAGGACTTGATTGGCAAGACGCGTGCAGCTTGCAGCACATAGTGGAAACCGGTCAGATTAGCGCGCCTAATATAAAGCCTTTGGCTGAAGTAGAAGGCGAGTTCCCAGTGTCCTCTGGTTTAGGAGGCGAATTACGAGAGCAGGAGTTTGCCATTATTCTTGACACGTTAGCAGAGTGTAATGGTCGGCGTAAAGACATGGCTGAGAAACTGGGTATTAGCCCTAGAACACTGCGCTACAAGCTTGCAAAAATGAGAGATGCAGGCATTGAAATCCCCAACTAAAGTGTGGGTGGTAATGCCAAATCTTTATGGCATGTAGATTGCAGATTATTCTAACAACAAGGATTATGGTCAAAGAGTTGACGGTTGAGGTGCTCAATGAAAGTGGATAGTTTTCAAGGCGAATTACAAGCCATGATGTTTGAGGCTGCCAATACAAAGCCTGCAGCAACGGGACAGAAAGTTGGTGCTGACTTTAAGGATATGCTCAACAGCGCAATTAATAATGTCAACGGATTAGCTAAGTCATCAAGCAACTTACAAATGCGTTTCGACAGAGGTGACGACGATATTTCGTTGTCTGACGTTATGATTGCGAGAAACAAGTCGAGCGTTGCGTTTGAAGCAACAATTCAGGTGCGCAATAAGCTTGTCGAAGCGTACAAAGAATTGATGAATATGCCAGTTTAAGCGATAGGTACTGTCTGTGTCAGAAGAAGAAACCCCATCAACAGAGCTAGCTGTAGCGGAAGATGCGCCGGATACAGGTATGGTAGCCGCATCCGATTTGGATACTGATATTCAAAATCCAGATTTGGACGAACAGAGCTCGAAGAAATTTGATATGGCTGTTGGAGATCTTGACCTTCTTCGTCAGGTTGTACTTGTCTTCTCTATCTCCATTTGTGTTGCCTTAATTGTGATGCTGTTTTTCTGGGTTCGAGAGCCTGAAATGCGTCCATTAGGGGCGTATGAGACGGAAGAACTGATCCCTGTACTCGACTACCTTGATCAAGAAAAAATAGATTATAACCTTGATGGTAATACGATTTTTGTGCCTGCCAGCGAGTATAACTCAATTAAGCTGAATATGGTTCGTGCTGGCTTGAATAGCGAAAAGCAAGCCGGAAATGACATATTAATGCAGGATATGGGTTTTGGCGTTTCGCAGCGTTTGGAGCAAGAACGCTTAAAACTCAGTCGAGAGCTTCAACTTGCTAAAGCGATCGAGGAAATGAAACATGTACGTAAAGCTCGTGTCCTACTTGCTTTACCAAAGAGAAGCGTGTTTGTTCGGCATAATCAGGAAGCGTCTGCTTCTGTATTCCTCACCCTTCGTATGGGAGCTTCTCTAAAACAAGAAGAGGTCGATTCGATCGTTGATATAGTTGCAAGTGCGGTCCCCGGTATGAAGCCAAACCGCATCACTGTTACAGATCAACATGGTCGTCTTTTGAGTTCTGGTTCTCAAGACCCTGCTTCAGCAGCTCGGCGCAAAGAGCATGAGCTCGAGAGAAAACAAGAAGAAGCATTGCGTGAGAAAATTGACTCTGTGCTTATTCCTATTCTAGGTTTTGGTAACTACACCGCACAGGTCGATATCCAGTTAGATTTCAGCGCAGTGGAGCAAACCCGAAAGCGCTTTGACCCCAACACACCTTCTACTCGAAGCGAGTACACCTTGGAAGACTATAATAATGGTAATGTCGTCGCTGGTGTTCCGGGTGCCCTTAGTAACCAACCTCCTGCAGATGCGTCAATACCGCAAGACGTTGCTCAAATGAAGGACGGGTCTTTGCTTGGGCAAGGCTCTGTGCATAAGGAAGCCACGCGTAACTTTGAACTGGATACTACGATCAGTCATGAGCGGCGTCAGACTGGTGTTGTTAATCGTCAAACGGTTGCTGTTGCGATAAAAAATCGTCCTACGACCAACCCTGATACGGGTGAAACGACTTATCAACCGATTTCTGACGCTGAATTGAAGTCCATTCGCGAGGTGTTGATTGGTACTGTGGGCTTTAATGAAGATCGTGGTGATTTACTCAACGTCCTTAGTATGCAGTTTGCAGAACCAGAAGCGGAAGTCATAGGTGAAGTGCCGATTTGGGAGCACGAAAACTTTAATGATTGGATGAGATGGTTAGCCAGTGCGCTTGTCATTATCGTGATAGTTCTTGTTTTGGTCCGCCCAGCAATGACCAAACTACTGAACCCTGCTTCGGACGATGATGAGGACATGTATGGGCCTGATGGTTTACCTATTGGTGCCGATGGTGAGACAAGCCTTATTGGCGGCGACATGGACGGTGGAGAATTGTTTGAGTTTGGCTCTAGCATAGACTTACCAAACCTCCATAAAGATGAAGACGTGTTGAAAGCGGTTCGAGCTCTGGTAGCGAATGAGCCTGAACTTGCGGCACAAGTAGTGAAGAACTGGATGGAAGATGGCTAATGACGTTGCCCCTCAAGGTGAGGGCGAAGAAAACACCTTAGATATTGAAAGTGTACCCGGTGAAGAGCGTGCGGCGATCCTTTTGCTGAGTCTTAATGAAGAAGACGCAGCTGGCATCATTCGCCATCTAGAGCCAAAGCAAGTACAGCGCGTAGGTAGTGCAATGGCTCAGGCTGCTAGCTTCAACCAAGAGAAGGTGAGTGTTGTTCATCGCGCCTTTTTGGAAGATATCCAGAAATACACCAATATAGGTATGGGCAGTGAAGACTTTATGCGTAATGCTTTAGTTGCCGCCCTAGGTGAAGACAAAGCTAATAACCTTGTTGACCAGATATTACTTGGCACAGGGTCGAAAGGTTTAGATTCCCTAAAATGGATGGATCCTCGTCAGGTAGCCAGTATCATCATCAACGAGCACCCTCAGATTCAAACCATAGTACTTTCTTATCTAGAGCCCGACCAGTCAGCCGAGATTTTGACACAGTTTGCTGAACGTGATGCCCTTGACTTAGTAATGAGAATTGCCACGTTAGAGGAAGTACAGCCATCAGCCCTTGCTGAGTTGAATGAAATCATGGAGAAACAGTTTGCCGGTCAGGCAGGTGCTCAAGCCGCGAAAATTGGTGGTACTAAAGCTGCGGCCGAAATCATGAACTTTATGGATAACCAGATGGAAAGCATCATGATGGAACAAATCCGTGAGCAAGATGAAGATATGGCAACACAGATTCAAGATCTTATGTTTGTATTTGAAAACCTTATCGAAGTCGACGATTCAGGTATCCAAAAACTGCTGCGTGATGTTCCGCAAGAGTCTCTTCAGAGAGCACTCAAAGGTGCAGATGATGCTCTGCGTGAAAAAATCTTTAAGAATATGTCTAAACGAGCGGCAGAACTTATGGCTGATGACCTTGAAGCCATGGCGCCAATTAAAGTTTCTGACGTTGAAGCTGCGCAGAAAGAGGTATTGGCCGTTGCACGTAAAATGGCTGACTCCGGTGAAATTGTGCTTGGCGGTGGTGCCGATGAATTCTTATAGTCTTGAACATTAGGTGATTTGGTCATGTCAGATGAAAGAAAGCGCGGATACCTGCGTATAGAAGAAGGGGACCTTGCTCATAAAACTGAGGTGTGGGGTATGCCAGATTACTCTTCGGAAACTCGTTCTCAGGCTAAAGAGACCGCCTTGAATTATGACCCCAGTTGGATGCCAACGCTTCCAGAGCCTGAGCCAGAACCACCGAAAGAGCTCACTGAAGAAGAAATAGAACAAATTAAGCAGCAAGCTTATGAAGAAGGACTGTTGCAAGGGCAAGAAGCGGGTTTTACGCAAGGGTACGAAAAAGGAAAAGAGCAAGGAAGCGCTGAAGGCCACAAGGAAGGCTTTGAAGCGGGTAAAGCCGAAGGCGTAGAAGCTGGACAAGAGCTTATTCAAGCACAAATTAGTACCTTCGTGGATTTAGCAAACCAGTTTGCTCAGCCTCTTGAACTGCTTAATGTACAAGTCGAAAAACAGATCGTTGATATGGTGCTAACTTTGGTCAAAGAAGTTGTCCATGTTGAAGCTAAAATCAATCCTAAAGTGGTGTTAGATACGGTTAAGCAATCTGTCGAATCCCTGCCAGTATCTGGACACTCGATTACGGTCAAATTGCACCCTGATGATGTTGAGATCGTGCGTTCTGCATATGGTGAGGGAGAGCTGGAGTTTCGTAATTGGCTGCTGGTATCTGAACCCGCACTCAATCCAGGTGACTTACAAATTGAAGCTGGTGAGTCGAGTGTTAATTATCGATTAGAGGACAGAATCCGTAGTGTTCTCGATAACTTCTGTGGCGCAAATCATCATCAAGGTGGTGACTAATGTTAGCGCTTGCTGAACGTCTGTCGCATTATCAAACGGATGGCCTGACATGTCGCCCTGTCGCTTCGGGTAAGTTGGTTCGTGTCGTTGGGCTTACATTAGAAGCGACTGGGTGTCGAGCGCCGATCGGTAGTTTATGTCAGGTTGAAACGATACACGGCCATATGGATGCTGAAGTCGTCGGCTTCTCGGGCGATAATTTGTTTCTCATGCCTAGTGAGCAAATAACAGGAGTTCTACCAGGCGCCAAAGTGACGCCCTTAGCGACGGATTCTGGTTTGCCTGTCGGGATGGAATTGCTTGGTCGTGTTATCGATGGTGTTGGTAATCCGCTCGATGGGCTTGGGCCTCTGTACACGGATAAGCGCGCCAAGTTTAATTCTGATCCTATCAATCCTCTTTCTCGAAAGCCTATCTCTGAGCCCTTAGACGTTGGGATAAAAGCAATTAACAGTTTACTTACCGTGGGTAAAGGCCAACGTATTGGCTTATTTGCTGGTTCTGGTGTGGGTAAATCAGTCACCTTAGGCATGATGACCAGAGGAACCACTGCGCAAGTCGTAGTGGTGGGTCTTATTGGTGAGCGTGGGCGCGAGGTGAAAGAATTTATTGATGACATACTTGGCGTTGACGGACGTCAGCGCTCTGTTGTTGTTGCAGCACCTGCAGATTCCTCTCCACTCATGCGTCTAAAGGGATGTCAAACAGCACTGACTATAGCCGAATATTTTCGCGATCAAGGCCTTGATGTCTTACTTTTATTGGATTCTCTCACCCGTTTTGCACAAGCTCAGCGTGAAATCGCCTTATCTGTTGGTGAGCCGCCTGCGACTAAAGGCTATCCACCTTCTGTCTTTGCCAAGCTTCCCTCTCTGGTAGAGCGGGCAGGCAATGGCAATCAAGAACATGGTTCAATCACGGCTTTTTTCACTGTTCTTACTGAGGGAGATGACTTACAAGACCCGATTGCTGATGCTTCAAGGGCGATACTTGATGGCCATATTGTATTGTCGCGTGAAATGGCAGATGCTGGCCACTACCCAGCGATTGATGTTGAAAAATCAGTCAGCCGAGTGATGCCACAGGTGACAGGCGAAGAACAAATTCTGATGTCCAAAGCTGTGCGACAGGTTCTATCGGTTTGTAGAAAAAACCAAGACTTAGTCTCTATTGGTGCATACAAGCCTGGTTCAGACCCTGCGATAGACAGTGCGTTTACACTCAAACCTAGGTTGGATGCTTACTTACAGCAAGGAATGAAAGAAACTGTCCCCTTCGATATGAGCATCAGTATGTTGCGTAACTTGCTGCAAGTTCAAGCGGAGGAGTAATGTATGGATAATGCGATGGTATTTCTCCTTGAACAATCTAAAGAACGTGAAAATCAAGCGGTGCTTGCGCTCAGCCAAGCTAGAGCGGAGCTGGATGACTATTATCAACAGTTGAAACAAATAGAGAATTACCGCTTGGACTATTGTGATCAGCTTGTCGAAAAAGGTAAGCAGGGTTTGACGGCTAGCCAATATATGCATTTAAACCGATTTCTAACAACACTGGATGAGACTCTTTCTAAACAGAAGCAGGCAGAGCAACATTTCATATCTCAAGTAGAAAGTTGTGAGCATAATTGGACGGAATGCCGCAAGCAGCGCCGATCTTATGAATGGCTTATCGATAAAAAACAAGAAGAAAAGCAGCGACTACAGCATATCCGCGAACAAAAGCAAATGGATGAGTTTGCGACGGTCCAGTATGCCCGCCGATCTGCAAACTAATACTAGGTAGAATCAATAATCTTGTATGACTAAACGACTTGGCTCGCTTTTTGCTCAATCAACATTGTTAAATATTGCTGCGTCGCTGATGATTGTTCTACTGATTGTCTGTGGCTGTTCTCTCAATCGTATGTGAGTGCTCTGTTTATGAATGTGAATATAACCCAAGTTTCCGACTCTTCTAAAGCAACCTCGACGACATCCCAGTCCGCAGAGACTGAGCAATCAGAAGGTTTTTTTGCTAAGTTAGCTGCGTTTATAAAAGGTGAACCTAGTGAAAAGCAATCAGCAGAAACAGTGACAGTGGATTCTCCTGCTGAAGGAGATGAAAGCACTAAGTTGATGCTAGAACAAGAGGTTAGCCTTGATGGTGACGTCGGTAATGAGGACGCTCCCCTTCTCGTTAAAAATAACGTATCCGATTCAGAAAAGCACATTGATGCGGACAGCCTTAAAGAACAATCACAAGTTTTAGCCGAAGGGGCGGCGCAAAAGAGCGGACCAGCAATACCTAGCAATTTACTCGAATCTGATGCGGAGAAGATAGTATCCGAAAATGGTGAATTACTCGGAAGGTTGGACGATGCGAACAAAGCATTACAAGACCAACCCGGCAAGGAGTTGCCACTAAAGGGTAACGATAATCAGATCCTCGTTAGTGACGACCTAAACACTCAGCATAATCAAACCATTTTACGGCAAGCCATTGGTAAAGAGGCGGCAACAACCGACTTGTCTAGTGGCATTAATAGCATAGAGTCGGCATCGTTGGTTCAGGCTATTTCTCAAGAGCAATATGCAGACATCCCTGAAATAGCTAAGCAGTTTATTGAATCTGAACAGATATCGTCAGACGCCGTTCTTCCCACCGAATTAATGGCACACAAGCTTTCAAGTGTGAATAAAGCGGACAAACTAGATGTGCTTGATGTAGACCAGGTGAAGCTTGCGATTGAAGGAGATATAGAGCGCTTGAAGCATCAGCTTAAGGAGCAAGGTCTCTCAGGTAATGAAATAGAGCAAATTGTTGAATCTGCGAAGGCGCAGGCTATGTCTGAGCAATTGCAACCTCATATTACTCCAGTAGCAAAAGCAGTACATACTGAGTTGCGAAGCGCTGACCTTAATCCGCACAGCGCAAATATAGCTGAGAGTGCTAATGTTCAGGCTAACCCTATAGAAGCAGTAGAAGCAATACCTGCAATGGCAACGTCGGCTATCCCTTGGTCAGCATCACCTGAAGAAGTGGTAGGTAATGAGATGTTGCAAAAACTTGATGGAAAACATAAGACGCCCCAAACTCCTGTTGTCCAGTCAATTCCCCAAATGCTGAATCAAGCTTCTCAATCATCCAACTTAGCGAATAGTCAGCATATTATTGCGCCCACACCAAACGTCCCGCTTGCGAATGATGTGTCTATTAATCAGCTTCAGCAGGTTGCCGCTACCCCTGTTGCTAGTGAGCAGGCTGTGTTAAAGGCCGCAGTGGGGGCTAAAACTTTGGGGGCATTAGGGAAGCTTTCTCAATCAGGGGCTAAGCAAGGAGCGGCAGCAGGCCAAGAGTTTGGTTTAGCTCAGCAATTATCTCAGGCTGCTGGGCAACAGGTTGGTGCTGGACAAACACAATTGCGTGCCGAGCAAGCTTCGGCTCAAGCACCTTTGCCGTTAAATAGGGAGCTTGCCGGTGACCAAGTTGCTGAGCGTGTTCAGATGATGATGTCTAAAAACCTTAAGAATGTAGATATTCGTCTTGACCCTCCAGAGCTTGGGCGATTGCAAATTCGCTTAAATGTAGGGGGAGATGGTGCAACGGTACATTTTACAGTTGCAAACCAGCAAGCTAGAGATGTGATTGAACAATCTATGCCTCGCTTAAGAGAAATGTTAGCTCAGCAAGGGGTACAGCTGGGTGATTCATCGGTTCAGCAGCAGTCTTCCGGGCAGCAGAATCGCTATGCTGGAAATAACTCGGGTAATGGCCAAGGTGACAGCAATCAAGCCTTTTCTAATGAAGAAAACCTTGAACCAGGCGTCAATCTTGATTTGAATGTGACAACAAAGCGTGATGGAATCAGTTATTACGCTTAAACTATAGAAAAGTAAGCAAAATAGAGAACCACGGATATGGCCGACGAAGAAATAGAAACAGAAGCTCCCCAAGGTAAAAGTAAGCTGTTAATTATTATCATCGCTGTTGTTGTATTACTAGTGGGCGGCGGCGGAGCTGCATTTTTTATGATGGGGTCTGGGGGTGAAGAAGAGGCAGGAGGAGAAGTTGCTCAACAGGAAGTCGAGGTTTCGTCAGAACCTGTTTCCTATGTCAATATAGCCCAGCCTTTTCTTTTCAACGTGACTGGTGATACCAAAGAACGTTTGGTGCAGATTAAAGTGCAATTAATGGTGAGAGGGTTCGAAAATGAGAACTTAGCTCGTTACCATTCTCCTTTAATTGAAAGCTCGTTGTTGGGCACCTTTGCTTCGGCTACGGTTGAGCAACTAAGAAGTGTGAACGGCAGGGTGGAACTTAGAGACAAAGCAACAAACGATATCAAGGCGAGTTTAAATCGAGCCGTAGGGCAGCCAGTAATTGAACGTGTGTTGTTTACTGATTTTGTAATACAGTAGGTGATGAGTGACCGATTTATTAAGCCAAGATGAGATTGATGCGCTTCTCCATGGTGTGGATGATGTCGATGATGGTGGCGATGGTGGTGGCGATGGTGGTTCGTCAGTAGACTTTGACTTCTCGTCGCAAGACCGGATTGTTCGTGGTCGAATGCCGACACTTGAGCTCATTAACGAACGTTTTGCCCGCCATATGCGGATAAGTTTGTTTAACATGCTCAGAAAAGCGGCTGAAGTGTCCATTAACGGCGTTCAAATGATGAAGTTTGGTGAGTACCAAAACACACTTTACGTACCAACAAGTTTAAACATGGTACGTTTTAGGCCACTTAAAGGTACCGCATTGATCACAATGGAAGCGCGTTTAGTTTTCATACTGGTGGAAAACTTTTTTGGTGGTGATGGACGTTATCATGCTCGAATTGAGGGCCGTGAGTTTACGCCAACCGAGCGCCGAATTGTCCAGTTGCTACTAAAAATCGTCTTTGAGGACTACAAAGAAGCATGGTCGCCTGTAATGGGTGTTGAGTTTGAGTATCTTGACTCGGAAGTGAACCCGAGTATGGCGAACATAGTTAGTCCAACTGAAGTGATTGTTGTTAGCTCATTCCATATTGAAGTTGATGGCGGTGGCGGCGATTTTCACGTAGTTATGCCTTATTCCATGGTGGAGCCTATCCGAGAGCTGCTTGATGCTGGTGTTCAGTCTGACAAAATGGAGGCTGATGTCCGCTGGAGTAGTGCTTTGCGAGAGGAAATGATGGATGTCCCGATTAATTTTAGGGTCAACTTGCTCGAGCATGATATTTCTTTGAGGGATCTGATGGAACTTCAACCTGGCGATATTATCCCCGTTGCTATGCCAGAAAATGCCACTATGTTCGTCGAGGAGCTTCCCACATATCGCGTCAAAATGGGACGCTCAGGTGAAATGCTGGCAGTACAAGTGTCTGAGAAAATTAAACGTCCTGATGTAGTGAAAACAGACATCGCATTTTTGGGTAAAGACGTCATCTCTGAACTAGAAGAAGATGACGGAGAAATAGAAGATTAGAAAATAGGTAATTAAGTATGGATGAAGATCAAAAACTGGCTGATGAATGGGCTGCTGCGCTTGGTGAGGATCCAGATGCTCCTGAGGTAGACGTCGATGAAGTAATGTCTGCGCAGCTGGATGAGCTCGAAGATACTTCATCTCCGATTTCAGACGATGAGCGCCGTAAGCTGGACACCATTTTAGATATACCAGTGACTATCTCTATGGAAGTAGGGCGTGCAAAAATTAGCATTCGTAACCTGTTACAACTTAACCAAGGCTCAGTTGTTGAACTGGAGCGCTTAGCCGGTGAGTCCTTGGATGTATTGGTTAATGGAACCTTGATCGCCCACGGTGAAGTTGTCGTCGTCAATGATAAGTTTGGTATACGTTTAACAGATGTCATTAGCCAGACTGAACGAATTAAGAAACTAAGGTAGGTTATGACAAGTTGTAAAAACAGGCTCAACCTTTTGGCTCTGTTACCTATCTCACCATTAGCTCTGGCTGAAACAGCCAGTAATGAACAACTGGACTGGGCAACAACCTTTGGCTCTTTGATATTTGTTGTGGCGTTTATCTTGTTTCTCGCATGGTTATTAAAACGTATGCGAGTGCCATCAATGATGAATCAAGGCGGGTTAAGTATTGTTCGTCAGTTACCAGTTGGTACTCGTGAGCGCGTAGTGATTGTGCAAGCTGGAGAAGAGCAGTTCTTAGTTGGTGTGACGTCACAGTCGGTACAACTGATTTCCAAATTGGAGACACCTCTGAACCAAGAAGAGCTTAGTAAATCAGCTCTAGCGAATACGCCTTTTGCAACTCAACTGACTCAGATATTGAAAAAAAATGATAAACACTAGTAAGTTTTTACCATTCATTCTGGCTTTTTTTTTGACAGCGTATTCGACGCTGTCGTTATCTGAAGAATCCCTTCCTACTCCCATTCCATCTAATGCAGCGCCATCGCAAGCGGTCACTGTTTCTGCAATGGAGAAGGATCAGGGAGCAGCAAGAACCATTTCCACTAGCAGCTTTTCCAGTGGCGGTGGTGGTGGCATCCCCGCGTTTACCATGACTACCAATCCAGATGGTAGTGAAGATTATTCGATTAACCTACAAATATTGGCGCTAATGACCATGTTGGGCTTTCTGCCTGCCATGGTTATTTTAATGACTTCTTTTACTCGAATTGTTGTGGTGATGTCGATTCTTCGTCAGGCTATGGGACTGCAGCAAACACCGTCTAATCAAGTGATTATTGGTATCGCTATTTTCCTGACGTTTTTTATCATGTCTCCTGTCCTTGATAAGATAAATACAGATGCAATTCAGCCCTATATCAATGAACAAATCACGGCACGTAAAGCGTTTGACTTAGCTCAAATACCGATGAAAGACTTTATGCTCAAGCAAACTCGAGTCAAAGATTTGGAAACCTTTGTCAATATATCCGGTTCTGACGTTCGCAGACCAGAAGATGTCTCTATGGCGGTATTAATACCTGCGTTTATTACTTCTGAATTGAAAACAGCGTTCCAAATAGGTTTTATGCTATTTCTGCCATTTTTGATTATCGACTTAGTGGTTGCTTCTGTTCTTATGGCTATGGGTATGATGATGCTATCGCCAATGATTGTCTCTTTGCCCTTCAAATTGATGTTATTCGTGCTGGTTGATGGTTGGAATCTGATCCTGTCAACATTGGCAGGTAGCTTTGCCTTATAAAGGGAGAAGAGCATGACGCCTGAGCTATTTGTCGAATTATTTAGAGATGCGTTATGGATGGTGCTCCTTATGGTATGTGCCATTATTATTCCCAGTCTATTAATTGGATTGATTGTGGCAATCTTTCAGGCGGCGACGTCAATCAACGAGCAAACATTAAGTTTTCTACCACGTCTGGTAGTGACGCTACTTGCTATGATGCTTTTCGCTCACTGGATGACACAAATGCTCATGGAGTACTTTTTCTCGATCGTTGAACGCTTACCTCAGGTTTTATATTAGGGTGGTAGAGAATGGAGTATCCGACTAGCGTAATACTGGATTGGATTGCCAATTACTTTTGGCCTTACACCCGGATTGCGGCCATGTTGATGGTGATGTCGGTGACTGGTGCAAGATTTGTGTCGACGCGGGTTCGCCTTTATTTGGGGTTAGCGATCACTTTTGCAGCCATGCCAGCAGTACCTGTTGTTCCCGATAATATTGAGCTTCTTTCTTTTCAAGGCTTTATGACGGTTCTTGAGCAGATTATCATTGGTGTTGCTATGGGAACAATCACCCAGTTTATGATTCAAACCTTCGTTATTCTCGGTCAAATACTGGGTATGCAGTCAAGTTTAGGTTTCGCGTCTATGGTCGATCCTGCCAACGGCCAAAATACACCGCTACTTGGTCAATTGTTTATGTTTTTGGCGACTATGTTTTTTTTGGCGACAGATGGTCACCTTAAAATGATCATGTTGGTTGTGATGAGTTTTAAGTCATTACCTATTGGTAGCGGATCGCTCAATACTGTGGATTTTAGAGAACTGGCTCTTTGGCTCGGTATTATGTTTCAGGTAGCGCTGAGCATGTCTTTGTCTGGCATTATTGCTTTGCTAACTATTAATTTGTCTTTTGGTGTTATGACCCGTGCTGCACCTCAACTGAATATATTCTCTCTTGGTTTTGCTTTTGCGTTGATCGTAGGCTTGTTGCTTTGTTGGTACATTATCTCGGGTTTGTACAGCCACTATGAGCTATTCTGGTTACAAGGAGAGCAGCAAGTATGTCGCTTTATTCGCTTGGATTGCTAGGGGGCTAAGTTGGCAGAATCAGACGGTCAAGAACGTACCGAAGAGGCCACGCCCAGGCGATTGCAACAGGCGCGTGAAAAAGGCCAAGTTGCACGCTCAAAAGAACTAGCATCGGTTTCAGTATTAGTTGTTGGAGCCATAGCTCTTATGTGGTTTGGGGAATGGCTTTCTCGCTCTCTCTACACTTTGATGGGAAGATTATTCAGCCTCTCCCGAGAAGAGATCTTTGACCTGACCAAGCTTTTTGATATCGCTTTCGGTGCTATGGGAGCACTATTTTGGCCGCTCATTATCATTCTTTTTGTTCTTTTTGTCGCTGCATTTGCTGGTGCCGCTGGTATAGGTGGGATTAGTTTTTCTGTTGAAGCCGCCATGCCGAAGTGGTCTAAAATGAACCCCTTAAGTGGCTTGAAGCGAATGGTCGGGGTACAAAGTTGGGTAGAGCTGCTTAAGTCAATTCTAAAAGTTATTTTAGTATCGGGCGCCGCGTTTTATTTGATCGATGCAGCCCAGGAAGATCTCTTTCAGCTCAGTCTAGATGTGTACCCACAAAATATTTTCCATGCCTTAGATATACTGCTTAATTTTGTGCTCTTGATTAGTTGTTCATTGCTGATTGTGGTCGCGATTGATATTCCATTTCAGATTTGGCAGCACGCTAATCAGCTTAAGATGACAAAACAGGAAATCAAAGACGAATACAAAGACACTGAGGGCAAGCCAGAGGTTAAAGGTCGTATTCGTATGCTCCAGAGGGAAGCGGCTCAGAGGCGAATGATGGCAGAAGTGCCTCAAGCTGACGTCATAGTGACCAACCCAGAGCACTTTTCCGTTGCATTGAGGTATAAGCAAGATATTGATAAAGCGCCTATTGTTGTCGCCAAAGGTAGCGATCATATGGCATTAAAAATTCGAGAAGTAGCTCGAGAGCATGATATCTATGTGATCCCAGCCCCTCCTCTAGCGAGAGCTTTGTATCATTCCACTGAGTTAGAGCAAGCCATTCCAGATGGCTTGTTTACGGCAGTCGCTCAAGTGCTTGCTTACGTTTTCCAACTTAAACAATATCGCAAGCGCGGCGGTCAAAGGCCAAACTTCAAAGCATCTGATTTACCCATTCCTCCGCAATACCGAAAGTAGCATAATCTCATAGTGATTTTTATTTTTCTGGGATAGAGAGTAACACCAGTAGTGCACCATCACCACCAAACTCGAGAGGTGCTTGGTGAAATGCCATGACATCAGGATGTTGTGCCAGCCAAAGAGGTGCTTTTTGCTTTAGGATATGTTTGCCAATGCCATGCTGAACACAGGCACAACTGATTTCATTTTTTATGCAGTAAGCGATCATAGCGCCAAGTTCGCGTTTAGCTTCATTTTGCGTCATGCCGTGCATATCTAGGAATACATCGGGGACATAGACACCGCGTCTAAGACGTTTGACTTCATAACTAGAAACATCATCTCGGGCATAACGCGTTGGGCCCTCTTCGCTGAGTAATGGTACAAATTCGTCAGAAAAGTAAAACTCTGTATCACTCGCTTCACGGGCTTGGCGTGTGATTTCTTTTTGCTTAGTGTTTCTTTTTGGTTGCTGGACTATGGTATCCTGACGTAACTTTTTAACGCCTTGTACTGCATCCTTAAAAAGGGCGAAATCGTCATTAATTTCGGTGTCTTTCTTACTCATTCGGTTATAGATACTTAAATAAAATGCTATTGGCAGTATTGTAGCGCTTTTCGGAGGTAAATTTGGATAAGATTTTTGTAGAAGAGGCTGTGTCAGAGTTACACACGCTTCAGGACATGATTCGTTGGACGGTAAGCCGGTTCAACGCCGCTAACCTATTTTATGGACAAGGCACTGATAACGCATGGGATGAGGCGTTACAGCTTATTCTTCCTACATTGTACTTGCCTATCGATGTTCCTCCACATGCTCTAAACTCCCGATTAACCAGCAGTGAACGTCTACGCGTTGTTGAAAGAGTGGTAAAGCGTATCAATGAGCGAACGCCCACCGCTTATTTAACCAATCGAGCTTGGTTCTGTGGTCTAGAGTTCTTTGTTGATGAGAGAGTGCTTATTCCTCGTTCCCCAATCGGAGAGCTTATTCAAGCAGAGTTTCAGCCATGGCTTATTGAAGAGCCAGTTCGTATCATGGACCTATGTACGGGAAGTGGCTGTATTGCTATTGCGTGTGCCCATGCCTTTCCAGAAGCTGAAGTGGATGCGATCGATATTTCTACTGATGCATTGCAGGTGGCTGAGCAAAATGTTCAGGACCATGGTATGGAGCAGCAAGTGTTCCCAATCCGCTCTGACTTATTTAGAGATCTTGCCAAAGAGAAATACAACTTAATTGTCTCTAATCCACCTTATGTGGATGAGGAAGACATGAACAGTCTACCGGATGAGTTTACTCACGAACCTGAGCTTGGCTTAGCTGCTGGCACTGACGGTTTGAAATTAGTAAGGCGTATCATTGCGAACGCACCTGACTACCTTACAGAAAAGGGCATTCTTATCTGTGAGGTTGGTAACTCTATGGTGCATATGATAGAGCAATATCCACATATACCATTTACTTGGATAGAGTTTGAAAATGGAGGCCATGGTGTGTTTATGCTGACCCAAGCACAGCTGCTCGAACATGCTCAAGAATTTTCCATCTATAAAGATTGATGGAAATGGCTTGTCCTAAAAGTCGCGCCAAGCTAGTTATAGCTTGGCGTTTTTGTATTGTTAAAAGCAAAATAGATCGGTTTAGGGGTTTACATCGATCTCTAATAAAGCGACTATGAAATTATTAACATTTAAAGTGTAAGTTATTATTTACAGTCTGAGGTAAAGGAAGGAATGGCAGGAAACAGTATCGGACAACATTTCCGAGTAACCACATTTGGAGAAAGTCACGGTATCGCATTAGGTTGTATTATCGACGGGTGCCCACCGGGATTAGAAATTACAGAATCAGATATACAGATCGATCTTGACCGCCGTCGTCCTGGTACCTCTCGCTATACGACTCAGCGTCGAGAGCCTGATGAAGTGAAAATTCTCTCCGGTGTATTTGAAGGAAAAACGACGGGCACATCAATTGGTTTAGTGATCGAAAATACCGATCAACGCTCGAAAGATTACTCCGAGATAAAAGATAAGTTTCGTCCTGGGCATGCGGATTATACCTACCACCAAAAGTATGGAATTCGTGATTATCGCGGAGGAGGTCGTTCTTCAGCACGAGAGACGGCGATGAGGGTGGCAGCGGGTGCTGTGGCGAAAAAGTATCTCAAACAAGAGTTTGGCATTGAAATTCGTGCTTATCTTGCTCAGATGGGGGATGTATCGATTGATTCAGTTGATTGGGATGAAATTGAAAACAATGCCTTTTTCTGTCCTGATGTCGACAAAGTTGAAGCATTCGATCAATTGATAAGAGATCTAAAAAAACAAGGAGATTCTATTGGTGCAAAGTTACAAGTTGTAGCCACCAATGTTCCTGTTGGTTTAGGAGAGCCTGTTTTTGATCGATTAGATGCTGACGTAGCACACGCGTTAATGAGCATTAATGCCGTTAAAGGCGTCGAAATTGGTGATGGGTTTGATGTGGTTAGCCAAAAAGGCAGTCAGCATCGCGATACGCTTTCACCAGATGGTTTTGGTAGTAATCATGCTGGTGGCATTTTGGGTGGTATTTCAACTGGACAAGATATTGTTGCTAATATCGCACTCAAACCTACGTCAAGTATCACGGTGCCGGGAGATACGATCACTAAACAAGGTGAATCTACTCAACTTATCACCAAGGGACGCCACGATCCATGTGTTGGTATTCGAGCTGTCCCAATCGCTGAAGCTATGCTGGCGATAGTGGTTATGGACCACTTACTGCGCCATCGTGGACAAAATTTCGGGGTTCACACTGATACTCCTAAAATCTAATTGTTAAAAAGGCTCCTGTTGGAGCCTTTTTTGATTTGAACACCATTTAGGCCTAGTGAACAGAGCCTTCACCTTCAAGATGAAAAGAAGGTAAACGCCATTTGAAACGAACTGCGGCCATTCGAAGCAAGTAGCCAATCACTAAAGTAGAGATGGTTGCGGTTACATCATGCACCCCAAATTCAAGGAGTGTTAGATACAAACCAGAAGCAATTATTGCCACTGATGCATAAAGCTCTTCGTGCAATACCAGAGGCGTTTGGCGACAAATCAGATCGCGCAGTAGTCCTCCAAATACACCAGTAACCAATGCTGATACGATACAAATGAGAGCATGGAGACCCATTCCCATCGCGACCTTAGTTCCAATAATACTGAAAACGATCAGTCCAAGCGCATCTAAACGTATAAAAAGCCCTTTAAGCTTAATAATCCATCGAGCTAAACCAGTGGTTATTATCCCTGCAATACAGGTAATGGCTAGAAAGTGAGGGTTTTCAACCCAACCTAAAGGGTAGTGCCCGAGCAAAATGTCACGCACCGTTCCACCACCAATGGCTGTTGCACTGGCGACGAGCATGACTCCGAACCAATCCATTTTTCTTCGACCAGCACTTAATGCTCCAGTCATGGCCTCAGCCGTGATGCCAATGATATATAAAATGCTTAATAACATTGTTTCACCTTTGGTGATGAGTGACAGATAAATTGACTACTCTGAAAATAATCAATAGGATTTTAGTCGGAAATGTGATCTATGACGAATGATATTTTCTCACTAGAAAATAGGCTTTCGCATAACTATTTCTAATGTTATGAATTCAAATGTTGCAACTGAGAGTGGACATGAGACAATAGATCTGAGATCTATCTATAACAACGCTTCAACTAATGCACCATCACTATCAAGATTTAATCAGTATCTTTAATGCTACATTCTTTCTAGAGTACAACACTCGTCTAGAGCTTGGAGAAGATGAACCCATATATCTACCGGCAGATGATGTAAATGCCCATCACCGGATTATTTTTGCTCGTGGATTTTATGCATCAGCCCTTCATGAGGTAGCGCATTGGTGCGTAGCGGGTCCAGAACGTCGTTTAAAAGAAGACTTTGGTTACTGGTATGAGCCTGACGGTCGAAATCAATCTACTCAAGCTAAGTTTGAAAAAGTGGAGGTACGTCCACAAGCTTATGAATGGATTTTATCTGTTAGTGCGGGTTTTCCGTTCACCGTAAGCTGTGACAATCTCAATGGTGAGTTTGAGCCAGATAGATTGGCCTTTATGAGAAGAGTACATAAAGAAGTCGGTGATATCTTGGCTAATGGATTACCTTTACGAGTGGATATGTTGTCAACCGCTTTGAGGTCTTTTTATCAACAACCAGAGCTCGATTACTCTCTATTTGAAGTAAAATAAAAAACGAGCCGCATTTGATGGCTCGTTTTTTTTGCTCGTGATCTATTGAATCAACCAAGTGGTCTCAGCTTGATTGTTATGATTTAGTGTGTAAACCAGAGGGCTAGTGTTTGGCTCCATAACATTGACTACAGCAATTAATGACTCGCAATGATTGGGGACGCGGAGTTGATAACTCCCTGCTCCTGATTGAAGCGCTGCTTTAAGCAGGCAATTATCATAGTTAATTGATTCAATACCACCACCCGAATTGTCACATACCGATATGTATACTTGAGAAGTCGCTAGGTGCGGTAGAGACACATCAATATCAACCTCATATATCGACGTTAAACTGTTGTTAGGGTCGATTTTGATATCTGCTAAGCGAGTCGCACTCTCAACTGTACTGCTGGGTGATAAACTTGAAGTGGAGCCTCCTTCGCCACCACCGCCTCCACCACATGCTGAGATAGTCATTAGCATCGCAAGTCCTAGTAGGGATTTTATGTGTACGTTATGCATAATCCTATCTCCTTTAATCTATGAATATTTTGTTATTTTGAAAGTTTTCGTACCAAGTTGGCTCTGTGCGTCCACTGGCATCTTGAGCATAATCATCAAACTTGTCATACGCTTCGAGTAATAAGGATGCTTCCATATATTCTGTTGGTTCTGCAGGTGCAAGAGCACAACGTGCACCTTCATTTGAGCTGCTCGATGGACCATAAGTAAAAAACTCTGCTGAAGAACTTGTCCCATTGATGCTCACTTTAAAGACATAACCATTACTGTTGTTGCTCGCATAGAAGTTACCATCTACATCAAAGTACACGGCGTGTCATAATATGAGGCCTTGATATTGCTAGGGTTTGCGTTGAAATTCTCAATGTGAGAAGCTTGCCATTCTTTTTGAGAAGCAAACTGATTAGATATGAGAGTACAATGATTATTGAATTTGAAGAGCAGCTACTAGAGTTGATTGATACACGAATTTCCACTGCTTCCGATGATGAATTATTCGCTGGGGGGTACTTGCGAGGGCACATATCTCTATCTGCCGCGGCATGCGAAGAAGAAGGTATTAATGATGTGGAAGAACTCAAACAGCGTATACAGGCGAGTTTGGATGATGCACGATCAGAACTCACCCCAGCGGACAGAACTATTGTTAATGATCTTTGGCTAGAGTTGGCAAATCAAGCATAGTCTAGAGTTAACAACATCTTTTTGATTGTTCGAAATTTTCGAATGTCCTGTTGTGTTTTTTGTTCTTGTTAGACCTAGCATTTACCGATACTCTCTTGTTTGCATAATCAGTTATAACAAGGAGTTTGTTCATGAAAATTGTTGCTTTTGGAGCGTCAACCAGCTCGACATCCATTAATAAGACACTGGCTGGCCATGCTGCTAGCCTAGTTTCAGGTGCTGAAGTTAAGTTATTAAACCTGAACGACTACGATGTACCTTTGTTTAGTGAAGACAAAGAGAGAGAGATTGGCCAAGCAAGCGGCGCGAAAGAGTTTCTATCTGATATTGCTCAAGCTGACGCACTCGTTATTTCTTTTGCCGAGCATAATGGATCCTACGCTGCTGCATACAAAAACTTGTTTGATTGGGCAACGCGCATCGAAAGAAATGTGTTTGCCGATAAGCCTGCATTATATCTCGCTACCTCTCCAGGTCCTGGCGGCGCTGCAAGTGTGTTAGCAGCGGCGACAGCATCAGCACCATATTTTGGAGCAAAAGTTAAAGCATCGCTATCTATTCCAAGCTTTTACGATAACTTTGATATGGAATCAGGCAAGTTGACCAATTTATCGTTGAGCTCTCAATTAGAGTCTGCAATTGATAAGCTAAATTTGGACTAGCAGCCTTACAACGATTTCTCTCGCTGTAACTTAAGGCTTTCCTCGCTGGGGCTGAATCCCCCCAGCTGATTTGCCTCACTTTTATTATTGAGCGCGATTATCCTTCGCTAATCGACTTGCCTTTTCTTAGTTTTCGCACCCACATTCGGCTTGGATGCAGTTCTTCTAATACGTCAATGGGTAAAGGAAGAGGATCGCCACAAATTTGTGATGCGAGTGTTTCTGCCAGCAAAGGAGAAGAAGTTAATCCGCGAGATCCCAAACCTAACATGCAAAATAGGTTAGGATAGTGTGGAACTTCCTTAGCATCCTCTACAGTCTCATGCACTAAATTGACATATTCACGTTTTATTTTTTCTAAATCCCCAACATTGCCAACAAAAGGTAGATGATCTCGGCTTACGCATCGGATGCCTTGGCGAGAAAGGTTTTCTGAAGTATCTACTTGGTTGGGCCAGCTCTGGTTACTCACACATCTGATGAGTTTTTCACCATTGTCTTGTTGAGCGATAGGATCAAATTGGTCGTCAATCTTGTTTCTGTCATAGCTTGCACCAATGCAGTGGTGACCATTGCTTACATTTACAGGGGTTAAATAGCCATCGTAACAAAGAACGGTTTTTAAGCGACTTAACTCATGTGTTGTTGGAATATGACTGACTTGCCCCTTTACTTTGCCCAGAGGAATAGACTTTGTTTGTTTAAGTTCGTCGAATAGATGGCCGTTAGCAACAATAACGGTATCATGAACAAAAGCGTTGTTATGAGTCTTTAACGTCCAGCTATAACCGTTATCATTAAGAATCATATCGGTGATTTTTGTGTTAAAGTGTGCTTCAAATAGCGCTTGCTCTGAGAGCTCATCAATAAGTCCTTGTGTCAGTTGCGCAGGACATAACCAACCTCCGAGAGAGTAGTGGATACTATCCACATCCACATCTAATCCAATTTTTTGATTGCTTTGAACAGCATCGAGCTTTTTAACAAGCTCAGGGCTGAAATTGGCATTCAACATACGCTCTAGTTTGGCCCGTGACTTTTCATCCCACATCAACTGGGTGACACCGCACCAATCGTGATCAAAGGAAACAGAGGTAGCCATTTGCTGAAAAAATTGACGAGCAAATAAAAATGCAGGGGCGAATACTCGTGAAACGCCAATGTGTGATCCATTAAGTAAAGGATATACAGCACCTTGGCGGTTGCCTGAAGCGCCTTGTGCTGGTTCTGAATCTTGGCAATATAAGGTCACTCGTTTCCCTCTACGAATGAGTGCCTTTGCCAATGTGGCACTGGCTATTCCTCCGCCAATAATGGCAATGGACTCAGCAGAGCTGCTTTGGTGGCGCTGAAACCAAGGTTTGTAGTTCGTGTGTAATTTTCTCTGTTCTAGATGGCCTGTTATCATTTCTCGCTTAGTGCCAAAGCCTTTGACTTTTTTCATGGCAAAGCCAGCTTCTATTAATCCTCTCCTTACAAAGCCTGCAGCGGTAAATGTGGCGCATGTGCAATCTATCTTGGCTAACCTTGCCATTCCATCAAAAAGGGCCTGGCTCCACATATCAGGGTTTTTGCTTGGAGCAAAGCCGTCTAAAAACCACGCGTCAATCATTCCTTCTTTTTCAACAGGGACTTTAGGTAAGCAATCTTTTATGTCTCCAAACCATAGATCAAGCGTAATTGCACCATCAGCAAGTACAATACGATGGCACTCAGGGACTGCGGTTGGGTAATGTGATTGAAGCTCCTGTGCATATTGAGCTAATTCTGGCCAAGCTTGGTGTGCTTTGACTAGGTCTTTTAGACTCAATGGGTATTTCTCAAAGCTCACAAAATGCAGCTCTTTTAGTGGCGCATTTGGGTTTTGACTTCTAAATTTTTCAAACCACTGCCAAACCGCAAGGAAGTTAAGACCTGTACCAAAGCCTGTTTCTCCAATAACAAATCGACGTTGGTCATAATCTTGCCATCTTTGAGGTAGATTATTTTGTAGCAGAAATACGTAGCGGGTCTCTTCAAGACCATTAACATTAGAGAAATAGACATCATCAAACGTGTCTGACACAGGGGTACCTGAGTCGTTCCAGTCCAATTTAGCATTGGTAATCGAGGTCATAATCTGTGAATTTTTGTGATGTAGACAATAAACTTGTTGCGATTGTACGGTTTTCAGGGAAAGCTGACCACTTTTAACAGGCAACTTAGTTATCATCTAGCTGATTTTTGAATTATAGGAATGTCATAATGAAACGAGTCGTAATCACCGGTATGGGTATTGTTTCAAGTATCGGTAACAACGTCGAAGAAGTTTTAGCGTCTCTTAAAGCAGGTAAATCTGGTATCACTGCCTCTGAGCAGTTTAAAGAACAAGGTCTACGTTCACAAGTTTGGGGTGATTTAAAAATCAATCCAGCTGAGTACATCGACCGTAAACAGATGCGCTTTATGGGTGATGCGGCTGCATATGCATACCTATCAATGCAGCAAGCGATAGAAGACGCAGGCTTAACTGATGAACAAGTCTCTAACGATCGGACGGGTATCGTAGCCGGTTCTGGTGGTGCTTCTGCATTGAACCAAGCGTTAGCGGTTGACACTATGAGAGCGAAAGGGGTTAAGCGTGTTGGACCTTATATGGTGCCACGTACCATGTCATCTACTGTGTCTGCCTGTCTTGCCACTCCGTTTAAAATTCGCGGTGTTAACTACTCGATGAGTTCTGCTTGTGCGACCTCTGCACATTGTATTGGACATGCGATGGAACTTATCCAGCTTGGTAAGCAAGATATCGTTTTTGCTGGCGGTGGTGAAGAACTAGATTGGTCTCAAACCATGATGTTTGATGCTATGGGCGCTTTGTCGACTAAGTACAACGATACTCCAGAGAAAGCATCACGTACTTATGATGCGGATCGAGATGGCTTCATCATCTCAGGTGGCGGCGGCATGTTGGTTGTCGAAGAGCTAGAACATGCACTGGCTCGTGGAGCGAAAATCTACGGTGAGATTGTCGGTTACGGGGCGACTTCGGATGGTTATGATATGGTTGCGCCTTCTGGTGAAGGAGCGGTACGCTGCATGAAAATGGCGATGCAAGATGTTGAAACCATAGACTATGTCAACACCCATGGTACTTCTACACCTGTAGGTGATGTTAAAGAACTTGGTGCAATTCAAGAGTTGTTTGGTAATGATAGTCCTGCGATTTCTGCAACTAAGGCAATGACAGGTCATGCTTTAGGTGCTGCAGGTGTTCACGAAGCTATTTATTCAACTCTAATGCTAGATAATAACTTTATCTCACCGAGCATTAATATTGAGAACCTTGATGAAGCCGCGCAAGGTCTAGATATCGTGACGGAAACGCGTGAAACAGAGCTTACTACTGTCATGTCAAACAGCTTTGGCTTCGGTGGTACAAACGCTACTTTGGTCATCAAAAAGTACCAAGCTTAAATTATTAGTCAGCTGAGGCTGCATCTATTTTTAGTGCCTAGCATTTGCTAGGCACTTTGCTTTTTCAATACACGGCGTTTATTGTCATGATCAGCTAATGCTCGACACCAGTCGTGCTTTTCTGCACAATCGTATCAGTTTCTAATCGTAAACCTGTCAAGCCATGAAAATCCTCATAGATGAAAATATGCCTTATGCTGAGCAATTGTTCAGTCAATTAGGAGAAGTTGTTTTAAAACCGGGTCGTACATTGACTGCAGATGATCTGATCGATGTTGATGCACTGATGATTCGTTCGGTCACTCAAATTAATCAGTCACTATTATCCAAGGCAAATAAGCTTCGATTTGTTGGCACTGCCACTGCGGGTATGGACCATGTCGACAAAGCCTTACTTGATGAAAAAGGTATTTTCTTTACTGCAGCTCCTGGATGTAACAAAGTTGGAGTCGCAGAGTATGTGGTGAGTGTCATTATGGTGCTTGCCCAGCAGCATGGGTTTTCTATATTCGATAAAACGGTTGGAATTGTTGGGGCCGGTCAAGTGGGTAGCTACTTACAAAAATGCCTCCAAGGTATAGGGGTTAAGGTACTTGTCAATGATCCTCCTAAGGAGAAAGAAGGGGATTCCCGTGCATTTACGCCCTTTGAGCAGTTAATTGAACAAGCTGATATCATTACTATTCATACACCCATAGTGTGCGACGGTGAAAACCCGACTTATCATCTGTTCGATAAGGATGTATTGGATAAACTCCGAGGCAACCAAATTTTAATTAACGCTGCTCGGGGACCTGTGGTTGATAACACCGCGTTGAAAGCACGTTTGAGTAAACAAGACGGCTTTATTGCTGCTCTTGATGTATTTGAGTTTGAACCAGAGGTAGATATGGACCTACTACCTTTACTCGCATTTGCAACTCCTCATATTGCTGGATATGGACTCGAAGGTAAGGCTCGCGGCACAACTATGATTTTTAATCGCTATTGTGAATTTTTGAGTAATGATTTGCGTGCACATGAAAATAAGCTGTTGCCCAAAGCGCCTGTGCCTGAATTAGTTCTCGATCGGGAATGGGATGAAGCAGTTTTACATAATTTAACTCAGCTTGTTTATGATGTGCGTAAGGATGATGCTCTATTTCGTCGTGAGATTGATAACCAAGGGGCCTTTGATAAAATGCGGAAACACTATTGGAACCGCAGAGAATACAGTGCAGTAACGCTACAAGGCAGCATAGAAGCGAACCTTGGGCCACTAGCAGAACTAGGTTTTAAAATTGAGGTAAGAAATCAATGAGCCAAAAATATAACGTTGCCATTCTAGGCGCTACTGGTGCAGTAGGTGAAAACATTTTGGAAGTACTCCAAGAGCGTAAATTTCCTGTTGGCGATATTTTTCTGTTAGCAAGTGAGCGCAGTGAAGGTAAAACTTATCGTTTTAACGGTAAAACAGTACAAGTTGAAAATGTAGAAAACTTCGACTGGTCTCAAGCTCATATTGGCTTATTCTCCGCAGGTGGAGAGCTTTCTGCAAAGTGGGCGCCGATTGCAGCAGATGAAGGTGTGATTGTGATAGATAATACGTCTAATTTTCGCTATGACTATGATGTCCCGCTCGTGGTGCCCGAAGTGAACCCAGAGGCGATTGCGGAGTTTCGTAATCGTAATATTATTGCCAACCCAAATTGTTCTACGATTCAAATGCTCGTTGCTCTGAAACCGATCCAAGATGCGGTTGGTATAGAGCGCATCAACGTGTCTACATACCAATCCGTTTCTGGTGCTGGTAAATCAGGAGTCGACGAACTTGCTGGTCAAACAGCAAAGCTTCTCAATGGTATGCCAGCCGAAAATGAACAATTTTCTCAGCAGATAGCTTTTAACTGCCTTCCTCAAATCGATAAGTTTATGGATAACGGTTACACCAAAGAAGAAATGAAAATGGTGTGGGAAACGCAAAAGATTTTCAACGACTCAACAATCATGGTAAATCCTACTTGTGTTCGTGTTCCCGTATTTTATGGGCATGCGGAAGCGGTCCATATCGAAACTCGATCTCCAATTGACGCCCAAGAAGTTTTTAGCTTACTGGAACAAACAGAAGGTATTGAAGTATTTCACGGTGAAGATTTTCCTACCCAAGTACGAGATGGCGGAGGCAAAGACCATGTCATGGTTGGTCGGATTCGCAATGACATTAGTCATCATAGCGGGATTAATCTTTGGGTGGTTGCTGATAATGTACGTAAAGGTGCAGCGACCAACGCAGTCCAGATTGCCGAAGTATTAATTCGGGATTATTACTAACTAGACTGTCTGTTGGGATTACTTTTACCCTAGACGTTTCCCTTAGCAAAGCCTGACGTTCGCGTGAGGCTTTTTTAATCTAATTTCCAAATTTAGCGCGAGATTAATACGAATATGGCGCCAGCAACACATTTTTTAGCTATGCGTCTATAGTTTTAGCGTGTTTATCCGATATATTTAACAGATCATTACAGTAAAATTTATTGAGCACATAGCTGAGCCTTCTATGCTTCGAATTTTTAAGTGTCTATTGCTGCCTTTATTATTGGCAGTCGTGACTCAGTCATCGACTGTTATTGCCGAGAGCATTCGTCTAACGGGACCAGACAATGAACTTCGGGCTACATCACGATATTCCGACCTTGCTTCAGGGCAAAGACGCAATGTCAACGAGCCTTCACGTTTCTATGGACCTACTACATCACAAGAAACCCTCTGGTCAATTGCCAGCCGTTTGCGACCTTCGTCTAGTGTTACCATTCAGCAAACGCTATTTGCCATATATCAACTTAATCCCCAAGCTTTTGCTAATCAAAATATACACGAATTGATCCCCGGCAGTACGCTTCGTATCCCCTCTCTTGCCCAAGCTCAAGGTGTCTCAACTCAAGAAGCCGTTAATATTATGGCAGCTCACCAAGCTCGTTTGTCGGGCACTGCTGCGCCAACAGTGCGTAGACCAGAAGCTCAGGCGCCAGTTCCCCCTCAAGTGGTGGAAGCTGAAGCTAAAGAACTTCAACAAGAGACCATGGCGAAAGAGCCCATGGTTAAAGACAGTTCAGAGAAACCAACAAGTAGCTTAGAGAAAATTGTCCAAAGAGAGCACAAGCATCAAGTTACATCTCTTGAGAAACAGCTTGAAAATTCAGAAAGCGAACTGTTAGCTCTGGAAGAGAAAAATCACAAGCTGAGGTTAATGCTGGCCGATGTTCAATCTGAAGTTGACGTACTTAAAGATGAGCTCGGCGATGAATCTCGTATTCGCAGTGAAGTTGAAAAGCTTATCGAAGCAGAGCGAGAGAGGCTTGCTGAGGAACAAAGACTTAAGCCTACAGCTTTGGACGATTTACTCTCGAGCACGGCTTTTGTCGCGGCTATGGCTATTATACCAGGTTTGCTGATCGGATTAGTTCTTATGACCCTTCTGGGGCGTCGTAAGAAGGAGGCGCAAGATCAGCCACAAGAGGCCGCATCGGCTGAGCCAGCACCTGAGTCGACGGCGCCAGTTGCTCCTCCACCAATTGATGATGATGTGGAAGATGATCTCCTACTCGATGATGATTTGTTCGGAGAGTCGTCAGATGAAGAACAATTATTCTCTGACGAGCTTGAAGAAGGAGCTTCAGACGAAGAGGATGTCTTTGCCGACCTAGAAGAAAATGATCTCGACTTTAACCTTGAAGGCGAAGACGGTGAAGATCCATTCGCAGGTATCGGAGATGATGGAGAGTTAGATGAATCTCTTGCCGAGTTGGATGAAAGTAGTGATGAATCTGGCGCTGATGAAGCGCCCACGGAAGGCGATGAACCTGAAAGTGCATTTGATTTATCCGACGACAGTGATGAGATAACTGATAATGAACTGGATTCTTTACTTGCTGCGGACGGTGAATCAGAGGATTTAGGCGCCGACGAGTTAGATCAATCTTTGTTGGACGATTTATTTAACGAAAGTGATTCAGATGACGATTTAGATTTTGATACCTTACTTGACGAGCCAGGCAGCGATAACACTGATGAGGATGCGACATCTACATTAGATGAACTTTTAGATGAAGGCTCAGATACTGAGCTGCCAGGTGAGACTGAGCTTTTAGATGAAGCACTAAGTGAAGACTCTATAGATGTTTCAGAAGATAGTACTGATTTGCTTGATGAACTCGTTGACGAAGACGCAGGAACAGAGCCACCCGGTGAGACTGAGCTTCTTGACGAAGCCCTAAGTGAAGACTCTATAGATGTCTCAGAAGATAGTACGGATTTGCTCGATGAACTCGTAGACGAGAATGCAGGCACAGAGCTACCCGGTGAGACTGAGCTTCTTGACGAAGCCCTAAGCGAAGACTCGGTAGATGTTTCAGACGATAGCATTGATTTGCTCGATGAGCTTATTGATGAGGATGCAGGCACAGAGCTACCTGATGAAACTGAACTTCTCGACGAAGCTCTAAGCGAAGACTCGGTAGATGTTTCAGACGATAGCATTGATTTGCTCGATGAGCTTATTGATGAAGATGTAGGCACAGAGCTACCCGGTGAGACGGAACTTCTAGACGAAGCCTTAAGCGAAGACTCGGTAGATGTTTCAGAAGACAGCATTGATTTGCTCGATGAGCTTATTGACGAAGATGGAGATACAGAGTTACCGGGCGAAACTGAGCTTCTCGACGAATCTCTTGGAGATCATGACGACAGCGTCGGTACAATAGATAATATCGGCGATATAGAGGCTGCAAGTGATGACAGTGCATTTGATGAACTAATTACTGCTGATGATGGTGCTCTTGACCTCGATTCGACAGAAACTCTTGACGAATTGTTGGTAGATGAGCAAGAAGAAGGGGCATTAACAGAAGATCTTGGTGATGAGGCTACCAATCTATTCGAAGAATTGGTAGATATCGATAGTCAGACTGACACTCCAGCAGACGATGAACTGGAAAATATCGCAGGTGACAGCATAGCCGATTCTGCAATGGTCGAAGATGACTTTTCTAGTGAAGATTTTATGGATGACATGCTAAGTGCTGCTCCTGAAGGTGATCCTTTACTGGATGAACTTGACCTTGAGACGTCGTCAGAAAGCGAGAACTCTCTAGAAGAGGTTGTTAATCAACCAGAGCCTGAAATAAGCTCTGAAGAGCCAGAGCCAGAGCCAGAGCCAGAGCCAGAGCCAGAGCCAGAGCCAGACGGTGATGAGACGACCTCAACACTCCCTGAAGAAGAACGGCCCGAGGCCAGTTCCCAAGCAGTTAATGATGCCTCGGCCTCTGTGAGCACAGACTCATTACCTTCTTCAGATGGCGATGCCGTAGAAGAAGATATTCTTGCTCAGCAAGAACAGTCACAAGCACCAAAAGAAAGCGAAGATTCATCTGCACTTGATGAAGACCTTGGTCCTGATCCAGAAGCGTCAGAAACCGAGGTCTCTGAAGAATCTGAGCCGCCAGAAATGGAAGCGCCAGCTGAGGAGCCAGAGGCAGCAGAGCCAGCTACGCTTGATGAAGACCTTGGTCTTGACCCAGAAGCGGCAGAAGCCGAAGTCTCTGAAGAGTCCGAACCGCCAGAAATGGAATCGCCTGCCGAGGAGCCAGAGGCAGCAGAGCCAGCTGCGCTTGAAGAAGACCTTAGTCTTGACCCAGAAGCGGCAGAAGCCGAAGTCTCTGAAGAATCTGAGCCACCAGAAATGGAAGCGCCAGCTGAGGGGTTAGAGGCAGCAGAGCCAGCTGCGCTTGAAGAAGACCTTGATCTTGACCCAGAAGCGGCAGAAGCCGAAGTCTCAGAAGAATCTGAGCCGCCAGAAATGGAAGCGCCAGCTGAGGAGCTAGAGGCAGCAGAGCCAGCCGCGCTTGATGAAGATCTCGGTCTTGACTCAGAAGCG
>NZ_JAKRGI010000002.1:0-334482 GCF_022347625.1 Vibrio sp. Of14-4 | reverse complement strand
CGCCATAGGACCTCTTTTTTTATTGATGAATAAAGCTGATGGTTATAAATGGAGGAAAATCAGAAAAAGATGAGAAAAAAGTTGAATATAGGCAAAAAAATAATAATTAGATCACAAAATCATAATTATTGTGAATAATAAGCGGTAAAATAAGGCCTGTCGCGGGGCAAAGAATTTTACATTTTACCTCGCAATTAATTGAGCAATACGACACGTAAAAATAGTGCGTATAGCATAATAACGATTGAGGCCTGACTCCGATTGTACATCGAAGTCAGGCCTCAAAGATGGTTAACAAAAGTAGCTAGTTAACAAACCACTAATTTATCGATAAATACCGATCTTTAATTAGTCCAACTCAACCAGTTGTTTCTTGAACTTCTCATGCTGAGCTTTCACTGATTCTTCTGGCTCTGCGGTCATTAAGCTAACCACAACAATGGCAATCGCTGATAAGATGATCCCAGGAACAATTTCGTAAACATCAAACCAACCGCCTGATAGTTGTTTCCACACAACAATAGTCACGCCGCCGATAACGATACCAGCCAGTGCACCATTGCGGTTCATGCGCGGCCAGTAAAGGCTCAGAATAAGCGCAGGACCAAAAGCAGCACCAAAACCAGCCCAAGCATAAGAGACTAAACCGAGTACTGAGCTGTCTGGCGTTAGAGCTAAAATAAGAGCTACAATTGAGATTGCTACCACCGCAATGCGGCCTACCATCACAATCTCTTCTGAACTTGCATCTTTCTTAATTAGTTGCTTATAGAAGTCCTCTGCTAATGCCGAAGAAGACACCAATAATTGCGAATCGGCTGTACTCATGATTGCTGCAAGTATTGCCGCTAACAGCACACCAGCAACGACAGGATGGAAAATGGAGTTAACCAACAACATGAAGATTTTCTCTCCATCATCTATCGATACCCCAGAATTAGTCACATAGATAAGACCAACTAGACCGACTAACATAGCACCAACCATAGAAAGTGCTGTCCACACAACCGCAATGCGACGTGCTGTTGTTAGATCCTTATTACTGCGCGCGGCTTTAAAACGAGCAAGAATGTGCGGCTGGCCAAAATAGCCTAAACCCCATGCAACCAAAGAGATGATCGCAATCGCTGATAGTGGCTCACCCTTGGTATCATTCCACAGCGTAAGCAGCTCAGGGTTGATATTCGACAAATCGCTACTTAGCTGGCCAAGACCACCTTCCATCGCCGCAATAGGCACAATCAACAGCGCCGCAGACATAAGAAGACCTTGGACTAAGTCAGTCCAAGATACCGCTAAAAATCCACCGAACAGTGTATATGACACAACACATACAGTACCAATAATAACGGCGGTGCTATAGTTCAGCCCAAATACGGTCTCGAACAGTTTTCCGCCAGCCACTAAACCTGAGCTGGTGTAGAAAAGGAAGAATAGCAAGATAAAGAATGCAGAGATAACTTGGATAAGTTTAGATGTATCGTTAAAACGACGAGAAAGGAATTCTGGCAAGGTCAAAGCATCTGTCGTGATGCTGTAAGTACGCAGTCTTTTAGCACTGATAAGCCAGTTTAGCCAAGTACCCGCAAGTAGACCACCAGCGAGCCATAATGCTTCAATACCAGCGGCATACGCGTAACCTGGTAGACCGAGCAAAAGCCAACCACTCATATCCGATGCACCCGCAGAAAGTGCAGCAGGCCAAGGCCCAAGAGAGCGACCGCCTAAAAAGTAATCCGTTGAGTTTTTCGTTCGTAGGTATGCAATGACGCCTATTGCCATCATCAAAATTAGATACGCAATAAACGTGGTCGTAATAGCAAAGCTATTTTCCATGTGTTTGTCCTCATAAAAAAATCGCCTTCCATGAACGCCCTCACGCACACTGAGTGAGGGCTCTCGGAGAAAGGGTTAGTGGGCTTCGCTCCCAAGTTCCAACAAGGTTGCGTTGCCACCCACAGCAGTTATATTTATTGTTCTCGTACGCTCTGTGATAAAGCGCAGCGATAAATGTGGATCGTGAGCGACTGGAATCAACTCAACATCCGTTTCTGAAACTAGGCCTACAATAGCACCTGTGCGTTTCGCTAATTGGCGGTTGATATTTCGTTCAACCTCTTGATTGCCTATGTACCCAACACTTCTCACATCAGATTCAAGTAACTGATGGTAAGCGTCAAGAGAGGCGAATTGTAATAGATTTATTGGTAAAGACGCACTTTTTGCTGTCGTTTCTAGGGCTTTGATCAAATCAATATCATCACTGCACACAATAACACTATTACCAGCAAGAAGCGCACAAGTAAGTTGAGCGATCGCTGCCTGCTGCGCTGATTGAGATACGTGATCCTGAATGATCAGAGCGACACCTCGGCCAGCGGTATACAACTCATTCGTCTCACCTGTTGGGCCAGGCATTTCATGGGTTTTGGACAACAGCTGCGCTGAATGTTGGTAATGGTAGTCAATAACGGCAGCCAAAGCAGGCTCAACACCCTGCAATGCTTGCTTAAACCCAAGTACATACTCACTTCTTATCTCAAAGCTGGTGAGATTCCAATTTTCCCATGCTGCATAAGCATCGGAAAAACGAGTAACTTGATGAACCATAATTTTTCTCCTTGCTTACCGATTAAGAAAATGATGTCTGAGTGAATCGGAATAAATAGTGTGGCCCTCCAGCTTTTGGACCTGTACCTGACAGACCTTGACCACCAAATGGTTGAACGCCAACGACCGCACCAACCTGATCACGGTTGATGTAACAGTTCCCCACTCGAGCATGCTTTTCAATCCAGCGATACGTGGTCTCATTACGGCTGTGAATTCCCATCGTGAGGCCAAAACCAGTGCCATTAATTCGCTCAACCACTTGGTGTAGTTGACTCGCTTTAAAACGGACAATATGCAAAATTGGTCCGAATTGCTCTTCATCGAGACAAGCAATATCATCAATTTCAAACGCGCAAGGTGCAACGAAATCGCCATGTTGGTGCAATTCGTTAAGCTCAAGTCCAGCGACTTTTTGCTGAGTCGCCGTCATACGCTCGATGTGCTTGAGCAGTTTATTCTTGGCGTTGGCGTCAATCACAGGTCCAACATCGGTTGAATGATCGAAAGGCAAGCCTACTTTTAACTCTTGCATCGCACCTTGAATCAATGAAATGATTCTGTCTGCAATATCTTCCTGAACATACAACACTCTAAGTGCACTACAACGCTGCCCTGCAGAAGCAAACGCTGAACGAATCACATCACGTACCACTTGCTCAGGAAGCGCTGTACTGTCGACGATCATGGCGTTTTGGCCACCTGTTTCAGCAATAAATGGTACTGGCGCAGTATCACGTTCTGCAAGTGTGCGGTTGATACGCTGTGCCGTTAAGGTTGAACCTGTAAAGGCAACACCAGCAATCGCAAGGTGAGAAGTCAATGCCGCCCCAATATCAGCTCCGCGCCCCGGTAACAGCTGAATAGTGCCGTTAGGAAAGCCTGCTTCAATCATAAGTTCGACAGCGCGAGCTGCAATCAAGCTAGTTTGCTCAGCAGGTTTTGCCACTACCGTATTGCCTGCAACCAGTGCTGCTGTAATTTGACCCAAGAATATCGCTAGCGGGAAATTCCAAGGACTAATACACACAAAGACACCGCGTCCGTCACGCACGACTTTACGCGTCTTGGTATCAAAGCCTTGAATCTCAACTTGGCCCAAGTTATCAATTTGTTTGGCGTAGTAACGACAGAAATCAACCGCTTCACGCACTTCATCAATACTGTCATGTATTGTTTTACCAGCTTCTTGATGACACAAAGCAACCAACTCAGCAAGGTGAGTTTCAAGCAAATCTGCTAACTTTTCTAACGCTTGTGCTCTTTGAGCTGGCGCAGTTGCTTGCCAATCGTTAAAGGCCGCTTGTGCGCCTTCAATTGCTGCGGAAACATGATCAAGGTTTGAGAAAGCCACCTGACCAACTTCTATGCGCCTGTCATAAGGTGCTGTCACTTTCTCAACAGTGACATCATCCTTGATCATGCTTTCAGTGAATACGTGACCGTTAATTATCGGTCCTGCTAACCATTGTTTGTCTAGAAAGCTTTCAACTTGCTGCTCAAAAGGCTTGGCCTCGGATTCAATATCAATATTTACTCCGTAAGAGTTTGAGCGCTCAGAGAATATCTTTGGCGGCAATGGAATATTGGTATTATTCAGTGTCTCAAATGCCCCCAACATATCGACAGGATGCTGAGTAAGAGTTTCAACTGGACAACGCGCATCTACTAGACGATGGACAAACGAGCTGTTCGCCCCATTCTCAAGCAGACGACGAACCAAGTACGGCAATAAATCCTTATGGCTACCCACAGGTGCATATATGCGCACTGGCTGTTGGTGTGTTTCCATAACATGGTGATAAAGAGAGTCACCCATCCCATGCAAACGCTGGAACTCATAGTTTTTATGCTCTGCCATCACAGCGATAGAAGTCACTGTTTGAGCGTTATGGCTGGCAAACTGCGGGAAGATATTGCCTCGTACATTGTCAGACAATAAAAAACGAGCACAAGCTAAATAGGCAACATCTGTGGCTTCTTTTCGCGTATAGACCGGATAGTTATCGTAACCTGCTTGTTGCGACCATTTGATCTCACTATCCCAATATGCTCCCTTAACAAGACGCAGTGGAATAAGATCGCCCTGCTCTCGGGCTAAACCGTTGATCCAGACCAGTACAGGAAGAGCGCGTTTAGAATAGGCTTGAATCACAAGACCAAATTTACCCCAGCCTTTCACAACATCACTTCGATATACTTTTTCAAACAGCTTTAGCGAGAGTTCCAAGCGATCCGCTTCTTCAGCATCAATCGTGATGGCGACATCCAATTCAACAGCCTTACGCAGCAATTGCGTGAGTGTGTCGGCAAGTTCAGTCAGCACTCGCTCTTCATTTGCCACTTCATAGCGGGGATGCAAAGCAGACAGTTTAATCGAAACAGACGGAGCTGGGCTTGTCTCTATGCCATATCTATCACGACCTACCGCTTCGATTGCCATTAGATAGTCATTAAAATATTTATCCGCATCCGCTGTGGTCAGTGCTGCTTCACCTAACATGTCATAAGAGTAGGTAAACCCTTTATCACGCATGCTACGGCCATTTTTTTGCGCTTCAGCGATAGAGCGGCCAAGAACAAACTGATGCCCCATCACCTTCATCGCTTGGTGCATGGCTTTACGAATAACAGGCTCAGACATTTTATTAACAAGACGATTCACCGCCGACACTGGGCTGCGCGCTTCAGATTCAGACAAACCAACAACTTTGCCTGTCAACATAAGGCCCCATGTCGAAGCATTGACAAAAACCGAGTCTGAACTTTTTAAATGAGACTTCCAATCTGCGACACTGAGTTTGTCACGGATTAACGCATCCGCTGTGGCTGCATCAGGGATACGCATTAGAGCTTCAGCGAGACACATTAGCAATATGCCTTCTTGGGTATCCAAACTATATTCCAGCAGCAAAGCATCGATCATCTGAATCGACTTTTTATCTGCACGGATAGCTTCAATGAGCTCAGTCGTTTTGGTCGACATCTGCGCTTTTTCGTCCGCTGTCGGAGTCGCGAGCGGCAACAGTTGTTCAAGCCATTGGGATTCGTCCACCATGTAAAGTGGCGAGATCAGCGACCAAAGTTTATTTAGCGGCTGCTCAACAAACTCGGCATTCAACACATCAGTTGCAGTAAACATGCGTTTTCCTCAATCTCAAGCCTGATAAATTCATCAGAGTTATTACAATGGTTTGCAGTGTATTTTGAGCGGGAGAGGATTACTTGTCAAAAACTCCGAGTTTTTTGCTGAAAACTCCGCCTATTAACAAAACAAAAACAGAATCACATCTAAATTGACAAAATAATATACGTCTGCTGTTGCTTATTTAACTAAATTGTTTCTTGTATTGGGATGGCGATACGCCTTGCAAACGAAAAAAGGTATGGCTGAATGTGCTTTGACTAGAAAAACCCGTTAAGTCAGCCACCTGACCTAAGGTCAAGTTGCCTCTTTTAATCAAAGACTTTGCCATGTCAACTCGTTTACCGAGTACGTACTGATGAGGTGTTATACCAATTTGCGCCTTGAACAAACTATGAAACTGACTCTCCCCTAAAAAAACACTACCTGCTAGCTGAGCGACTGAGATTTTCTGGCTTAAGTGTTGTTCGATATAACGATCAATGGCATCAAGGTCGAAACGAGACTCTTTGTAAGGTGTTGAGAATTTTGACATATGCCTTTGCAATAAGGCGATCAGAGTGTCACTACAAGCTCGGCTAAGGAGAAGATCCTCTGGCCTTGATTGCATTTCATTCACTAACATATAGATGAGCTTTTGAATTTGGCTATCGAGCTGAAAGTAGGTTTCACCTCGATTAAGCTCATTGAGTTTTTGCAACATCAGTGGGTCTTCAGCGCTTGGAAATGGCATATTAAGCACTAAAATATCCGACTGCTCGACAACCCCACCAAAAGCATGACCTGAACCAGAGGTCACCACACAGCCTTGTCCTGGACCAACCATGTTACCACAGCCGCTAACCTCAAACTCGGCTTGTCCTTTTAACCCAATCACGATTTGGGTATAGCTATGATCATGGCAGTCCATGTGTGAGGGTAAGGTAACAAGCTCCGCTGGTTTGGGAGACACAGGTTTATTTAGTTCGCCAACAATAGGCCGAGATTTGAAACAGCTCATGAGACAGTTTTGACCTCAGATTGCATTAGGATGGCATGTTATAACAAAACCGACTTAATTCGAAATTTATCGATCCATTTTGGACCAACTACAATCAGAAAAGACTGCCGCAAAGCGATGTGTAACTAGCTTCGGAAGAATGATCAAGTGCACATAAATTACGGTTTATGTCACTTCTAGCAACTTTCTTTTTGCAGATACCCATTCTTCACTTGCATATTTCCCCAATCAACTCAAAATGATAGATAGCATCCAAGTTTTATATACGTTAAATTAGGGTAATCTGCATAAAGCTGGTTAATCTTTTTACAAGAGAAAGATGCAGGGTTGAAGTAAACTTGGAAGAGGCAGGAACACAAGGACTGTCATGAGTTTGTCTTTTTTTGGATTTTTACGTTGGTCAATAAACGTTAATTGTTGCAGGGAAATATGATAATACGTCGCATCCCAGCGCTTTTAATTGCGCTAAGCCCACTATGGGCATCAACTTCGATTTTTGCGGAAATGGTGGACTCTGCCGATCCTGTCGCAACTATTGATAGTAAATTGGAAAACAAACAAAGTGAGTTACAGGAGCTTGGTTCTGAATTCGAGGCTGAATCATCACGGTTGCAAACCCTTAGGGCAGAGCTAGGTAAGTTTCAACGTGAAGAGAATGAGCTGAACGCTAAACGGAATCGCGCCAAATCAGCGCTGGACAAACAGTATAACCGCCTTTTAGATGATCCAGACGTTGACTTACTTTCTTTTCAACAAGAGTACCAAGAGGCTTGGGCTTCGGTAAAGAAGAATCAAACTCAGATACTTGAACAAGAGCAAACCATTACTGAGCAAGAGATGCGCTTGTCCCAGATCAAGCAAAAGCGTTCTAGGATTAATTCTGAATTATCTTACCTCAAAGAGCAGAAAGTTGAAGCGCGCGTCAAACGTCTTGATGCAGAGCTGCGAGAAAGTGATGTGTTGAACACCACATTCAAAACAACCTGCTCGGCTACCATGACTCTAGGTGAATGTACTAATCAAGGTAAATACCTCACTAAACAGCGTGCTGTTAATACGTTTAAGACAAAACTTCTCGACAGCTTGACCGAAGCCAATATCGCTAAACAGAACATCAAAGGCGTCCAGCTGAATGTCTTTGTTCAAGAGAGCCAAATTATCCGTTCAGGCTTTGAAGGCAGCAATAGTTATTACACTGAAATGCAAGCCCAACTTCAGGCTCGGCCAGAAGCCTCAGCTGCCTGTAAGCTACTCAATGTATCCTCACGTTATTGTCTCAATAGTGCCAGTGTTGCCAAAAAAGAAAAAACAACCACACAACAAAGCTGGGCAAACATTACTATTCGCTCGGATCAGTACGAAGATCGAGTAACAATCAATGGCGTCAATTACGGTAGTACCCCAATAGAAGTGGTTTTACCTAAAGGAAAACATCAGTTTACTGTCTCTAAAGATGGTTACCAGACATATAACCGTATGATTGCTATTGATGGCAATGATACTGTCTGGGTTAAGTTACGCCCAAATTCAGATATTTAACGCGCTTCTCTTTTTGAGTAGAAGGAAGCAGTACAACATTGACCAAAAACGCCATTTTGTCGTAAGTTATAAGGGAATAACTTACGAAAAAGTGGCGTTTTCGTTTAGAATAACTCCATAAGATTAAAAAGAATTGTAGAAATAATAATGCGAACTGGTTTACCAACCTTCCTTCTTGCTTTGTCACCTTACTTTGTCTCTGCTGGTATTGCAGCTGAGGAAGCGCGCGACCCTATCGTAAAAATCGATCAGAAGCTATTCGACAAACATGAAGAACTAAAATCGGCAACAGAGCGCCATGATGACAAACAGGCTGAATTTGACGGTCAGAAACAGTCTGTCGATCAGCTAACCAAATCGGCTAAAGCTCTGGATGACAAATTTAAGCAAGCCAAAGCACAGCTTGCGGCGAATTATGCCCGCATGATTGACGACCCAACCGTCGACCTTGCTGCAAGTCAGAAAGCCTATCAGGACGCTTGGTCGGCCGTTAAACAAAATCAGAAACAGCGTTTGTTTGAAGAACAAATACTCCAAGAACTTGAACATCAACTCAGTTTAGCCAGCAATGAACTAGAGGCGATTTCTCAAAGTATTGACTCGTTGGAACAAAACAAATTGCGCGCCCGAGCTGAGCGCCTGCAAGGTGAGCTGACAGAATCTCATTCTCTGTCTGTAAGTTTCACTAATCGCTGTCAGGCGAATATGACCATTGCAGAATGTGACCGCCAAACTCGAGACCTTGCTCTACAAAAAGCAGTAAACCAGTTTCAATCTGAGCTTATCGCGAACACTAGCGAGTCAAAAGAAATTGAGCCCAACGCTCACAAAATCCCTTTTAATATTCACGTATTGCGCTCTAAAGCTAAAGAGTCGGGTTTTTATGACGGTATACGCTATCGAAGCCTCATGGATGTCGAAATGCAAGCTAGGCCAACGCAAAGCGCCGCATGTACACTACTTGGCATCAATAAAAAATACTGTTTCGAACCCGATAGTGCTGATGACAAGGGTAGCTCTGTCACCAACCAAGAAATCGCTTGGGTGACCTTGAACGTTCGCTCTAACTTATACGATGATAAAGTCACAATCGATGGGGTTAACTATGGCAGCACCCCTGTAGAAATTATGTTGCCTGTAGGACAACACTCTATTTTAATTAGGAAAGAGGGTTACCAAGACTTCAACAAAGAATTGTCCATTAAAAGAGATCACAACCTTCGCGCCGTGTTAGTTGAAACGGCAAACCCGCTGCGTGAAGGAGATAAGTTCGCCGATTCTCTTGGTTCGGGTCATCAAGGTCCAGAAGTTTCTACCATTCTGCCTGGTCAGTATATGCTTGGTGAACATGGCTCTAAGCAGTTGAAAATCAAACAACCTTTCGGGTTTGGTACCACTCCTGTCACTGTGAAGCAATTTGAAACCTTTGTTAACTCAACGAATTATCAAACCGATGCTGAGCTGAAAAATACCTGTACCGCTATCGTAAAAGGCGAAGTCACGCCTATTTCAAAAGGATATTGGCGCAACCCAGGCTTCAAACAAGCGGCTAACTCTCCGGTGGTTTGCGTAAGTAAGAACGACGCACAAGCTTACGCGCAATGGCTAAGTAGAAAAACCAATCATAGCTACAGGCTGCCAAGTGAAGATGAATGGGAAATAGCGGCTAGAGCAGGCTCTGAATCCAATTATTGGTGGGGCGATCATTTTGCTCCAAGTCAGGCTAATACGGGTTGGGGGGGCACTCCATGGTCAAACAAGAGTACTTCTCCAGTCATGGCTTTCAAGCCCAATAAGCTAGGTATATACGACACCGTCGGAAACGTTTGGCAATGGACCAATGACGCTCGCGGTATTCTTAAAGGTGGGGCTTGGAACTTTTCTCCAGAAATGGCCGCCGCTCATGAGCAGCTTTCTCTATCTGACTCATCTGCGGCAAATTATGTAGGCTTCCGAGTATTACGTGAAATAAACTAACCTACGGACTTACCTAGAATTAAAAAACGCCGCATTTAGCGGCGTTTTTTAATAAAATACTAAGGAGCAAGTCTATCTATCTGCCAAGCTTTTTCTTGTTTAGAGAATAAAAACCTGTCATGAAGACGGTGATCGCCTCCTTGCCAAAACTCAATAGATTCGACCTTTACCCTAAAACCACCCCAAAAGCTCGGTACTGGTATTTCACCATTGGCAAACTTCTGCTTTAGCTCAAGGAACTTGCCTTCGAGCACTCCTCGGGTTGATATGCGGCTACTTTGTTTACTGGCAATGGCCGCCAGCTGACTTTCCTTCGGTCTTGAAGAAAAGTATTTAATATTTTCTTTCACACTCAGTTTCTCCGCACAGCCAGTGACATGCACTTGACGCTCTAGCGTATGCCATGGGAAATGTAAGCTTACTCTAGAATTACCTTCTATTTGCTGAGCCTTACGACTGCCTAAGTTGGTGTAAAAAACAAATCCCTCGTCATCAACATGTTTAAGTAAGACAATGCGCTGAAATGGTTGACCCTGTTCGTCAACCGTCGCTACTGTCATGGCAGTAGGATCCGTTAAACCCGCATCGATGGCTTGCTGTAACCAAAAATTAAATTGATCGATAGGGTTTTGTTTTAAATCTTTTCTTCGCAAACCGCCCTTACTGTACTCACGACGGATATCTTCAAGTTCCATCTTATCTCCCGAAACATTTTTTGCCGATTGTGCTGTTATATATACAGAAAGACAAGGCGATAAACCATATCTTAATCACAATTTCGGCATGCTAATAATATTCTAAAAATTAAGAGTTACTGGATAACATAAACCAGCCACTTGGGAATATAAAGAAAGTGTTCTACTCATGTTGTGAGTAAAACACTTTAATATGCCTATATCGATTGCAGAGTTATTTAGTGGTAGCGAGTACCGGGGAAGCCCTGATGCAGACCTGTTGAAATTACTTCATAACGATCTGACCTGAAATTTGGGAAAGGTGAAAATACCGCTCTGGGTAGTCTTGGTAACTGAACTAAATAGCCTTTAGGTGCAGCGAGAAATCCAACATTTATACCTGTTTTTTTCAACGCTTGTTCAAGCTTAGTTAAATAGAACCCCCCTCCCACATTGCAAGACTGAACCTTTAAAACCCCAACTTCACGTAAACCGAAATCAAACAATTTCTTGGCAAGCTCAGTTGGTGAAAGCGATGTCTCCAGTCCACTTTGATTACTGCAAATGGGACCGTAAGGATTACCATGAGCAACCACATCCAAACGATGATTAAACGTCAATGAGGATAGTTGACTTGAGCTAGCCCGAGGAAACATGCCATTTAGCAGGTGGGATACAAGATCACCATCACTGGCCATGTTTCTTGAAGGGATGCCATAACGACTCTTCACATTCTCACCATAATGTCGAAATAGTGATTCTGGTTGTCCTTTACCAAGAAGCAGTACATGCCTAAAATCTCCGGATGATACCCAGTTGTTAAGACTATTAGCAGTTTGGTGTAACAACCAACCTGCAGCGCCGGTACGAGCCACTTTGTGTACACCTAGCGAACCCATTCCACCAAATAAAGCATAATCATCAGTGAAAGGAAAACGCCTGACCCTTTGCCAACTACCTTGAACATTTGCCACATAGTCAGTGCCCTCGATGGCGTCTGTCCCAAGGTAGTGATGAAGACCTGGCTCCACTTCCGAGCCTATTGATGCTGAGCTACTTATCTTACTGATAGACAAGGCTTGGCTTTGCGGCAATACAGCACCAGGTCTTGCTGTTTGTTGCGCCGCGAGTTCAACAAACTCGTCGGTGTAAACAGCGTCAGCTACTCTTGCGCCGGTAAACATAGTTCGGGAGAAAAGTAAGGCTTGTGCAGCTTCACCGAGTGCAAGTTCACCCAATAATTCGGGAGCAACGAGTGTGACTAAAGTGATAGCCGCAAAGGTCGGAAAGTTCCAACGACTGTGATGCTCTTGCTGCTTATGCTGACGGAAGTGGTTCACCACTGCCTCTCCAACCATGGAGTAGCCATATTTATGGCTAGGCAATTTAGAGACCTGATCATGCCAATCTGTTAATGTTTCACGTTCATCTTGTCGTAGGGATGACCATCGGCTCAAGAGCGTGCTTTGCATCATAGCACCAACTCGCGCATATGGGTGAAACCCGTTTAGTGGCTGAGAAAACTCATCGTATGACGGCTTCCAGCTTGCTGAAAACTGCTTTAATTCTTCGAGTAACACCAACTCTAATCTATCTCTAAATTGACCTCCTGCTGAAAAGTTAGCGATCAAAAATTGACGAAGAGAGTCAGAGTATCGACTATTGGTTTTATCGGCTAACCTTCTGACGAGATCGGCTTCTCCATAACGCTCTAAACTTATGTTTAAAGCAATCGAAAACAGTGACAACCCCAGTGGATCATGCTCATAATATCTTTGCAGATACATGGCTTCGTCTTCAGCCATTGGGTAGAGTACTTCAAGTTCAGTCGCCAAGTTTGCCAAAAACGTTTGCAACATATATTCAGACGGGAATAACTCGTGGTGCGGCATATCCGGAGCTTGGGACATAACAAACAAGGTTGCTGCTTCACTGATGATCCCAACTTCTAGACTCGAAAGTCCATCGGTATTAAACGATTGATTGGCAACTTCTCCTAAACGATTCATAAACAAGCTAGACATATATGCGGTGCCATGCTTTCTTTTTGCAACATTAAGCGCTTCAACCGCGCTTAATGTATGCTCTTGTGCGTCCCAATCAACCCATAGGCTCACTTTATCACGCATAGTCTGATGGTGATCGTACTGGGTAAATGTTGCGTCTGTTGCTCCCGTAGAAAAAGAAGCAGCGAGAATAGAAGATAATAATATTTTTTTCATATTTTTTATTCTAATGAAAAGTGAAGGTCAAATAGACAACCCACACTTAATATATTGGACGTAGTGCATTGTTCTAATGACAAATCACTACAAGAGTCGGCAACTCATTTTCTCGCTGATGGGTATTAACGAGACAACCTGTCGATTGTTAAATGAGCGCCAAATGTGATATCTGCATCTTGTAAAAATAAGTAGCGCTATATAAGCAAAACTTAAAAATGAGTCTAGAAATAAGGTTTAGCACAAGTACCTAAACACTTTATTAGAATAAAAATGACTAGATAACCAAACCTTAGATTAAACAAAAAATTTACACGCAATTAACACACTTGAAATGTATATCATTCTTAAACTGTCAAACAATCCGCATAATACTGTTATTTTTGTAAGACTTTTTCCATCCGAAGTTAAAATTAAAATTCATTTAAAATCATAATGTTAAATATTTTATAAATTCAGGTAAGAAAAATAATTCTTAGGTTTACGTTAACATGCAATAAATATTAGTGGATAAAACCAATAGATTTAATACCTGTCACAAATAAAATTTAATTAATTAATATATTTGTACATAGTAAATATAAAGCCTACAGTGGCTTATATCTTACAATTAGAACAGATAATCAACACCTAAGCTTTCATTTCAATAAATTGATAGGTAAAGATAATGAACGATACCCTTAGTATGAGAGGTTAAATCGTAAAATAACTGCATTTTTTTCACTATCGCTGAGGTATTTTTGCCACTCCAATGAAATTTCTGTCTCATTAGAATACCCCGTATATTTATCATTGTTAAAAGAAGCTAACCAACCCACACCGGCACCAGTTTTCACTTGGTTATCACTTTGTTCATCGACAATGTCAGCGCTCGCCTGTAGTAGTCCATACACACGTAAACGTTGGTGGTAATTCTGGGCTAATCCCCATACAGGCCCAGATTCACCTCTGGTGTACAGCAATGATCTTTGATCGTAAAACTGATAAAACGCATCAAAGTACAAACTGTTTGACCAGCTTACTTGTTGAACCCCTCGCCAAGTTTTGTCCCAACCTAAGCCCGAAAATACATCCCCATTCACTCTTACGTAAGTGGTAGTATAGGAATCTTCTCCTAAATAATGGCGAACACCTGAAGAAAATGTCATGTCAAACCGTTGCAAAGGCCTCCATTTCAGTCCCAAATCAACTCCAGTAGAATCCCAAGATCCAGAGCTCAATACACTCACTTGCCCGGCTAGCGAAGGGAGGCTCTCAAAACCATAGCTCGCACTGACTTGATAAAACCCCTCACTATCAGGGTCATCAAATAGTCCCTGAAACGGGCTACTGTTTCCGGACTCTCCACTGAAAGAAAATTGCCAAGCTGAAGTCACGGCACGATTCTCAGCACGCAGCTGGTCAATAAGTCGAGTATCTTTTTCAGGCATGGTAGTGAGCTGGTCAATAAGCACTTTATATTCATGTTGCGCTTTGTCACCACAGCCAATATTTTTGTAGGCTTGAGCTAATTGGTGACGCGCTGATATTTTATCTTGACCATTTAACTGTGGGATAACAGATTCAAACAATCGAACTGAGTCTTTAGGACGATTTAAGAAGTAGGCATAAGCCAGTTCAGTAGCGATGTAAACATCCTGAGGGTGAAGTTTATGTTGATAGGAAAGGTAATCAGTCAGCTTTTGCTTGCTTCCTTGTAATTTATACAGCCTAATATATCGAGAAACAATCTGACGATCCGATTCGAATTTGTTTTCTACCATCTCAAGGTTGCTTTCGGCGGAAGTGAAGTCCTTTTTGGCTAAATAGATATCTGTACCGAGCAACCACCAGTCTAAGATATCTTGGTCATCACTTTCAGCCCACCAAAATCTGGCTTTCTCATATCGTTTTAATTGGTAATAAGAGCTTGCAACTAAAAGCCGAACATAAGGTGATTGTATGTGCTGCCATTCGGGTAGCAATACGTTAAGTACCTCTTGATAACGCTGCTGCTGATAAAGCATCTGAGCTTTCGTCCCTACAATAGCCAAGCGCGCTGAAAATGACTTCTGCATCAACAAGGCATTGTCGGTATATTCTAACGCTCTATCAACATTAGCAGGGTAGCTGCAATACCCAAGGACTTGCCAAGCAAATGAGGTTTGAGGGTTTGAGAACGCTTTTTTGGCAAGGTTACACCCATCATACTGCTGCCAAAGCAATGCGTTATCAAATGAAGCGATATCTAGGTTCTTCATTTGCATAGCAATCTCCGGGGCAAATTTTCCGGGGTGCTTTGAATACAGCGTGAGTAGTTGCTCAGCAATATCTAGCCTAACCTTGGAAGGCAGATAACTAACCGATAACAACTTCTCGTATTGTCTGATTAACTCAACCTCAGTAAGTGCCTTTTTCATTGCTTCTAACAAGCTTTTTAGGTCAGACTGCCGGTTAGAACGACGATAAACCGCTTCCCACGCGAGCATTGAATGATTGAATTGACCATTTTTTTCATATGCCAATGCCAGAAGCCGCCTGCTGCTCAAAGAAAGGTAAGCGGTAGACGATAAGATATCTATTACCTTTTGATATTCTCCCTGATGGTATCTATTCCATGCAACCACTATCTTTTGCCTGTGAAGAAGTCCTGAATCATCAAAAGATGCGGCCTCAATCATAAAGGATAGGTTTAACTCTTCAGCTAAACTCAACCATAGCTTGGGTGATTCGAATGAAGAACAAGATGACAATTGCTGCTTGGCTAACTCACGGTTGCCCAATCTTGCACTGATCAATGCGCTTTCAGTGCAAGAAGCATTAGATCTCTTTGTTTGATACGCACGGGCGAGCGGCCAATTGCCTAGGCTTATCGCAAGTTGGAATGCGCGCTCATAGTCATCTGAAGATAAGCCATAGTCTTGTTCCAACCATTGATACCAGTATAGAGCTTGGTCATACTCTTGATCATCAATCAAATCGAGGATCAATTGCTTGGTAAGCAGAATCTTTGTCTCCCCATGGTCTGCATCCGTCAGTAACTCCCTAGTCTCTTTTATTTTTTTACTCTTGATTAGCGCAAGGCCAACGATATATTGCTCTCTGTCAGACAGCGCTCTCCTGCGTCTGATCTGAGACATGGTATCGATAACTTTCAAGTAGTTTTCACGCTTTAGCCATACTTCAGACTCATAAAGAATGGCTTGATCTGGCTTAATATCAGAAGCTTGGGAAATACTCCAATCCAGTGCCAATGACTCAGAATTGTCTGCTAACCAGTAAAGACGATATAAGTATACCTGCCGCTTAGCTTCAGGCGGCAAATCACCCAGTAAGGCAACAAATTCAACGTTAGGTAGGTTCAACTGCTGAACAGACATTTCACTTCTTAAACTCGCAAGCAACTTTACTTTTTCTTGCTCCGGCAATGCCTCTAATGTTTGCTCTGCTTCTGTGTACGTTTTTGCCTTTAGCTGCAACTTGAATAGGTAATGTAAAAAAGGTTGGTAGTTGGGAGCTATATTCAAAGCTCTTTTCACTTCAGTAATGGCTTCTACAAACCTCTGGCTACGCTCAAAAGAAAAAGCTCTGTTCAAATAAGGAAAAGTACGAAAGTGAGTAGATTCACTTAGAGACGAAGCTATAAACGTGGTGCTGTCCTTTACTGTATCCAAAACTGGAGTAGTAAACAATGAGATAACTATTATAATTATTTTTATTAGACGTATTTTCCTCATGATTATTTTCCTTCTTTATTTATGAATTTTTAATGTCAGGAAAATCATGTTTAGTTTTGTCCCATGATATTTTCATTATGTTATCTTTGGAAAAAACAAGATATAATGCTCTAATATTTGAGAAGAAGTTAATAATATTACTCCAAAGTGTCCTAGGAATAGAAATAAATGCACTTAGTAATCCATAAAACCTTCGTACAAATATAAAGCGGTGTATAAGTCTATTTATAAAAAACAAAATATTTGCATAGCTTATATATTCTAATAGAAAATAATCATCAAATATTGATAAGAAGAAATAGCTATCTTTAAAAATAATTTGATAAATGGATATACATGCTATCTGAAGAAATACTGCCATAGACAAAAATGAAACAGTATTTGATAAGACACAACGTCTATCTCGCCAAAGAAAATAATTCATTTTCCAATTTTTCGACCAGCCGATATTTTTCCAACCTTGAAATACTATGCCGATTATCCAGCGACTTTTCTGTCTAACTGCGGCATTAAAAGAGCTAGGGAAGAACTCCCTAACACAAACAAGACTCGGGCTATCACTATCATCAGAGTCTTTAAAGCTGATATTTTTGGCCACAGAGCGGACGAATATTTCGCTCATCCCCCACTGCTTTAGTCTCACACTGATATCGTAATCTTCTGTTAACGATCGACAATCAAAAGGTTTTCCTCCGCCTGAGCGAGCCAGCCTGAACAATGCCCTACGACTTAGGCATGTTCCCACTCCAGCGCTAGGAACGTGACCCGTCATAGACATTCGAACTAAGAGATCTTTTTCATGTAATTCAGAGAACTCATCTATATAATGTGAAGACGTAAATTGGTACCACTTTCTTACGTATGGATAGACAGGAATTTGTATTAAGTCATATTCTGGAAGATAAGTATTGAACAGGGAAAGTTCATAAGAGTGAGTAACGTCTTCGGAATCATGCAAAATAAACCCTGAAAATTTTATCCCTTTTCTATTTTCTTCGAACAAAATGTATTTGAATATATTATTCAAGCAATCTGCTTTACTTGTAGGTCCTGGTTTTTTACAGATAACATTGTGCACATTTTTATATTCAGTGCATACTTCCTCTATACAAGCCGTAGTAGCCAGATCATTTGGATAAGTACCAACAAATATATGAAAATTGTCGTATTTACAGGAAGATGCTAGAAGAGATACCATTTTCTCAATCACACCATCCTCCTGCCAAGCAGGTATCATTATTGCCATATAACTTTGTTTTATGTCGGTCTTTACATTTTCCTCTCTGTTTTCTTTTGAATTAACTCCTAATAATACCTCCTTCCAATACATTAAGTCGATGAATAAATCATCAACTCCAAATAAAAAAATAAATATAATTAAAAATATAGCTATATATTTTACAAAATAAAGATAGAATAGAAAAAAATCAAAAACAGACATTTATACTCCTCATATACATGAAGATAAAAATATAGTTTTTGATATGATAAATTATTAAATTTCACACAATAGGAGCTATTTCATATGATTTTAATACTATATTTTTATCCACATGTATAAGATATATTATTCACTTCGGATTTATATAACAATATCAAAATACATGAAATAATGGATAGTTTAAAAATGCCAACTATAAATAAAAAACAGGCATTACTATAATTTATGAAAAGAATGAGAATTAATAAATATTTTAAAATATTCTACTTTATCTTATCTTCATCAGGAATATTGTATTTTCGCAAAGTCAAATAGCCATTATCTACCCGAATGGATAGAGAATTACTATTAAATCCACCATAATACCTTCTTCTAACAATAAGTTCAGATATTGAACTAGCATTAATAATTCTTCTTTCATATACTCTTTGTAAATACTTATACTTTGTCATAGAACTCTGCTGCTACTTACCCAATAAAAAGCGTTAAACATAATTTTTTGCCCAGCAATCTCTAACAATGAAACCTATTTTATACAGGGTAGTACAGGTTTCCTTGCACTATTCATAGTCCGTATAATTCTCTATTGATTAGTTACAATATCATTAAGTGACGAAATAGACATAAGTTTTTTTCAATTTGCATGTAAAAGTTCATTCATTATTAAATGAATGAATATGAAAGACGCTATAAATATATAAAAAGGATTATTAATCTAGATTTAAAAGATAACATGTTAATCAGATATTACCTAATGATGGCTATTTTATAATAAAATAATATTGTCATATTGGTTAATATATCTCTCTATTCATACACATTTGTATCAGTAAAGGAAGGCATATGTCTGATCAAGATTACACTACATTACAGAAGTTCTCTGACCAACCTACATCGATAGCAGAAACAACCTTATCTGAAACTATTGGCTTGACTATGCATAACTTAGTGGCAAACCAGCAGCAATCTCAAGTGACGACTTCTGCATCAGTAACCAATGCATGTGCACGATTACTTGCCATCCCTCAAGCTTCTTCTCAAAAGGCTGGTTCTAGTGAAGAGTTCGGTATTAGCGCACAACGTGAAAGAGAGAAAAAGAAAAAAAGTGGATTAGCTGGATTCTTTTCACGTTCATAGCACTACTGGGCATCTTGAATAGCGCATAAGCCTGATGGCCGATGAACAGAATAACTACATCGATCAAGCAACATCGATAGCTATTCAAGATGCTGTCGACAATATTCGTAATGTCACCGATATATGTAACACTGCTTCTGGCGTCGCTATGGCAAAACTGCTGGAGGGAGGCGACAAAGTCACATGCTTAACGACTATCGCAGAATCGAATCAATTGATAGCAAATGCGATTGAAAATTATGAAAAAATAGTGTCTTTATCTATCGAATGTCGTCAGAAAAACGCTGAAACATCACGAGTAAATAAGCCAAAGAAGCGATTCCTTATTTTCTAATTTATCAAGAAAGGTTAAAAGATGGAAGAGAGTAAAAATGGTACATATAGAATTCATAGCCGTAAGTATAGATACCCCAACGGAAGAACAAAAAAGATAATATACAAGTATAAATCGGCTCCTAAAACAGACATACAGCTGGAAAAAGACGTTTTCCTTCTACTCGAGAAAGCCATAGATACCTATAAACAGATGAGTAAATCTCGACAGCTAGAGTCCTTGTCACGGATGCTATCCAGACTAGAAATGCTTGATAACACACCTCAAACTCCATTAACAAAAGCTAAAAAGGATTTTCTAGGTTCTAGCTAATCTATCAGATATGGCTCAACTCGACTAACGTACTGCTAAAAATATCTAGCTAAGTTTTCTTAAACCGTGAGACCAAAATACCTTTCTCCCTTTTTCCCATAGGTACAAAATTGTTCATATCCGTCTCCAACAACACATCATTCCTTTTGGGTTGCAGTGGGTAATCTCTTGGGTAATAGTATTGACTTTCTACAATAGATGATAGTGATAAATACCCTGTTTTCTCTATTGCTTTATGAAAGCAACGATATGCCCTGAAACAAGCCTTTAGCTTTCTACTCATTATCCTTACTCACTGATTTTCTTATAATAATTATAATTAACCTAATTTATTTTTTAGGTAAAAAGAATAGAAGGCTTATAAAATTTCAAAAATATATAAAAATATTTTCCTAATATTTTCCGCATTGAATCATTTGCTATGTGCGACAAGAAACAATGTTTTTCAAAGAGATAAATAGGCTTCTCCCCTTGTATCATAAAGGCTGATCCAAAAATGAATAAATCTAAACAGACTAGAAAGTCATACTTTTTTCATTTTTATTCATGTCTTCAGTCATCATACAAATTCATCTACAAATGTATAAACAGCATTTATAAGTAGTTATCATGCAAATCAGACTTATTATGTCACTATATGCTCAGTCCATTTAATAATCATTATTTACTAAAAGTTAAGTAATTTGTCTCTGTTATAGAGTGATGTCGATACTTAATATGATGGTTACCAAACGTAGCTATAAGGAAGTGAGATAAAAATTATACGACTAGTTATATAGCATTAAACATTCACCATTGATATTAAATATAGAAGTATTCAAATTTACTATTTTTAAGGTAGGTAGCAATGACACAACTTAACTTTCTTCATAATGTCAGCTTGACTGAAGATGATATTATAATAAGAACTGCACAGATTTCAGATGTTGAAACTATAACTAATTATTATAAAAGTAATAAAGACCATTTAGAAAAGTGGGAGCCTGAGCGTGATAATAATTTTTTCACTGTACAAGGTTGGTATCAAATCCTTTGTAAGTTTGATGAGCTGAACCGAAATGGATCATTAGTCTATTTCATAATTATAGATCGCCAATCTTCTGAGATGATTGGTAGTATATCTTTCAGTAATATTTTTCGCTTTCCTTTTCATTCTTGCAGCTTAGGTTACTCACTAAGTGAGAAAGCTCAAGGAAAAGGAATCATGACCAAAGCATTAACTGCTGCTATTAACTATATGTTTAAAGTTCAGAACTTACATCGGATATCAGCTTATTTCATGCCAAAGAATAGCAAAAGCAAAGCAGTACTCGAGCGATTAGGGTTCAAATTTGAAGGCTTTGCCAAAGACTACTTACTTATCAATAAACAGTGGGAAGATCATGAACTAGTCTCTTTATTGAATCCAAACTGGATAAAGCCACAGACTCGCTAATATAAGTGCTAGCATTTTCCCCTAGATGTCAATCCGACTAGAGTACTCAACTGCCAATGACTCTAGTTGGATAGTGTAAAATCACATGAATACAACTATCGTCTTATCGAACTACATTGTAGACTTGCATTAAGACAAAGCCCTTTTTAGTACAATATAGTAGCTCACTTCCTTGAGCTACAACTCTACATCATTTCCCAGAAAATCCATTAATTATATTTAATATGCTTAGTATTTTTTTTGATACCTGCTTTTCAAAAATTACTGCTGACTTTTCTATTGTTTTAATAAATGTTTCTACTCCCCAGCCTAATATTATACACAAGAATTGAACTGGAACACTTTCTAGACTTATAGATTTAGACATTAGTACAACAATAGGTGGCCATACAACAGAGTAAATTATATATTTATTTCTCTTTATTTTTGCACTGTTATAAGTCATGATACATCCGTTTAAAAGAAAGACTATACGCAACAGTACGGACATTAATGCAAATATATAAGGGTTTATATACTCTTTAAATAAGTAATAACCTTTCGTGTAGGTAAAGCTAATAAGGTTTTCTTCATCAATTGTAACGGAAATAATATCTTTATGATGTAGATAAACCAATGTTAATATAAATGACATTAACAATATAAGGAACACTCTCAAGAACAAACTCAACAACTTATGAGACTCTACGGAAGCCATATAATACTTATCAGATATTTGCTCCATTGAATGATCTTTTGTAAGCGCTAGTAGCTTATCTCTCAAAGAAAAAAGGTCATCCACTTCTAAGTTATCGATATTCTCTATTTCTGCAAGATCAATGTTTAGATCTTCTTTTTTTTCTAGAGTAAGAATTTCGCTATCAAATACAAACCAGAGTAGCTTTCTTATATCAGATACTATTAATTCTCTTATATCCATATTCCTCACTTACATAAAGTTACCCTACCATTCTAGATATATGAGGGACGGTTAAAAGTAAAAGCCAACACAAAATTATTAAGTCCAACCATCTAATATACATGTTACTACCTTATTTAATCATAATAATATAGCCATTATGTATAATGGCTATATTTTTTATTAATAAACAGATATTCTGTTTATTTACTCCGTTTAATTAACCTTTCTCAATGATTCCTTCAGCAGTACGACCTACAATTGAACCACCTACAGACATTAGTGCATTGAACCCTTGTATAGTCGCAGCATGCATAGTAATTTGACCTTGCTGCTGAGCTGACGTTACATTATGAGCACCAGTACTTAGAGCATGAGAAGTCGAGATTAGTAAGTTACCCATCGCCATTGCTGGTGTTTCACCAACCACTTTAGTGTTCACCTGAGTTACTGAGTCTGTTACTTGTCCATTCACTTGGGTTGCTGTTTCTGACATAATATTTTTCCTCTCTGATTAATTATTTAGTTTTTTAGTATGCTAATTATTAGCCTTTCTCGATGATTTCTTCGCCTGTACGACCAATCGCAGCAGAGCAAACACTCATTAGTGAGTTAATGCCTTGGACCGTCGCTGCCTGCATAGTGACTTGGCCTTGCTGCTGAGCAGAAGTCGCATTGTGAGCGCCAGTGCTCAAAGCGTGGGAAGTAGAAACCAATAGGTTACCCATTGCCATTGCTGGTGTTTCACCAACTACTTTGGTATTCACTTGAGTGACTGAATCAGTGATTTGTGGATTTACGGTTGTTGCTGTCTCTGACATCGGTTAGTTCCTGTTAAATTAATGAATGACAATTTGGATTTGATTGACGTTGCTAAAACGTCAACCAAATGCGGCTATTCTGTAGAATTTAGCCTCTTTCGATAACTTCTTCGCTCGAGCGACCAATAACTGCAGAACCGACACTCATCAGTGAGTTAACACCTTGTACTGTTGCTGCCTGCATAGTGATTTGACCTTGCTGCTGTGCTGACGTCGCATTGTGCGCTGCATTAGACAGTGCGTGCGAAGTAGACATCAGCAAGTTACCCATAGCCATTGCTGGAGTCTCACCGACAACTTTAGTGTTTACTTGAGTTACAGAGTCTGTAATTTGTGCGTTTACCGCAGCTGCTGCTTCTGACATAAGTAGTCTCCTTAATTAGTTAAGTTGTTTTCACTAAGATAAATAACGATTATTTCTTCTCGATGATTTCTTCGCTTGTACGGCCGATAACCGCAGAGCCTACGCTCATTAGAGAGTTAACACCTTGCACTGTTGCTGCATGCATAGTGATTTGACCTTGCTGCTGTGCTGATGTCGCATTGTGCGCGCCAGTACTTAGAGCGTGAGAAGTTGAGACAAGAAGGTTACCCATAGCCATTGCTGGTGTTTCACCAACTACTTTTGTGTTAACTTGAGTAACTGAATCAGTGATTTGTGGGTTTACAGTGGTTGCTGCTTCTGACATGATTTATTTCCTTTTTTAACTTAATTAATTAGATAGTTATCTGTTGTAAATTGACTATTACTTCTTCTCGATGATCTCTTCACTAGTGCGGCCAATGACGGCAGAACCTACGCTCATTAGAGAGTTAATGCCTTGTACTGTCGCTGCATGCATAGTGATTTGACCTTGCTGCTGAGCAGAAGTCGCATTATGCGCACCTGTGCTTAGAGCGTGAGAAGTAGAAATGAGCAAGTTGCCCATTGCCATCGCTGGTGTTTCGCCAACGACTTTAGTATTTACCTGAGTAACTGAATCAGTGATTTGTGGATTTACAGTAGTTGCTACTTCTGACATAGTCTGTTTCCTATTTGATTTAATGGTGTTGTGTTATTTCGATAAGGTTGTTAATTACTTTTCGATAATTTCTTCGCCAGTTCTTCCGATTACAGAAGAGCCAACACTTATCAGAGCATTCACTCCCTGAACTGTTGCCGCATGCATTGTCATTTGACCCTGCTGTTGCGACGCGGTGACGTTATGAGATCCAGTACTTAACGCATGTGACGTTGATACTAAAAGGTTTCCCATCGCCATAGCTGGCGCATCTCCAATCACTTGTGTATTTACCTGTGTGACAGAGTCCGTCATCTGAGCATTAACGGCTGCTATTGCCTCAGACATAATGTGCTACCTCCTTTGATTAAGATGATTATTCGGCTTGCTCAATGCTTTATCTCTTTCTAATACTCGTCGCTCTAACTCGGTCTAAAAGTAATGACCCAACATTTGCCAAGGTATTTACTCCTTGGACTGTGGTACCTTGCATCATTATTCGGCCTTGATGCTGAGAAGAGGTCGCGTTATGCGCTGTATTACTCAACGCGTGTGACGTTGACATTAGTAAGTTACTCATGGCCATAGCTGGTGTCTCACCAACTACTTTCGTATTTACTTGTGTAACAGAGTCTGTAGTTTGAGCATTTACAGCTGAAACATTGCCTGACATTGTTATACCCTCATTTGGCTACTAACTTAGTGGAGATTATTTAATTAACAATTAATATCGCTATTAATTACAGTTATTTAATTGAAATACCTTTTTTAATTATCTTGATTGGAAAAGAATTCCCGGACTCTATAATTGCCATATTCTTAATGATTATTGGATATTCATCGTTTTCAATAATTTTATCCCTAGGTATCCCACTCATAATTGATATTTTTTTAATTATATTTTCGGTATCATTTTCGTTAGGTGGTGAGAACCTAAATATTATTTTCTCTATAGTTTTTATATTATATTTATTCCTATAGGTCATAAGTGTTTTGTAGGCTGCTCTAAAGCCATATTCAACACTAATAAACTCTTCAAAATCATAGTCATGCTTCTTTTTAACTTCACCCAACCATTTATTGCTTGCTGAATATCTTATATTTAAAGGGTTATTGTTTCTGATTCCTCTGCTCATAACTTCAACATTAGAAATATTCTTATCTTTATCTAGAATTGAAAAATAAAACCAATCCGAATTATTTAAATTTTTTTCATCATGGCTTAAATAAATCATAGTCATGAGAAAAAAGTTTAAAGATAAAGAAATTAAAAGTAGTATATTTTTTCCTATATAAATACCTTTATCATTCTCCATTGTGAATCAAACTATATTCATCTTCTCTCCTTGTTGCAGTAATATTAATTCTTTTTAGGTCAGTCCGGATAGTCAAAATCAATTAAAAACATATACAAAACAATAAAATTAAAATCCTAAGTTTAAAGATGTGTTTTTATAATCATCAGGTGAAAATAGTAGAAAGTTTAAATACAGTTAATATGTATGATTGCGATAGTATTAATTGTTTGTGGAATTAAAAGGACATGCTTAATTACTAATATATAAACAGATGTGATTTATAACCAAGGTACCCATCAAATGTTCATAGAGCATAAACTCGTGGAAACCTAGGTTATAGGAGATGAGATTAGTTTGTTGAGAGAAGCCTGTCTGACTTACATTGTATAGCCATTCAGGCTTCGAGGAAGCTATCAGCGAAAGTCAAAATCTTGTATATCGCGAGTAACCGAATTTTGAGATTTAGCTTTGAAGTGAAGAACTAGGTTTGCGAGTTCTGTTTTTGCGTGTTCTTCAGGAAGAGGTTCCTCGTACATCGCATCTCTCAAGGCTGGAGGATTAAACCTAGTAATATATGCAGCTGTTAGGATAGAAGTAATGATAGCGTTGTTATCATTTTTACAATAACTCAATGTCCTTACACGATGATCATTTGGACACATTTTTTTATATGTAATAGTTTCAGGACAAGATCTGTAGCCCTCTCCAATTACAAGCTCGTCGGACGATAAAATCCAGCTAGTTTCTTTACCGAGTTTGGTAAAGTTTAGCTTACTATCATCTTCACTATCGAAAACAGGTAGATCCTGATCAAAACCGAGATTTCGATCAACAACAAAAATCTCAACGCCACGAGTTAAGTTATCAATACAAGTTTTTATCTTATGGGGTTTGTAATCACTATCATAACTCTCTGCATTCATTGACTCAAAACCTGTTCTCTTGATGTCATAAATAACTTCAGCTTTAGGGTACCCATTTGTTCGCAAGTTTCTACATAATGTTTCCGCTTCAAACCTCTCACATTGAGTAAGGATAGATAAGGTTAATCCTTCATCTACTCCTTGCGTTTGGTCTGGAACTCCCAACAGCTCGATTTGTGTTAACTTTATATTATTCACGAAGTAAACTCCTTTATAGATGTTTTGATAATTAAATCACAGCTAAAAAAATCAATCTTGTAATTAATTACTGATTTATAATTACGGTATGATTGATATTTAATATAAATTTGAATTTTTTTTACTATAAATAAAAAAAATGAAAGTTAGAATAAATCAAGAACTATTTGGAGTAATTTATAATGAATGATTTTATACATAAAAATACTGAAGACACTGAATGTGAAATAAGTAATTATGAGAGTGATAATTTCAGTAATGAAGGAAATGAAATATTGAACGATAAAGAGGATCTAGACTGGACGATAGACAACGACTACCTAAATGTCTACGAAAACATTGATACTCTATTCGATGATAGCGGATATATCTATCATGATAACTTTGATTATTAAAACAAGGTAAATACTTATAGTAAATTACCACACAAAGTACGTTAAATCCCCATTAAACCTATTATTAGATCCTATTTTATATTCATCAAACAAGCTTTTAAAATATATATAAGTCAAAACCTTACTATTCATTAGCCAAATAACAACCAAATAGTGTGGTCTTAACCCAAAAATTAAGTTACTACGACTTCATTTATGCCCTTGATATAGGCATTTATTAAATGCAACGTTTTGTGGGCCGGGACCAAGGATTTATTTCAATCTAGTTTAATAAGTAAAAAACAAATAAACGGATAATTAGCTAATATTTACCTAAAGTTAGTCAAAAATGACAATAAGTTAGTGAATATTAATGTGAAAATTTTATCAAAGTTACTTCATCGGAGTTGATCATGATAAACAACGGAATCATAAATGAAATGAAAAATTGCCCTAACTCTATATTGAATAAACATATTCATATGGCTCAACAATCTAAAAACAAGTTGATAAGTATCTATTGTAGAAATGCGCATCTGATCAAGCTTCATGTTGAAAATTTCCACCTTAATAGTGATAACGATTATGGTAAGTTTTCTGTAATTGATGGAGACCCTAATGTTAAGACTACTATTGATAAAATTAGACCATTACTAAAGACAAAAGAAAAAACTACTGTATTCATAAATGGTCTGGAGCTCTTTGAAGAAGAGGACTATGACAAGCTACTAAAATTCATTAGAAATATTAAAGAAGATAAGTCGATAAAGTTTATTTTTCCTTTCAATGACACCTCTGTAAAGAAAGGTTTAGTTGATATATTCCTAAGTGATGACTTCTTCAATATTTATATTCCTATCGAACAAAATACTCATTCAATTGGGTATGATGAGACTTGTGATGATGAACAGCAGCTTAAAAATATATTGAGTAGCGAGGAAGATATCGAACATCTCAAGAAATATCATACTTCCTTATATTTAGCAGTCTCATATATATACAAGAATTTATCAAATGATATAACGCTAGAAGAAGTTGCAAAGTCCGCATATGTTAGCCCCTCTCATTTGTCTTATCTATTTAGGACTAAGTTAAACACTAAGTTTAAGAAAGTTTTATTTATTCTTCGACTCAACAAGGCAAGAGAGATCATTACTCACAACCCAAGGGTTACATTAACAAATGTTGCTATTCAAGTTGGGTTTTATGATTTAAGTCATTTTGGAAAAATATATCGTAAATATGAAGGTTCAAACATAGGTGATTTTAGAGATTCAATCCGAAAGCAAAGTTAGGCTAGGACTATGTTTAAAGATTTTTTTAACATTGACGGCGAAAGCTATTCGATATCGCTACTATCGGTATCGGATAGCAAGCCTATCACTGATTATTACAAAAGAAACAATAAGCATCTTACTCAATGGGAACCAAGGAGTAATGATAACCTTGAAATGCAATCAAACTGGCAAAAGTATATTTCTTCCATCATAAGAGAGTATAACTTAGCAAGGTTCTTTTCATTCGTAATAAAATTGGACAGTAAAATAGTTGGAATAATTAATATCAGTGATGTAAAGAAAAAACCACATTATTCTTGCAACATAAGCTATTCCAGTGATTTGGTATACCAAGGTAGAGGAATAATAAAGTCATCGATAAATATTATTTTAAAGTGGATGGCTAAGTATCAAAAGATTAAATATGTTACTGCATATTGTATGACCAATAATAAGAAGTCATTGAAACTTTTGAATTCACTTAACTTTCAAAAAGTAGGCTTATTTGAAGACTATGCGATTGTAAATAATGAGTGGAAAGATTTCTATCTACTCAAAAAAGAATTAACTCAAATATTTTAATTTTTCATCAATAAGTGGAGCAAAATTATGCCAGATTCAGTATGTGAACAAATTACCGACTCTGTTACCCAAACGAATACAAAAACGGTTGCTGAGACACCGGCAATGGCCATGAGCAACTTCATCATGGCAACCAACACTGCAGTGAGTAACAGCAATCAAAATGCCACAGCAGCCCAACAACAAGGTCAAATGCTAATGCAAGCAGCCACAACACAGGGCATTAACGCCATTAATGCGATTGGCTCAGCGTCGATTTCAAAAGCAGCAGAAGCCATTTTAGAAAAGTAACTTCCTCACTTTAAAGGTCCGTAACCATGAATGAACCACCGAAGCCTATTGAAAGCGCAAAGAATACAGCGACACAATCAATCGCACAGTCATCTGCAATGGCTCTATCTGACGCAACTGACAACCTAAGAAATTTATCATCTATTGGCACAACAGCTATAGGTGTTGCGCTAGGACAGTTTATAGAAACAGGAGACCCAAAATATCTAGAAGGTATTGATAAAGCAGGAGAAGTAGTGACCCAAGCGATTAGCAATTTCTCCGAGCTAGGTACGAGAGCAAAAGAAAATATCAACTAGAACTCACATTTATTTCAACTTGTTTATTTCGTCAATGGAGCAAAGTCATGTCAGAAACTGAAGCAACCCAAGTTAATGCACAAATTACCGATTCAGTTACTCAAGTGAATACTAAGGTGGTCGGAGATACTCCAGCAATGGCGATGGGAAATCTTCTTATGTCTTCATCTCATTCACTCGGTAATGCAGGGTACAACTCAACAGCGGCACTTCAGCAAGGACAAGTTACGATGCAAGCTGCCACGGTCAAGGCCGTAAACTCAATGATCAGTGTAGGCTCAGCAGTTGTTGGCCGCACCAGCGAAGGCATTATTGAAAAGGGTTAGTTGTCAGTACAACAAAGCTAATTACCTATTCAGTAAATCTAATCTTTCAAACACAACAACCCAAAATTTGTATAAAGGAAACATCTTATGTCAGAAGCAGCAACAACAGTAAACGCACAAATCACAGACTCCGTCACGCAAGTAAACACTAAAGTGGTTGGGGAAACCCCGGCAATGGCTATGGGTAACTTGCTGATGTCTACGTCACACGCTCTGTCTAATTCAGCTCACAACGCAACGACAGCCCAGCAGCAAGGCCAAATAACCATGCAAGCAGCAACGGTTCAGGGCATAAACTCTCTTATGAGTGTTGGCTCTGCAGTTATAGGCCGCACGAGCGAAGAGATCATTGAAAAAGGCTAATCACTAATAACCCAAAGCATGGGGCCAAGACTCTACTAAAGTTGGCCCAATTCCAAACTGTCATTTATTAATTTAAGAGGACCTAACCGATGTCAGAAACAGCAACAATCGTAAACCCGCAAATCACTGATTCAGTTACCCAAGTGAATACTAAAGTTGTTGGAGAGACCCCAGCAATGGCCATGGGTAACTTGCTGATGTCTACCTCACATGCCTTATCTAACGCAGCACACAACGCTACAACAGCTCAGCAGCAAGGACAAATAACTATGCAGGCAGCAACAGTCCAAGGCGTTAACGCTATCATGGGTATCGGCTCTGCCGTTATCGGGCGCACTGGTGAAGGTATTGTTGAAAAAGGCTAATTCAATCAATAAATAACATAACCATCGATTAGGCGCAGGGTTACATTTCATAACCTGCGCCTCTAGTGAAACTCCTATTTTTCATTTATTATCAATCCCTTCTTGATGGATTAGGAGTTTGTTCATGTCCGACATGTACACCAAACATGCTCACCAGTATGACGCAGCAATTCAAAACAATATTTACAATGCAATGTTTGAGCGTCCTTCCACCATTGAATTACTGAGCAACTTGAAAGGAGCCGACGTTTTAGACATGGGCTGCGGCTCAGGTGTGTATGCACACTGGATACTCAGCCAGTCAATTAAAACATTAACCTGTGTTGATGCCTCGTCAGATATGATCAATTTGGTTGAGAGCAAATTTGGCCCTCAAGTTAACGCCTATGTACAAAATCTGAATCAAGGCTTGCCCAGTGAAACCTCCAGCAGTGCTGATGTCATCATAAGCCCTCTAGTACTTCACTATGTTGAGGATCTAGTGCCTCTTTTTTCAGAAGTGTACCGAGTGTTAAAGCCTGGTGGCTATATGGTGTTCTCTACTCATCACCCTTTCAATGACTTTTCGGCCAGCCCTTCTTCTAATTACTTTAGGCGCGAATTGATTGAAGAAACTTGGGACACCATAGGTACGCCAGTAAAAGTGAAGTTTTATCGCCGCCCGTTAATGGAAATAACTGAAGCCATTAGTAACTCTGGGTTGATCATTTCAAGAATGACTGAAGGGTGTGCTGATGACAAAATCCAAACCAAGTGTGAGTCCACTTATCGACGATTAACTAGCCATCCAAACTTTATTTTCTTTCGCTGTGAAAAGCTAAAGCAAAATTAATATTAAGGAAATAGCAATGATTTCAGGCCTTAATCATATCACACTCGCAGTGAGCAACTTAGAATCATCTCTCGCGTTTTATATTGAAATCCTTGGTTTGCAAGGTCGGGTAAAGTGGACAAAGGGGGCATACCTTTGTGCTGGCGACTTATGGTTATGCTTGTCTTGTGATACACCCTACCCAAGCCAAGATTACAGCCACATCGCATTCAGTGTCGAGGAGGAGAATTTTTCAACACTTTGCCACAAACTTGAACAACACAATGTCAGGCAATGGAAAGCCAATCACAGCGAAGGACAGTCAGTTTACCTGCTAGACCCCGATGATCATAAGTTGGAGATCCATTGTGGAAATCTAAACACACGCTTAACCAGTTTACAGCTTGCGCCTTATGAAGGCTTAGAGTGGCTGTAAATAATCATGTTTCACCAACAACATACTCGAGAAAAACATGCAGTCTAATCTCACTATCGCCCTAGCTCAGTGTCCCGTTATACGGGGTGACCTTAATACCAATCTGAATCAACATCTTATTCATATAAAGCACGCCGCTTCGTTAGGCGCACAATTGGTCGTTTTTCCGGAGCTATCATTAACTGGCTATGAGCTCGATCTAGCTAATGAGCTAGCGCTAGAATCATCTGATCGCCTATTTGATGAACTGTCAAAAATCAGCAAAAACAATAATATAATGGTTATTGCAGGATGCTTTTTAGCTTCTAAAGGCACTAAGCCTCACATAGGGTCAGTGATTTGCTCACCCTGCGGTAAGGTTGATTTTTATTCGAAGCAATACTTACACCATGGTGAAGAACAATATTGCTCAGCAGGGGAAAAAAATTACCAATTTACCATTGGAGAGCATAACATCGCACTGGCTGTGTGTGCTGATTTTTCCAACCCTGAACACGCCCAAAGTGCGATAGAAAATAAAGCTAACCTATATCTTGTCAGCGCACTGATTTCACCGTCAGGTTATCGACATGATGCAGAAATCTTATCCAAGATAGCGTATCACCACCAATTACCCACCTTATTATGTAACCATATTTCTCGTACTGGAGGATGGGAAACATGTGGCAACAACAGTGCCTGGTACTCAAATGGTGAGCAAGTGGCAGGATCTAACAACAAGCGATCCGGTGTCTTATTATGCACTCTTGATCAAGCAAGCATAGCTGGGCAGTTTCATCCCATAGTAGCAGAGGCTATTGTATGAACAATATAAACCTTAAAGAGATCATGTATAACCAAAAATGTGTATTGGAAAATCTCTTTTCTTATTATGTTTATGATATGTCTGAATTTCTTGGGTTAAGCATCACTGATAATGGTCTGTTTACCTTTGATAAAAACAGCCTTACTGCATATTGGCATCAGAATGATCACAAGCCATATTTTATTTATGTAGAGAATGAAATTGCCGGATTTGTGCTTTTAAGAAGATACCCTGAATGTAAAAGTATCTGGGACATTGAACAGTATTTTGTACTGAAGAAGTTCAAAGGTCAGGGAGTAGGGAAACGCGCTTTTCAGCAACTGACTGAAAAGTACCCGGGACAATGGCAAGTTAGAATACTAAAAGAAAATAAAGTGGCAATGAAATTCTGGTTAGCCACAATTGAAAGTATTGTTAAAACAGATTACCTGTCAGAATTGGCGATTGATGTTGATCTAGAAATGCATTTTATCCGCTTTCGTATTTAAATATCTCTAAAAACGCCCCGCTTTTATTAATAGACTTGCGATTATCTCTGGTTACTGTAGTTTATTTGCTATCTTTAGCCGATTCCCCTTTAGGCTTGGTCATTTTAAAACTTTAGGTAAACACTGTATGTCGCTCACGGATATTAAATTTATTGCCTCCGACATGGATGGGACTCTCTTAGACGAAAACGGTCAGCTTAACCCAGAATTTTTTGCTGTTTTTGAGCAACTGGAGCAGAAAAACATTAGATTTGCCGCTGCTTCCGGCCGTCAATACTACAGCTTAAGAGATACATTTGAACCGATTAAAGATCGCATGATATTCATCGCAGAAAATGGCACTCTGGTGATGCATCAAGATAAGGAACTATACTGCTGCACCATTGCTAACGAATCCATTAAAGCGATTATATCGCAGGCACGAGAGATCGCAGACGCGCACATTGTGTTATGTGGTAAGCACTCAGCCTATATTGAAACTCAAGATCCACAAGCACTTGAGGAAATTTCTCATTACTATCACCGCTGCCAAACCGTTGATGACCTACTGAGTGTCGAAGATGAGTTTATTAAAGTCGCGATATGTCATTTCAACGGAACGCAGGAACACGTTTTTCCGAAAATGAACCCACAATTTGGCCACTCTCATCAGGTGGTTGTTAGCGCCAAGATATGGCTTGATGTGATGAATATTGATGCTTCAAAAGGTGCAGCCATCAAACACCTTCAAAATACATTAGGTTTCAATCATCAACAAACGATGAGTTTCGGTGACTATTTAAATGATTTAGAAATGCTGGAAGAAAGCTATTACTCTTATGCGGTGGATAATGCGCATGAAACCATCAAAAAGACCGCCAAATTCAGAGCACCCAGTAACCGTGAAGATGGGGTTATCAAAGTGCTCAAACAGTTGATATAGTTAAAAGGTGGCAATTGCTCACTATTCAGTATCGAGATGCTGAGCATGATAGGCTTTTGCCTCTTCTCTCCCCATATATTTTCCTAATGTATTGGTAGGTACCGCAGTGAGATCTACAACAATCAAGCCATCTAACGCATAGTTAAAGGCTGGATCAACATTAAAGCACACTAACTTACCGTGTAAACCAAGATATTGTCTCAGTAATACGGGGACGCCCATGCCTTGATCCAAGCGCTCTAATACTTTGGAGAGCAAAGGTAAATCTGCTAACGAAGTCAACATATCTGGACGCCAGAATTCCTGCCCACTTTCTCTAAGCGGTGTGGTGGGAGAAACTAACTTAGCTTTTTCTTCATCGTAATAATGCACTGACATCACAGAAGCAATAAGCTGACGAGCCACCGGGCTATAATCATTACTAATACTCACAGGGCCGAACAAGTAGGTATATTTAGGGTGACGCTGAACAAACTTAGCAATGCCTTTCCACAATAGCAGTAAAGAATGTATATTGCGCTGATATTGCTTCGCCACAACAGAGCGACCAACTTCAATCGATTGACCCAATGTTTGTAAAAAAGCGAGATCATAGTTAAATAAGCTCGTTGAGTAGAGCTGCTCTAATCCACCATTTGCCATTAACTCATCAACGAGCCCAAGTCGATAAGCTCCCACCAAATCCTTGTTTTTTCTATGCCAAACAAACAGCTGGTGATAATTAGGATCATAATTGTCGATATCACACGCTAAACCACTACCCTCGCCTACTTCACGAAAGCTCAGCTCTCTCACTCGTCCTATCTCTTTCATCATATGTGGAATAGAAGATGTCGGAGCACAATAAACTTCAAAGTCACCTTGCTCTAAAAGCTTGTATTCCTCAATCTGAGTCAATTCAGTTTGTAAGTCATCCGATTCAACCGGGTCAACAATGGGTAAACCACTCATCAATGTCGAGTCAATAGTGTTTGATTTACCGCCCATGCTACCCATTAAGTAGGTATTGAGGCGCAGATATTGGGTAATATCACTCTCTTTTTCAAATCCCTTTATTTCTGAAAATGGGATAGGATTACCCACTGACACAGAAATGGTTTGACCTGCTTTATTTAGCAGCTCACGTCCTAGCAAAGCCGTTCTCAATAGTGGATGAATCCGTCCCGCTTGATAAAAGAGCTTACTGTTTCTCCCGTTAATAAAAATAGGAACTGTTGTTGCTTGAGCATGCTTAACAAACTTGGCCACCGATTTGCTCCAAGCTTTATCTGTCACCTTATTATCATGAGCCTGCCAAGCTGACACTTCACCGGCAGGGAATAGAATGAGCACTCCACCTTTCTGCAAATGCTTATTGGCAGATTTAATCGCTTTGCTATTTGTGAGCCGTGCTTGCTTACCACCAAACACATCCACGCCAATAAATAGGTCATCCAATTCTGGAATTCTCTTTAGAAGCTCGTTGGCCAGTACTTTAACGTCTTTACGTACTTTTGAAATAAGTGACGCAAGAATAATCCCTTCAATACCCCCGAATGGATGATTAGCAACAATCAGCAACGGCCCCTCTTCAGGAATGCTGTCCAAGCTACCGTAATCCACTCGATATTGCGTTCCAATGCGATTGAGTGCTTCATGCATGAAATCAAAGCTATCTTCAGGCAGCTCATCTTGCATATACAAAGCATCTAAAGTCGACAAACCAGTCGCCCACTCCACCACGCTTTCTCCAATGCCAAAAGGCGTTTTACGAGGTAATCGAAAAGGACTTTTCTGCATATTACTCTCCTTTAACTAGAAGACTTCGAGTGAACGAACCTTCCGTCTTAACATCTCGGATAAACAAGAAAACACCACATGCCCATACAATACAGGCCATACCAAACAGCAAACCACCATCGTCGCCGACAATCTCACCCATGGCATTAAATTCAGGCATTACCACTCCAAGAGGGGTAAAGAGATGGAAGAAAATTGCTCCGGTCATAATTCCTGCACTCATTGCGGCTCCCACACCATGAAATCGGGTAAAAAGCAGCACTGAAGCAGTCAATTCAGCAAAACCGATTAGATACCCCCCATAAACGCCAAACCACTCAATACCTGACCATTCACCTAAAGTGCCAAAGATATGGTCGGTCTCATAGGAGCCCGAGAATTTAAAGAACAGCGATTGAATAAATACAAACGCGATAAAGGCAGAAGGAATATGTTTTACCGGAGAAATTTTCATCATCAAAATCCTTTTTATTTGATCAGATTTGGCCAGTTAACATCAGCTTTTTTAATATGACCAGCGCGGTCATTATCCCAAAGTTTTTTTACATCTTCGTTGTAATTAAGATACAGCTTGCCATCAACAATCGCCCATTGCTCAGGGTCTGAAGAAGCAAAATCATTCTTAGCCGAAACCGCCCAAGCGCAGTAACCGCCATACTGGGGTGCGTAAGCTTCAGGGTCTGCTTTGAATTTGTCTAAATTCTCCTGAGAAGAAAAGTACCAATCAGCACCTTGATATTCGAATTGCCATTTACTGTCTCCTTCAACCGGTTTTCCTTCAGTAAAATAGGCTACGGTGTCGTACCCACTTACCGCTTTATTACTAAAGATACCGGTGGATACTTTGTCCGCAGACCAAGAAGGCCAGCTGATCAATAACACTAAAACGGCCAATAACTTCTTCATTTAAAAACTCCTTGCTCTGTCATATTAGTCATTAAACATTTCTTTACTATTTCAAAATCTATACGGCCAGTATCATCAATCGATTGGTAGTGCATTTCCTGTTTGTCAGCACAAACCGATACTGAAGTAAAACTGACCGTTCTGGCATCATCTCGCGACATCAAAGGCGAGAGATGCGGGCAATCTTTATCGCGGTTAAGGTGAAAAAGAACCCCGAGATGTTGTTTATCATTGGACTGGCGTAATCTTTCATATAACTCGATTCTGTAACGGCGAGCAGCCTGGAAATGCTTAGACGCAGATATAACTGGAGTATTCACAACAGATTGTTGCAACTCTTTACCGTCCCATGTCCACGCATTCGCTTGCTTAGATCCGCTTAGGTCAAACGAAACTAATGTAAAAGGAGCACAAGAAGATAAGTCCATCTCTGATAGTCGTACATTAACCGCTAAACTGGAGTCACTGCCTGCCAGAGCTTTGACGACCAAGCCTCTACTTGTAAGGATCCCGTCCGGTGATTGCCCTTGGTAGTAATTGAGTAAACAAATAGTCACTCCATATTGATTGGTGGATATCCAGCTTCCACCACCAACAGAGTCAATGGGCATCAAACAATGAGTATTATCAAGAATGAAATCCTGAGGTTCAATTGCCGCAAGACGAGTCCGCTGTTCATCGCGATTAAAATACACTTCATAATGATCACGGTTGTGATAGGTCCAAGATAGTGTACACATAATCTACTGCGCCCTCTGATAGGTTACTGTCGCTGGGGCAAGCCCAAAATCAGTCTCGGATGCGATGCCTTTTAAAGAGGCCATGACTTTAATCATCGCAAAATGATGAGTCGCATGGAGCGCAGCAAAGGTCAATTCACGGGCTAGAGAAGATTGAACTTCTTGCGCACAAGTTTGAGATAACAGTACTTCAGTTTCGACAATAACGATTTGTTCTAGGCGATTGGCAGGCAACTCAAATAGCCATTCAATTAGCTGTTTTATTTCCTGCTTAGCTGTATTGATTTCTCTTTCAACGTGATGACCACGTCGCCTGACGTTGTAATCAATCTTATCGCAGTCCAAACGGATCGCATGGAAAAGATCGAGCCAATGGCGATAATGCTCTCCAATAGAGCTGGTCACATGTGGAGCAGCGATAAACGTGTAGTCTTCTGGAGAAAGTCTCTCTAAGAACTCCAGCCCCTGATTGAGAGTTTCAAGGCACCCAATAACGGTTTGAGAAGGCATAGATTGACTCAATTCTTCTGAGCCAGTCGGTATATTTTTCATAATATGTCCTACAAGCAGTGCAATTAATCTGTCATTGGGTAGAGCTGGGTTAGCAGTTTTTCCTCACGCCAGGCCTGCAATAATGCGCCTAGGGTAGGGGTCTTATGACCTTGTTTTTTGTGCTTCGAACCAATTTGGTACAACAAACGATACTGCTGAAGCAAAGTGCCAAAAATATGTGATAGGGAGGTGTCGCTATCCCAGATGTGGGCAGCTTCACTACTGGCTCCGTTAATTTCTAAGATATCGAAATCTTCTCCAGACATTAGCTTATGAATATCTCTAAATTTCACATCTAATCGACCATAGTTAAAACCGGTGAACTCTCCCAATATCTGATCTAATTTCTGCTCAAGCTCTGGCGTAATAAATTGATTGCCATTACGGAAAATACATCCTCTTGAGTGACTACCAGCAAATGCTAACTGAAATTCGTCTCCTTTCGGTATAACAAGCCCCAGATGTTCCTTATGGCGCGGGAGGTACAAATGCTTTAATTGTCCTGCCCTTGGACAGCTTTCAATCAACTGTTTGAGCGTCGATTGACCGTCTCCCACAACAGAAGGAGAATATTTCAAAGTAATCGAAATAACTTTTCCGCGCTTTTCTTCAGGCTGACGTACGTAGAAAATACCCGCTTCCGCCCGATAGCCAGATTTTTCTTGGAGTAAAAAGCGCCCTTGTTGGGGGAAAAGATCAATGTAATCTCGCAGCTGTTGGTCATTTTTGACTAACTTCACCCCTACCCCTCGACAACCAAGATCGGGCTTAGCAACCAGTGGATAGCACAATGCATGCTGCTGCATTTTATCTTTGATAGTAATAAATTGTTTCGCAGGATCAGCTTGTGTTTTCTCTATCGTAATAAAGGGCAAAATCCATTGGCGTGTTAGCTCTCCAGCAGCACCAAAAATGTCATGTTTCGACTCTCCGACCATGCCACTCAGTTTGATGGCTGGATTGGCAATCAGAGGCAGCGCCCAGTCTCTGTGATAAAGACTTAAGATGGCACTTTGTGCCACAACAGGTGCGTAGACAAACCAGGCTGGCAGAAACTCAAACGGCGAAATAGTCCGTTTAGGGGCCGGAAGTATTGGCATACCACCATTAACTTTGCCTTGTGGAATTATTTGAATATTATCGAACGTTGTCATACATGCCTCTTAATAAGGTCGTTGTAATAATTTTGTTTAGCATCCACATTAAGCATAGCCCCACTGGTATCAGAGCCCAGATAATGTGGCTATCTTTGAGCCAAGCCACATTCCCCAGCTGATAAAATGAGCCAAAAATCAGAATTGTCCAAAGTGAGGTTGCACTGATAACCGCAACTAAAAAGCGCAAAATAGGAATATCGATAAAACCGCTTAAGGTAAAGCCGACGGTGCGAAGCCCTGGAATAAACCGAACGATAAACAGAGTTAAGAAAGCATTCTGGTGCAACTTCCTATTGATCAGCCGAACTCGCCGATACTGAAACATACGATATCGCAGCCATCGAATTCGCTGAGCGCTTTTGCCCATGAAGTACAGACCCAGATCACCAGTTGCGATACCAACAAAAATTGCAAACAGTGCTGTACCCATTGGCATGACATCCTGCACTGCAAGTGTCGCCGCCGTAACAATAGCCAAATCTTCAAGGAGATAAGAAAGTATAATGATGCCAATAAATAGTGCGAAAACAGACGAGTTTCCGGCGTATAACCACGCCTGTACCTGATTTGCTAGCTCCATTTCAACCTCGACTTTCTTACAAAAACCACTACGCTACATCCTGACTCAAGCCAAGCCTTCATTAAGCGTCTTAGTTAACTAGATAGAAATACATCTAATAAAATTTCACCTAAATACAAATTAGTTGAAAAAAAAACGCCATGAATAGGAACTCATGGCGTTTTTGTTCGATCTTGATTCGCTTAGAAACGATGCAAAAGTATCATTTACGGACACATGTTGCTGGCAGCGCCGGGGAAACGCCACACTTTGTTATACGTATCACCTTCAGCAGGATCCGGTGTATCTCCTTGCGTCCACCATTGGTTCTGATATTCCTGACCTTGGTATGTAACCGTGGTACATTCAACACTGTATTCTGTTGATGCATTCCATTCTGCGCCATCAACAGGAGGAGGCGTGATTCCACCATTGCCATTGTCACCGCCATTATCGTCACCTGTGATCTCTCCACTAACCGCACCGAGATCTGCTGTACGAGACTCTAGCTGTCCAAATGCTTGATAGAGGAAATCAAATAAAGCACTGCGCTGAGATTCATCGGACAAAGAGTATCTAGTCTCAAGAGTGACTCCAGCAGTTTCTACCGCTTGAGCAAATGCTTGCTGTGCGGTAGCTTCATTAATTAGAGTTGGCAACTGATCTTGCTGGGTTTTATAGGATAGTTGAGCAAATACTTTGACAAACACAGGCTCGAGATCAGCCACTGTGAACTGCTGGTTGTTTGTCATATTGAGGCCAGATGCAACTAAGTCCTCTCCAAACAACTGATCTGCATAGAAGGATACTTGACGAGGATAACGGTACCACCACTCTTCTCCTGAAGCAGATATCTTTTGTTTATACTCTTCTGGGCCTAGATCATAGCTGTTTAAATATGGTAACTCTGAAGTAAAGTCGAAAGTTGTTCCGTCTCCATAAGCATCGACACAAACATCAAGGTAATCACCAAATGCAACACTATAGCTGCCAGCATTGTAAATGACATTTATTAAAAAATCGGTCAAACGAAGGGCATTAGGATCGCTAGTAAATCTCTCATCCTTAAGTGCTGTATTAAAACAAGTGTTCCATGCTTCTTGGTTCTGGTACCAGCTTTGACCAGCCAAAACTTCTAAGCGGTTAATATCGTTAAATTGGAAATACGTCGCAGCGATTGGGCCAAAATAAATATCTTCTAGGGAATCAGGGCCAACTCTCTCACCTTGCACACCACTGTCCTGATCATCAATGGTATAACCCAAACCTTGATATAGTGCGTCATAGTTTATTAGCCCTAAAGAGCCTGCGGTTGTCGTATCTGGTAGACGCTTATTGTAGTCATTAATTTGGTATGGACCGCCTTGACCTACGGCCAATAGTGAACTCGCATAGTTTGGCTCATGAATAGGTTGTTTTTTGGCCTCCGCAGAATAATCAGGATTGATTCTAGAATCCGATAGCCCCGCTTCTTGCAACAATTGCGACAATATTGAACCGACTAGGTATTCCTTATTGAAATTAACTTCAGGATATTTTTTCTCAACGAGGTAAGAATACAAAGTACCGGCAATCAAGTTAGAAATGACCACATCTGTCGCATAAGGTGTATTTAAGTGGAAAACATCAATTGTCGTCTGTGCATCATCATAAGGGAAAGTAACGTGATGGACAATGGCATTTTCAGTAGGCAAGGCACCTGTGCCACCCTCTGTTCCACCGCCACTTCCACCGCTTGGCGTTCCATCAAACACCACATCGGCGGAAAACTCTGGCCATTGCTGCATTTCTTGGCCAGCAGCATTCCCACCAGATACAACGAAAGCCCCATTACTCCATATAGACTCACCGACATTAACGCCTGGTACTTGTGGAAGAGACTTAAATTCTATTGCATAACTGCTGAGTTGACTTGTATCTAAACCATCTTGATCACTAGGGCTGGCCTTATACTGGCAATACCAGCCTGGTACACAGTTATCAGGAGCAAAAGTTAATGTTTGCTCTATTGTATCCGCTAGTACGTTCCACGATGGAAGCAAAGCGACCCCGACTAATACACTCAATTTATTAAATTTCATATATAACCTATCTATGTTTTACGTCCATACAATCACATATAAAAATAAGTTATTTCACAATGCAAAATAACGTCCATAAAACTAACAAGCCATGGCCCATAGACATAATGAAATTTTATAAAAACATTGTTAATCAGCAAAACATCAACCAATCAACAGCAATTCACAATTAATAAAAACAGCTTTATTTTTTCCGTTAATAATGTCGATTTTGTTAAAATCTATAAGTTTGAACACAATGATAAGCCCTTACAAAACCTAATCTGCATGGGGGAAAGCGACCTCTTCTTTTTAGCCTGCTATGTGAAATTAGCATTAGGGATAAAGGTGGGAAATTGAGAAAAATCATGGTAAACCATAAGGCAAAATGTCGATATGAAAAATAATTCTCTTAAAGAGTCTTTTAAAAACAATATCTATCGACTTCTTATAACTTTATCTTTGGTTATGTAACCAAAGTCTACTATCCAATCTAGGGATTTTATTTTACCCTTCGTCTCTTATTCGACTTCGTCTCTTCATAAGGCGTTCTTTCAAATAGATACAAGGAACAAGGCATGGGAGCCTTTTTAAAACAATCATTAACTACCCAAATTGTTATTGCTGCACTCGTTGCTTGGGCTACAACTCAGTTACTACCCTTTGAAAAACAAACTTTGCTGGCACTAAGTGAACCTCTATCCCTCATCAAGCTAGTTTATTTAGGTCTTCTAAAAGCCATTGTCGGCATCATGGTGATGTTCAGCTTAATCGAAGGTATTAGCAATATCGGAAGCCTTGTCAGACTGAAACAAGTCGGCTCGGTTGCTGTTGTCTACTACTTGATCACAACAACCATTGCGATATGCATAGGCCTAGGCGCTGCGCTGATGATGCCTGAATGGACTCCCCTGACTTCTGCACCTCCTGCCGCTGATAGTTTAACCCTGATTGATGATTCGTCTGCTCAAGGGGTAAGCATTTTAAACAAACTGCTTTCTATGGCGCTCATGAATCCAATTGCCGCCTTGTCAGGTGGTAACCTACTTGCCATCGTCACTTTTTCCATTCTTATTGCGATAGCACTGCTGGCAACTTTAGATAATTCTCATCCTGTTTTTGAGGTTGTCAAAGGAGTCAATCAGAGCATTTCTACCCTAGTTAGAGGTATTATTCGCTTAGCGCCATTTGCGGTCTTTGCTATCGTTTTCGAGCTAACAATTGAGTCTAACAGTACCTTGTTTAGCCAATTATTCGAGTTTGGCTTACTCGTCTTTGGACTGACCATGATCCACAGTTTGGTCGTGCTGCCTGTGATTGCAAAACTGGCAACTGGCACATCGCCAATTTCATTGTTCAAAGCGATTTCAGCGCCTATGTCCATGGCTCTCGCTACTTCTTCAAGTTCAGCAACTCTGCCTCTTAGCTTACAAACAGCGAAAGAAAAGCTTGGAGTATCTGACTCCACAAGCAGTCTAGTCTTGCCTATGGGAGCAGTAATGAATATGGATGGCACCGCCCTATTTGAAGGTGTTGCTGCCGTTTTCCTAGCACAACTCTTTGGTATTGATCTTTCAACAGGCGCTATTGTTATGATTTTCCTTATGGCGATGGTTTCATCAGTAGGAGCGCCAGGAATGCCCTCCGGATCCATGTCTGGTATGCAATTAGTCCTGTTGGCCGCAGGAATTCCGCTTGAGGCAATCGCGATTCTTCTTATCATTGAAAGACCGCTTGATACCTTTAGAACTGCCGTTAACGTACAAGGTGATTTAATCGGCTCTATGGTCGTCGATCGCTGGAGTCAAAAGCATTCAGCAGAAACTCCCAAACACAGCCAAGTAACAAACTAAAGCTTAATTAACCACAATATAAAACGCCCACTGACTCAGAAGTTAGTGGGCGTTTACTTTTCTTAGATAAAACCATCTAGGTGAGCTTATAAAACACACTTGCCAGTGGCGGAATTTTCATTCTTAGCGACTGAGAATGGCCTTCACTTTCAACTGGCTCTGTCAATATAGAGTGCGGAACTAAATAGCCACTCCCCACATAACAAGTATCGTCTGTACTAAGTAACAACTGATATTCACCAGCTGATGGGACACCAAGCCGAAAGTTATCATGTGGCACTGGCGTAAAGTTGGTGACAACCAAAATACGGTCTCCATGAGAACTCAACCTTTCATGCGCCAAAATAGAAGCTTGTGCGGCATCTTGTAAACGCCATTCAAAGCCACTAGGTTCACAATCAAGCTCATACAGAGCGGGCTGAGAGGAGTAGAGTTTATTTAAGTCACGGACTAAGGATTGTACACCTTGATGACGCTCAAACTTAAGTAAAAACCACTGCAATTGATCTTCATGGTTCCACTCCGCTGTCTGGCCAATTTCTGTCCCCATAAAATTAAGCTTTTTACCCGGCTGCGCGTACATGTAACCTAAATAGGCTCTCAAATTTGCCGTCTGCTGCCATTCATCTCCCGGCATTTTGCTATGGATTGCCCCTTTACCGTACACAACTTCATCATGAGATAAAGACAATACGTAGTTCTCACTGTGTGCATAAACCATAGGAAAAGTAATAGTGTCATGATGGTACTTACGATGGACAGGGTCTTCTTTGATATAGGATAGTGAGTCATGCATCCACCCCATATTCCACTTAAATCCAAAGCCCAAACCACCAAGAAAAGTTGGGGACGATACTCCAGGGAACGCCGTTGACTCTTCAGCGATCGTCATTGCATTTGGAAAATGAAGATAAACCTCTTCATTCATCCACTTTAACGTTGCAATAGCGTCGTAGTTTTCATTTCCTCCATCAACGTTGGGAATCCACTCATCATGGCTGCGGGAGTAATCCAAATACAGCATTGATGCCACGGCATCGACTCTAATTCCATCGATATGAAATTGTTCAAACCAATACAAAGCGTTAGAAACAAGAAAACGGCGCACATGTTCACGACCTAAATCATAAATGTAAGAGTTCCAGTCTTGGTGCCAGCCACGGCGAGGATCTGGATCATGAAACAGAGGAGTGCCATCAAAGTTAGCCAAACCATGATCATCGGAGGGGAAATGCGCAGGAACCCAATCAATCACAACACCAATTCCCGCTAGATGACACTGATCGACAAAGTGCTTAAAGTCATCTGGCGAACCAAATCGGCTTGTAGGAGCAAACAAGCCCACAGGTTGATAGCCCCAAGAGCCATAAAATGGATGCTCAGAGACTGGCATTAACTCTATATGGCTGTAACCCATATCTTTTACGTACGGAATAAGCTGTTCGGCGAGTTCACGATAGGTAAGAAAATCACCGTTCTCTTTTCGACGCCAAGATCCCAAGTGAAGCTCATAAAAAGACAAAGCTTGTTTAGTTTTTTCAGTAACGGGGCGGCTCTGCCACTGTGAATCTTGCCAATTATATCGGCTGTGATCGTAGGTTAATGAGGCAAAGGATGGGTATTGCTCCGCATAAGCACCCCAAGGATCAGCTTTGTGCGGTAAACCTCTACCATCTGGGCCTTTAAGTTCAAATTTGTATTTTTCGTTTTCTTGTAAGCCAGGAATAAAAATGCCCCACATACCATAGTCTAACCTTTGCATTGGGGTGCGACGACCATCCCATTGATTAAACTCTCCGACTAAACTGCACGCTGATGCATGAGGTGCATAAACAAGAAACCGTACACCTTGGATACACCTACCAGCACGTTGTAAAGTAACGAATTGAGCCCCCATGTGATGATACATACCTTTGGGCGTATGTAAGTCCTCATAGTCAGCGTATATCTCGTGATATTGGTAAGGGTCATCAAGGATGTGTTCATCATCTTGCCAAGTCACAGCAAGTTTATAATGAGTTTGACTTAAATCGCAGCGCTCACGCAGTACAAATCCTGAGTCACCTTCTCGTTTTAGGGCCAAACGTTTTTCGCCCTCAATGATTAATTCAACTTTATCTGCACCTGGCATCCAAACTCTTAGCGCACAACGTTTTGATGCTTGATAGGGCCCCAAAAATGAAAATGGATCGGCGCAAGATGCACTTGATAGCTGATCATGCATTACACTGTTTTTGTCTTGTATCATCGTTTTCAAACGATTCTCTCCCTAGCCTGAATTAGTCAGCAATTGACTCATTAAACATATCGATTCACTCAAGTTCTTTTGGCCAAGAGTATCCTATATGAGTACGCGCTTAACCGGCTCTATGCCTTATTAGATGCACGTAAGCCCGCTCTAAAATGCGGGCTCTTTCATCACCAATAGCTTGTTACATAAAACTCGATCCTAGATTAACTAACCTGCTTTACTGCGCTCTTTAGTTAGCTTACTGGCTATACGATTCACCCCTTCTTTGGCAAATATTTCATCAAGATTCATAGAGAGCTTGCGCCGCCAGTTAGGGTACTCATCGGTGGTCCCTGGAATATTGACTGGCTTATCCATCTCTAACCAGTCTTCAAGTTGGATGCTAAGCAGTGCTGAAGACCCCGCCGCAACATGTTGCTGAAGCCCTTCAGCGAGATAAGAATCCATAGGAACATATTGAGCGTCGCGGCCCACCCCATCAGGTAAATAACCATGCCATGCCACTGAATCAAGAATTCCTTGCTTACTTTTCAGGCGATTAGTAAACAAATCATCCAACTGATTTTTATCGGGATATAACCCCAGCTCTTGACCCATTTTAAGATCATCACAATGCCAGAAGCCCCGCAGAGTTGGCATATCGTGGGTACACAATGTAGCCATTGACTGCTGCGTATAGTGTTTGGGTGAAACATATCCACCGTCTACCTTTGATGTTTCAAAGAAAAAGACTTTATAAGAATGAACACCAGCTTCACTTAAGAGTTCAACAATCTCATCCGGAACGGTTCCTAAGTCCTCACCAATAACACTACATTGATGACGGTGCGATTCCAGCGCTAGAATAGATAACATATCCTCAACGGGATAATACATGTAGGCGCCTTGAGTAGCATTTTTCCCAGTTGGGATCCACCACAAACGCAGCAACCCAAGCACATGGTCAATACGTAATGCGCCGCAATGCTTCATGTTAGCTTGTAAAAGCTTAATGTAAGCATCATAGCCAGTAGCTTGCAGAGTCTGTGGGTTAAGGGGAGGCAATCCCCAGTTTTGTCCCAAAGGCCCTAATACATCTGGCGGAGCGCCGATACTGACATCCATAACCAAGTTGCCATTGTCAGCCCAAGTTTCAGCACCCGCCCCTGCAACACCAACAGCCAAGTCTCGATACAAACCAATCGACATCCCTTTTTCTTCGGCTAATGCCTGGGCTTCTTGAATTTGGATGTCAGCAACCCACTGTAAATACATATACATATGTACTTGGTCGATATTTTCAGCAATAAAATTTTCAACCACTTTGCTATCAAAATGTTGAAGATCTTGCGAAAAAGCTGGCCAGCCCCAAATTTGTTGATTTTCACTTTGCAGAGCAGCATGCAATGCATCAAAAGCAGCTTGGTGTAGCAAACTTTCCCCACCCTGCTCTACAAATGCTAAAAAGGCCTCCGCTCTATTGGTGCATTTATTTAGATGGCGTTTTTTAAACTCTCTGTAAAGTAAAGGAAGCACACTTAGTTTTAGATTCGCAACTTCTGTGTAGTTTACCCAATGCGCATCTCGTACTTTGTGCAAGCGCTGTTGAAAGTCTGCGCTACCCACTTTTTGCTGAGCCTCAACACAGAGCGAAAACTCAGCCACTGAGCTGACGTCTATATACATGATGTTTAGCCAGCGGCGTGAAGATGGACTGTACGGACTCGCGGCTTCTGGGTTGGCGGGAAACAAAGCATGAATAGGGTTCAAGCCAACAAAATCTCCTCCCCTTGAACCAATATCAGATACCAACTGTTTTAAGTCCCCAAAGTCACCTATACCCCAGTTATGCTGAGAGCGAAGCGTGTAAAGCTGTACGCTTGGCCCCCACATTTTTTTGCCGCTGTTGAGGGCTTCTTGCTTGTAACAAGACCTAGGCGCAATAATCAAGGTCATGGTATATGGTGATTTACGGCGTTTACGAGTCATAGTGAGCTTGTGATAGCCCCATTCAAGGTCATCGGGTAATGCAAAGACCAGAGGGCCTCCTGAACTTCGCTCATCACGCACAATCTGTGATTGTAGATACCCCTCTAAGACAGCACCTTGCTCGGTCTCAAGACGCCAGCTAAACTCACTTTCACGAGCACTCGTTCCCAAATTCATGCTTACATATACAGGATCACCATCACGAACAACTAATACTGGGTTTAAAACCTCTTGTTTGTGCTTTTTATCCGCCGAATGAATTAACTTTTCCTCTGAGGTTATGTCGTAACCTAAAGAGGCCAATAAATTGCGAATAGTCTGATCTTCAACTTGTGTTTCTTGACCCCATGCACTGACGTAGCTAGTGGCAATATTAGCCATTTCAGCGACTTGTTCTAATGCGTTTTTTTGTGTCATCGCTAACTCCGAAAAACTCTCTACCTTCCATGTATTGAGTGTTGATAAGTAAAAGCCAAGCCCATAAATGACTTGGCTTGATGAGTATTACTAGCGCTTAATAGCTTCCAATTTCCAGATATTATTAACGTAATCTCTAATTGAACGATCTGAGCTAAACTTACCGACTAATGCCGTATTGAGTATCGCTTTTTTCGCCCAACTGCTTTGGTCTCTATACTGCCTATCCATATCCTGATGCGCCTGCACATAAGACGCAAAATCAGCAAGACACAAGTAGGGATCACCGCCATCAAGTAAACTGTCGTAAGTCGCGCGCAATCTGTCTGGCTCACCTGGTGTAAACTCGTCTCCTAGCAGAAGATCCAACGATGCTTTGAGTAAGGGATCAGCATGGTAATAATCGAATGGGTTGTATCCGTTGCTTCTCAATGAGGCGACTTCATTCACATCGAGACCAAAAATATAGATATTGTCATCGCCTACTTCTTCACGAATCTCGACGTTCGCGCCATCCATAGTGCCAATAGTCAATGCACCGTTAAGTGCCATCTTCATATTGCCAGTGCCGGACGCTTCCTTACCTGCTGTTGATATTTGTTCCGATACGTCAGCTGCTGGGATGATGATCTCAGCAATACTCACTCGATAGTCAGGAATAAATACAACCTTTAGCTTGTTACCAATTCTCGGATCATGATTTATCTTCGCGGCAATCTTATTAATAGCGAATATGATGTCCTTGGCAAGATGATATCCAGGCGCCGCTTTCGCCGCAAAGAAGACAACACGAGGCACCATATCAAAATCAGGATCATTGAGTAATCTGTGATATAGCGACAAAATATGCAGCATATTTAAATGCTGACGCTTGTACTCATGTAAACGCTTTATCTGCACATCAAAAATAGCCTTGGTGTCGAGTTCAACATTCAGCTGCTCTTTTACCCAATCAGCAAGACGCTGCTTATTGCGCTTCTTAACCGCCATAAATTGCTGCTGGAACTCAGCATCATCGGCATACTGAGCGATTTGCTCAAGTTGCTCTAAGTGTGCTGGCCATTCATTGCCAATTCTACTTGAGATAAGTTCAGACAAGTCTGGGTTACAAAATTTCAACCAGCGACGTGGAGTAATACCATTAGTCACATTCTGTAGCTTAGATGGGTACAAGTCATCAAATTCAGGAAACAAATCGCGCTTAACCAACTGGGAATGAAGGGCAGCGACTCCATTTACGGCATAAGAACCTATAACACTTAAGTTAGCCATTCTCACCATACGATGAAAGCCTTCTTCAATGATGGATAGCTTTTGTTGCTTCGCTACATCACCGGGCCATTTTCGGCGTACCTCTTGTAAAAATAGATGGTTAATGTGGTAAATAATTTCCATATGGCGTGGAAGCAGTCGCTCAATTAATGATTCACTCCAAGTTTCCAAAGCTTCTGGCAGCAAGGTATGGTTAGTATAAGCAAATGTCTCAGAGCTAATAGCCCAAGCCTCATCCCAGCCTAGGCCTTTCTCGTCAATGAGAATACGCATCAACTCTGGAATAGCAATGGTTGGGTGTGTGTCGTTTAATTGAATGGTTTCGTACTTGGGCAAAGACGCTAGCGTATGCCCAGCCTCTTCATGACGACGTAAAATATCTCTCACAGATGCCGCAGAGTGGAAGTACTGCTGCATTAAGCGTAAGGTCTTTCCCTTCTCGTGGTTATCATTTGGGTATAAGACTTTGGTAATATTCCCAGCATCAATCAGGGCATGCTGAGCTTCAAAATAATCGCCATTGTTAAAGCTCGCCAGTGAGAAAGGCGCAATTGCTCGACATTCCCACAGGCGCAAAGGATAAACGGTATCCGATTGGTAACCGACAATTGGCAAGTCCCAAGGCATAGCTTTTACAGACATGCCAGGTATCCAGCGCCGCTTTTCTTTGCCCTCTTCTTGATAAACCTCAACGTGACCGTAAAAACCAATTTCTTGGGCAAGCTCAGGACGAGCAATCTCCCACGGGTAACCTTCAACACATCGCCAAGCATCAGGCGATTCCTGTTGATGCCCATCAACAAAAGATTGCTTAAATAAGCCATATTCATAATGGAGGCCATACCCAACAGTTGGAAATTCTTGCGCTGCCAAAGAATCCATAAAGCAAGCTGCCAACCGGCCCAATCCTCCATTTCCCAATGATGGATCTCGCTCTTCTTCCAGAAGATCGGTCAAGCTTTGTCCCAGCTCTGTCATTGCCTGACTAACCTGCTCATACAGTCCAAGGCTAATTAAGTTATTACCCGTCAAACGGCCAATTAGAAACTCAAGCGATAAATAATTAACACTTTTCGCGTTGTTAATCTTGTTATCTTGCTCAGTTTGAAGCATATCAAACGTTGTCAGTTCAGCCAGCGCACTTCCCATAGCTAAATACCAAGAACGGCTACTGGCCCTTTCTTCTGTCGTAGCATAAGTTGACGTTAAATGTTTCTTAACGCTTTGCTTAAATGCTGCCGTATCAAAACTTTTCTGTTGAGTAGGTTTCATTGGAGAATTCTCATCTATCGGGGTTAATCCATTTCAGCGATATCGTGCAATGACGCAATAACGGCAACATCCTCCTAATTCCAAAGCCTTTTAGGAGGAGGAGGTAGGGCGTAGAATCTTACTACGCTTAACCTCAGTGATCTAACTCCCAAATACACTAGGCCCACAGTAACTGGCGGTGATAAAGATCACATCGCACAACGTGTTTAACCATAATCTTTGTTTGATGCCGCCAAGGGACAAAATTTTAACAAATTAATTAATATGCATATCTGATCACAAAATATCTCCTTTGACCGCGCAACTTTCATCAAGATAGGTGCAATTTTTGGCATTCGGTACAGCTATAGAGCCTCTTATAAGTGATTCACCTCCCAATTTTAGGGCGTAGATGAATTCAAAGTGTGAAATGTGCAAAAGTATGGTGGCTGACCAATAACGGCTTCCGAAGTTCTCAAGTAACATCGATGTCATTATCAGACGAGCTCCAAAGATACATCCTTGTTATGATTATTAGAGCACAGGGGAAAAAAGATGTGGATTCCTTCTAAGCTAACTCGCCCAGGTCGTTTGCACCATGCGATTACTCGACCGCGAGTTCTCGATTTGCTGCATAACGCACACTGCTACAAGTTGATACTTTTTCGCTCTCCCGCAGGATACGGAAAGACGACAATGGCCTCACAGTGGTTAATCGATAAGCCACATGTCGGCTGGTATAACATTGATGAAAGCGACAACGACGCCTTTCGCTTCGTCAACTATTTACTAAAAGCGTTAAATAAAGCAACTCATAACACCTGCTCTGTTTCACAAAAACTCGCCGAGAAGAGGCAGTTCTCTTCTCTTGATTCGCTATTTAGCCAAGTCTGTTCTGAACTTGTCCATTGTAACCAAGAGTGTTATCTCGTTCTTGATGATTTTCATCTCATTTCTAACACTGAAATCCACGCAGCATTGCGATTTTTGATCAAACACATGCCCGACAACCTTACTTTGGTTGTCACCAGCCGATCGACGCCACCTATTGGCACGGCAAATCTAAGAGTTCGCGATTTAATGATAGAAATTGGTCATGAGTTTCTCGCTTTTGACTACGAGGAAACCAACCGCTTTTTCAGTGCTCGAATATCAGGGAATGTCGATAATGTTGTCGTGAGTAACATACGTGACTACGTAGAAGGTTGGCCATCAGCAATGCAGCTAATTGCACTTCAAACACTGAGTCAACACAAGAGTCTAGCTCAGTCACTTGAGTCCTACTCACAATTTAATCATAGCCATCTATGGGATTATTTGGTTGAGGAAGTCTTTGAGCAACTTGATACAGACACACGCCAATTTTTATTGCAATGCTCGGTTCTCGACCATTTTAATGATGTCTTAGCAAGCGAGCTTACGCAAAGAAAAGATGCCTTACATATTATCGAGTCTCTCAATCGTTATGGTTTGTTTATACATCCACTAGAAGGAGAACAAAACTGGTTTCGCTTTCACAATTTATTCGCTGAATTTCTTGCCCATGAACGCGCAGCGCGTATACCTCACCAAGTTGAAGATTTACATCAAACCGCAGCGCAGGCATGGTTAAAACTGTCATCACCTCATCAAGCGCTCCAACACATTCAAAAGGCAGGTAATCTAGACCTCACTGCAGAGATCCTGTGCAAATATGGCTGGGAAATGTTTAATTCTGGTGAGCTTCAAACACTAGAAGAAGCAATGAATACTTTGTCTCAAACACAGCTATACAGCCAACCTAAGTTATGTATGCTTCAAGCTTGGCTCGCCCAAAGCCAACACAGATATAATGATGTCGGTCATTTGCTATCCCAAGCTGATGAACAAATGAAAGCGCTTAATGTATCTCTAAATACTCAACAAATGGGAGAGTTGAATGCCCTACGTGCCCAAGTAGCCATTAATCAAAATGAACCTGAGAAAGCGTTAGAGCTCGCTGAACTGTCTCTTGGACAACTCGATAACAATGAATATCGCAGCCGAATCGTCGCTACTTCTGTAATAGGTGAAGTTAACCATGTGTTAGGGCATCTAAGCCGAGCACTGCCTATGATGCAACAAACAGAGAAACTGGCTCGGCAGTATCAAGTTTACCATCAAGCACTTTGGGCGATGCTTCAACAAAGCGAAATACTCATTGCTCAGGGGTATGTACAAGCTGCATTCGAAGTACAAGAGAATGCGTTTAGATTGGTAGAAGAACACCAATTACAACAGGTACCAATGCACGAATTTCTCCTACGCCTTCGAGCACAAGTATTCTGGTGCTGGAATCGACTCGATGAAGCCGAAGAGTGCTCCTACAAAGGTCTTAGGGTTCTTGGCGACGCAAGCCCAAGTAAGCATCTGCATTGCTATTCAATGCTTGCCCGCATCTCAATAGCTAGAGGCGAGCTCGATAAAGCCAACAAGTTCATCGATAACATCCTACATTTACTCCAACAATCTACTTATCATGTCGACTGGATGGCTAACGCCTCGTTATCACTGATTCTGTTTTGGCAAGCGAGAGATGATATGTCATCTATGCAGCGCTGGCTGGATAATACCTCACAGCCAGAACAGGCTTGCAATCATTTCACTCAGCTTCAATGGAGAAACATTGCCCGAGCCCAAATAAACTTAGGTATGCTCGATCAAGCTTCAGAAACCCTAAACTTTTTACAACAGGAAGCAAATGCCTATCATTTGGTGACAGATAACAATCGTAACTTAATTGTTGAAACTGTCCTTGCAACCGCTCAAAACGATGACACAAGAGCAAAATTATTGCTAAAACAAGCCTTGGAGCTGACTAACCAGACAGGAATTCTTGGTAACTTCCTTATTGAAGGAACCCGAGTTGGATCGGTTTTAGATGATTTGATCAATAATAATGAGCTCAGCGATCTTGAGTGTCACCGTGCTAAACAGTTACTCAAGGAGATAGCAAGTAGTCAGCGAAGTCGTTCTGTGCATTTCGATGAAGATTTTGTTGATAAGTTAATCCATCATCCTAGTGTACCTGAACTAGTACGCACCAGCCCACTGACTCAGCGCGAATGGCAGGTGCTTGGGTTAATCTATTCAGGATTTAGCAATGAGCAAATTGCCCATGAGCTCGATGTTGCAGGAACAACGATCAAAACTCATATCCGTAACCTATATCAAAAGCTTGCCATTGCTAACCGTAAAGAAGCCATTACTACGGCCGAAAACCTATTGCAGTTAATGGGCTATTGAGTTTTTAAAATTTTATCTCAATGAAGTAGGGAGAGTCTGTTTTAAAGCAAACTCTCCCTAGAAATAAGTTATACGAGCAAGCTTACTCATCCATCGGCAAATCGGCCATTTGTTGCAGTGAATAAGCCGTCGTGGGGTCTATATCTCTCACTAGCTCTTCGACCTGCTCAATAGCTTCAATCGACGAGCTCGCTTTGCGATAACTCAGGTAAATGGGCCGATTCCAATCGTCAACGCCAGTAACTTTAAAAAGCTGTCCGCTGGTAACAAAAGGCTCGACTAGGGAAGTGGGTAAGTAAGCACTCCCCCCTTTTTCCAATATAAAATCAAGCGCAATACGAGCCGTTGATGTTCTTAAGTATGGCGCTGGGATCTTAGGGTGTCTTCCCGCGTGTTCTGATGCAAATTTGGTTCCCCAATCGACGTACACGTATTTGTCTTCAAAAACACTACCAATGTGATGTTCATCGGTAGACACCAGCACCAAGACTATGTCTGCCACTCGCTTACAGTAAAGTTCATCGGCCTTAATTTGATCGAATGCAAAGGCCATGTCCAAGGTTCGCTCTTGCAAGCTACGATTAAGAGACTCTCGCCCCATCACTTCAGCCATAAAGCCATAACCACCGAATGAATCAGTCACTACACTCAAACAGTTTTGCAAATATGCATCCCACACATTAGGCGTCCCGCCCATAGTTAACTGAAGCGCTTTGCCGCTTTCAAGAGATAGCTCCAATTTAGCCTGCTGAAGCGTCGCAACCATAACCTCAGCATAACTTACCAAACGTTCACCAGAGGACGTTAACTTGATATTGTTTCTGTTTCGAATGAAAAGCTGTGTATCAAAGTAATTTTCAAGTTGCTTGATACGTGCACTAACAGCTGCCTGAGTAATGTACAAATTCTCTGCAGCACGCCCAAAGTGACGCACATTAGCCAATTCTAAAAATGTCTTAAAAACTTTAACATCCATGAAAGACCTCGATTGGAATCAACCATCTTTACTGGTTCAACATAATTTCTACAAGATAAACCGATTCACACCTTTAATAAAAGTGTTTAATGGATACGATAAAAAGGTTTTGTTTTTCTTTTATGAAATTTAGGCCTACTTTTCGTTTTAGTTCAACTAAATATGGTAACAGAGGCGACCTGATATGTCTGACACTCTATTTCGTCATGGCAAAAAACGTTTTTTTGACAATGAAAAGTTTCCCCGCGGCTTTGCCAAATCTGGTGACTTTACACTGGCTGAAGAAGAAATCCTAACCCTGTACGGTGATACCATGCAGGGGCTGGAAACAGGAACAATAGAGCCCGATAATCCAGAGGAGAAACACTTTATTAAAGTGTTAGAAAACCCCTCAAAAGCCAAGTCTAAACTAGAACGTGTATGGCTAAAATACGTTCAGCTTGCTCGAGGTAGGAAACGTTTCCACACATTGAATGGCCGGAGCAAACCTGAAACTGTGGGAGATTACTCAAATGACGGGACCTTAGTAGAAGAAGATTAAGTGGATATTAAAAGCCCCTTAACATAAGGGGCTTTCGACTACTTGGCCAACATGGAGACTTTCTTAAGAAAGCTGTCACGCAAATGCTCTTGATCGTAATCAAGATGATATGTGTTATGAAAGCCCACTTTAAGCTCTACTCCATTACCACGCAAATAAATGCTATAGCCATCGTAGTCTGAGAAGGCTTCTACCCCCTCATACATTTTACCGTGCTCAGTCGGTGTTCCTTTTGCTACGACCGTTTCATAAGCGTGCAGAACTTTAGTTAGATCCAGTTCATTTTTCATCCTGACATCTCCTTATCTCACCAGTTTAGTATGCATAGCATCTGCTGCTTTCGCCATCTCAAACCTTGACTCAAATCAAAAGCAGGTAAACTTCATACTATGACACTAAGAAATCCGATCAGGATGGAAAAATGATTCGGTGTATCAGACCCATAAAATGGTTGCTATCAGTGTAAGTAGAAGCACACAAACCAGGTTAAGAATAAAACCAACCCGCATCATCTCATTCTGTTTGATATGACCAGAGCCAAATACAATTGCATTAGGTGGTGTCGCCACTGGAAGCATAAATGCACAAGAAGCCGCAACCGCTATCAATACGGACAGCACAATCGGTGATAATCCGAACGCTTCAGCAACACTGGCAAAAATTGGGATAAGTAAAGCGGCACTGGCAGTATTACTCGCAAATTCAGTAAGAAACACGACAAAAGCTGCAATGATAGCGACAACAACAACAATGCCCATCTGTGAAATCAGCTCGCTCAGTTCATTGGCAAGAAAAACACTGGTTCCGGTAGCTTTGAGCACGTTACTCAAGCAAATACCACCACCAAACAGTAGTAATACCCCCCAATCCGCTGTTCGCTCGATATCTTTCCAATGGACAACACGAGCAAAGTTAACCGCAATAACAGCACCTAAAGCCACAATAGTATCGAACTTGGCATAACCTCCCACCATAGCGTTAATTGGTTTACTAAAAATCCATAGACACACTGTCAATGCGAAAATTGCCAAGGTAACCATCTTTCCTTTATCCCACTCAATAGGCGCATGGTCCAATTCAAACTCACCTGACAAATTAGGCTTTAATACATAAAACAACACTGCGATAGCAATCGGTAAAAGTAACAATGAAGTTGGTAAACCAAAACTCATCCAATCGGTAAAACTCAGACCGACTTGTGCCGCTGCTATGGCGTTTGGTGGGCTACCCACAACAGTCGCAATTCCGCCAATACTCGCGCTATACGCCGTACCCAACAAAACAAACACATAGGTTTTATGACCGCTTTCAGAGTTAACTTTACTTAGCACGCCTAAAACTAGCGGCAGCATCATGGCCGTTGTCGCTGTGTTACTGATCCACATAGACAGCCCTGCCGTAACCCCAAAAAGCATAAATACAGCTGTGCTCATCTTACCCCTAGCGATAACTAACACTTTATCTGCAATGACCTTATCTAATCCCTGGCGATGCATTGCCGCTGCAAGTGCAAAGCCCCCTAGAAACAAAAAGATAATCGAATTTGAGAAATTATTGAGTGCAGTTTGGGTATCAAAAATACCAAATAAGACAGCCAAAATAGGAACAAGAATTGCGGTAACAGTGACATGTAGCGCTTCAGTTAGCCAAAGAATACCAATAAACGTCAGTATACTCAGGCCTAATACGACTTGAGGCTTAAAAGGTAAAGTGAAGTATAAAGTGATAAATAGAGCAACATTAGCAAGAACAATAAGGCTGTTACGATTAAACAGCCACTCACTGGTGTTGGTAGGCAAAGGGACATTATCGTTTCGATTCATCTATAATATTTCCTCATCAGGCTCAGGCAGCACACCAAATGATCCCATATAAAGTGAGGAAAAGAGTTTTTTTGTTATAAAAACGTTAACTGTCTCAAAACATAAAACCGATAAAGAAGGATAATGAAAGGTATAGAAAAACCAAAGCAGACTACAAACTGCGTTCACTCAGCGCCTCTACCATAACTGACTGTATGGCAAGTACAACATATTGAGCACCATCAGTAGCACCATCGACAGAAAAGTAAGCTTCATACCTTGAACTCGACCTTTTAAATTTTCTGCCAAAATAGCCCTAGCGTGTATTATCCGACCCACAAAAAACAAAATACCGATGGCATGAATCATCCACGAACTAGCACCATTATACTCAACCAAAATTAATAAAATTAAAGTGATTGGAATGTAATCAACTGCATTACCGTGCGCACTCCGAGCCACTTGCAGCGCACTAACCCCACCATCTGCATAAGCGACTTTAGCACTACGACGCTGTTTAATGACTTGAAACGAAAGCCAGATCATTAATCCAGCTAATATCGAAGCATAAAAAGCTGAAATCATGCATTTCTCCTATATGAACGGGGTTTGTTAACAAGATTCATTGATACAGCACTCAGCCTGAAGAAAACAAATTACCTCAGAGAGATTTTGGTACTCGGCCACACAATAGAGTGTTCTCCCCTCTCGACGCTGGGTAATCAACTTTGCAGAAGCTAGACTCGAAATATGATGAGAAAGGGTCGAACCTGGAATTTCTAGCATATCTTGGATCGTACCGACAGATACACCTTTCTTACCCGCTTTGACAACACATTTATAAATCGATAAACGAGTAGGGTGTCCAAGCTCTTTGAGCGCCTTTGCCACTTCCTCAAGTTTCATTCATTGCTCCTAAACACAAGCATTTCTACAACAGTCGAAGTATAAACCGATTTCAGTTAACACAGCTAGGTTATTCACTTTCTTGATGCATATGAATCACATTGGAGCACAAAGCAAGAGCAAGAACCTGTTTAACCACATCATTTTTGATACAGTTAACAACAAGTAATCTAACTGAGGACAAAACATGAGAATTGCATTTATCACTCTGATATTACTAGTTGCCGGCTGCTCAAATACGTGGCAAGGAGTAAAAGATGACTCATCTAAAGTATGGGAAGACACCAAGCAAGCGATCCATGAAGCGACAGAAGACTAACCTCTGTCGTATTCGCAACCTTATCCTATGTTGATTGAGCACATATATGCTTTAGCGTGTCAGCCAGATTGGTTAACATACTTTTGCCGCCAAAGTTTGACCACTGTGATTAACCCATTGATTATAAATTGAGTTTCTAATGGAGAGACTGCACAATAGGACTAACAAATAGTTAGACAAATATCTTGTTCAGTCACCACGGAGGCGAAATGTACAAAGGAAGTTGTTTATGTGGTTCAATCCAGTTCGAGATACATGGTGGAATCACAGACCCTATTTATTGCCATTGTTCACTATGTCGAAAGGCAAGTGGTAGCGCGTTTGCAACCAATGGTTATGTGAATAACTCCGATCTTCAGCTCAATGATAAAAAAGGTACTCTTACTTACTATGAAAGTAGCTTAGGTAAGCGAAAATATTTTTGTTTAACATGTGGTGCACCCATTTATAGCTCCAATTCAACCAAGCCAGACAAAGTGAGAATCCGTTTAGGGGCTATCGGTACTGATATAGTCGAAAGGCCAATATCTCATAATTTCATCACGTCAAAAGGAAATTGGGAAGAACTAGAAACAACCCTGCCAGTCTATGAAGGGCATGAACCATCGAGAAGATAATAAGTGTATGGAAACCTGTATGAAAATAAATATTGTCGGCGCAGGTCGTGTTGGCCAAACTCTTGGAAAACTGCTGGTCGATACCAACGTTGTGCAGTTAGGTTCGATTTATAACCGAACCAAATTAAGCGCTGAAAGAGCTGCTTCATTTATCGGTGCAGGAACTCCAATTGCCAACTTAGATGACATGGAGCAAGCCGATCTGTATATGATAACAACGGCGGACGGGGCTCTAAAAGAAGTGTGCGATCGCATGTTGGATGTTCACAACTTTAAACAAGGTAGCGTGATTTTTCATTGCAGTGGTGTTGCTCCTTCAAGTCTTTTTAAACGGGGTCAAAAGCATGGGTGCTATATCGCTAGTGTGCATCCGGTCAAAAGTTTTGCCGATCCTGCTATCGCAGTGTCAGATTTTGACGGTACTTTTTGCGCAGTCGAGGGGGATGAAAAAGCACTAAACATACTCGAGACCTGTTTGCACAGCATCGGAGGACAAAGCTTTAAAATCGATACCGATAAAAAAGCTCTTTACCATGGCGCAACTGTGATGGCATGCAATAATCTTGTTGCACTATTAGAAGCCGCAACCTCAATGTATGTTGACTCAGGTCTTGACAGACAGAGCGCACTCAAAGTCATGGAGCCGATTGTACGTGGCACAATCACCAATGTATTCACCTTAGGAACGGTATCCGCTTTAACTGGCCCTATAGCGCGAGGGGATTCAGAAACGATCAGTAAACACTTAGATGCCTTAAAAGATGACGATGGCATGCTCAGCGATGTCTACTCTTCACTTGGAAAGTGGGCACTAAACTTGGCCAAACGACAAGGTAGCGCAACATCAGAATCTCTTGAGAATATCCACGTGCAGCTACAGCAGGCATCGCTCTCCGGCAATTGAAGAGAACGAATACCATTATGTTTTTTTGCCTGCCCTTTACGTATATTTTAAAAAAATGATCATGGCTCAAAGTATCGAAGCACAAAATGAACTAACGCATGAGATAATACCGTTATCCAAGCGCTCATAATCCAAAATCCTTCTAATAAGCTTTTGGCCCTGTCAACCAAAAGCTCTTTTCTAGAGCGCAGCTTTCGCTGCAATCTTTATCAATAGCGTCATGCATGCAAGATTATCAAGGTCTTTTTATACTTATATCTAAACTTGGGGTTATTTCAAAGACAACAGTTATCATTAATAAAGTCAGCAATAAATAAGCACCAGCTCGATATGTCAACGCTTTAAGTCATGATCGCCACCTAATAAATAGGATAGTCAGCAATATTTATTGACTTTTTAAAATACAACTCATTCTTAAAGAACCAAACAATAATGCAATATTGAATTATTTATTTCAATAATTAATTATTGTTTCTTTTTGTATTGATATAGCAAAAAGAAAAATGGATAATTTCTTGGTACGCTTTAGACAAATGATTGGGCGGTTGAATGAGCGATGAGATTCTGATTTCCCAGGGGAAAGCTCAAATTATGATATCGCTCGGTTTTGTATCCTTTACAACTGTGATAGAAGAAAAACTTGGATTCAGTGTTCACTTTTTCACCCAAGATGAGAAATCGGCTTATTTATCTGACTCCCACGGCATGAAAAAGATTTTTAAAAGCTTAGATTCATGCTTAAAGGCATTAAAAAAACTAGGTATTTATACATTTCAAGTTGAATTAAAAAATGATAAGAATTAGCGCTTATGATATGGACGCTCTGACTAGAAGTTACGTGGATGATATCGAGATGGTGATCTCTGACAGAGTCATATTCTTTCGAGGAAAACTAAAAGATCAATATTTTGTATTTGTCACCAAACGTAACGATATTGCGACATTCAAAAGTATCAAAGCTTGCCGGGACTTCATTAGCGAATTTCTCCCAGAGAAAACAATCACAGTGACAATGGAATGAAAGAACTAATCGAAAAGTGTCAAAAAGACAAAGGATCTGTCACTCTCTTTAACTTATTCTTTAATCCAATTAAAAACCTAGACAACCAAGAGTCCGACCTATTTATTGATATGATAAATAATAGAAAAATTGTTAATGTTCTAGATTCAATAGACAATAATATTCTGCATTATGCCTTAATGATTAATTCTCCTCTTTCCAGTTCAATCGCCAAAAGACTCCCAAATCTAATCAGCCAAAAAAACAAGCTAGGTCAGCTACCTTGTCATTTCGGTGCTTTTCATAATAACCTGGATCTAACTAAATTTTCGCCGACACGTTGCTCACTCTGTGATCATCGAGGCTTTACTCCCCTTCATATTGCTGCGGAATTGGGCAACCGAAACCATTTAAAATCTATGGCAGAATCTATCGAAGAAAGAAATGTATTTGATGCATTTGCCCTTCATTGGGCATTAAAGAACGACGAAAAGAATAGTATAAAAAGAGTGAACAAGTTGGTTTTTTCTAAGACATTACTTCAAACAGCCAATTCAGTTCAAATGAAGACAAAAAATGCGATTGGGATGACCCCGAAAGATTGGATGGAAACGACCTGCTCTGCGAATGAAATTGACTTCATAATGTTCAAATAAGCATTGACTCTAGTCAGCTTTCGATACTGTAACGGGGATAAACCCCGTTAGCATTACTATCTTTCACCTAACACTTCAAATTCATCATAAGACAAACGCGCAGCCCCATCCTCGCATAAGGTCCATACTTCTTTATGAACTACGCCATAGGCTTTGTTCATGATCCAACGCGAGGACAATACAAAGCTTTTATCATCGACTTGCTCCCATTGAATGTCGCTGTAAGCCACATCAGAAAAGCCTTGATCTATGATACCTTGCCAAAATTTAAGTATCTGCTCACGACCTTCAAAGGTACCAAAAGGCTTAGCGACCATAACTGCATCATGAGTATATTGCTCAGCACATCCCCTAGCATCGTTTTGGTTAAATGCCGTTTTCCATCCTTCACTACCCAAGTTACATAATGTCAAAATTGATGGTTTCATTTTAATTCTCCTTGCTAGTTTGATGAGAGCAGTGTATTGCTAGTTTTAACATGGAAAAACAAACAAATTAGAAAACACTATTCATAAAAAGAGAACAATAATGAATAAACACAAGCAAATGTTGATCTTCAAAACGATTGTAGACTCAGGCTCTATTTCGAAGGCAGCTGAGAGGCTTGAGCTATCAAAGTCTGTACTTAGTAATCACCTTAAGCATCTAGAGAATGAACTCAATGTCGATTTACTTAAGAGAACAACGCGAAGACAATCACTGACTCTGGCTGGAGAACAATTCTATCAGCACTGTGTCGCATTAAATGATGTGATGTCGCGAGCATGGGAGGACATACACCAACTCCAACATCAACCGCAAGGGAAAGTATCGGTAACCGCACCTGTCGCCCTGATCGATAGCATAGTCATTCCAGCTTTAAGTGATGCATTTGCCCTGTATCCCAAGGTATCACTGCACTTGATCGCCGACGATAGAAAATTAGATTTGCTTCAGCACGATATCGACATTGCCATTCGAGTTGGAGAGTCCCCAAATAGTCACATAAAACAAAAAAGAATTGGCCGCTTTCAAGACATACTCTGCCGATCCACACATAGCCTTGAGTCGCCCAGTGACGCAAATTACATTGCAAACCACTGGCAGCCCAAAGAAGTAGTTCATATTCTGCATAACAAACAAAGCGCATCGACTATAGAACTGAGCTACACGTCCCACCACAGAGCAAACAGCGTCAATCAAGTCGCTAGCCTGATTCAACACAACATGGGGATTGGTTTATTGCCAGATTTCTTGCTCGCTCAATATTCAGATATAGAGCCTTGTTTTAAAGATCATTATCTAGCAATAAACAATGTCTATGCGCTTCATCCCTATTCAAAATCTCCACCAGCATCTGTCGTTCATGCGATCAATGCCATCGAAAAAAGACTGAAATCCGTGACGGAATTTTGAACATCTACTTAACCAAGATCAAGCTTCGAGATTATTTGTGACCACACGCGAAACACTGTCCTACAATTGAAAAACTCATCAATAAATTGCTAGGGGGGAATTAACGATGATTTCAACATTCAGAGACTACGAACTACAAGATAAAAATCACTTTCATGCACATATAGAGGTAAACCCGACTGGGCTATTAGATGTTGATATTATTGAGAACAAAGAACATCACCAAACAGAGCTTTGCAACGTAAGCTTTGAAAAACTAGCAGGCAAGACACGCTTAAAAGGCAAGGAAGCACAAAACCAGTGGCAACTCGACCTTGATGACAAGGACGCGATAGAGCTGTACCTCCTCATATCGAAAGCCAATGAAGAGTACGAAACACTTATGCGAGATCTATAACGTAAAGTGTAACTGTTGGGAAGCGTTGTATTTTTCCTGACAGTTTCTTTCTCCCAAACCTCTATCCCAATTTCGCTTTAAGGCGCCAGCTCAAAATTTTATCACTCAAGCGCTCCAACTTGTCAGCGAACAGGTAGATCAACAAAACAAAAACCACAGAGCCTAAAAGATCTATCGGCCTATGCATTCCAAACCATAATCGACTGTATGCTACTCCCATGGCCCACGCACTTATTGCTAGAGTGAGCAAGTAACGACCATTTCGGAGAAATACATTACCAAAAAATGCCAAACAAACAGCAGCGAAAATAGTGTGTCCTGAGGGAAATGAGTAGTCTCTCTCTCCCTGCCACTGAGACGTTCTCCAACCGCTCACTATCCCCCCCATCTCTGCTATCACCTCATTTTTCTGCAACGAGCTTAGGTTATAGAAATGCGAAGGCTGGGGGATCAAAAGATTTTGAGTTAAGACTTCAGTGTATGGCCTAGGAATTTCAGTCAGCTGTTTAAGGGCCGACTTACAAACAAAGCCTAGAACAAGTATCAACCCTAGGTGCACTATTTTTTTTACCCGCTCGGAAGGTGTTGGAATGAGTTTCCAAGAAATAGCTAACATAACGATAAGTGAAATAACAAACCCTTTGGGGCCAGCAGAAAACGTTAGGACAGTTGCGCTAATACCTACAGGGACTGACACAGAGCTGAGTAAATCAATATCATTAACAAAGACACTTAACGCCATTATTCCAAGAAAAAATAAGACCAGAAGTGTCACATAATATTGATTGCTAGATAAAGAATGCTTCACCACCTATACTCCGCATCGAAATCTTGAAGAGGCAAAATATTAATCGATGCACTAGGGACAATTTATCAGATCAATGTCAAATCAGTGAAAGTTCGCGCTAACATGTTAAAGCCATCACACAGTAGCATTATATTACTCAATAACTTAGGACCAATAGCCTGTTTCTGCTGAGCCAGTTCATAGATGAACACCAAGGGTGACCGCATATCAACGAACATTGGTATGACCATCAAAAAAGTGATGAACAGGCCCTCTTCCCTTCCCAACATTAAGCAATTCGGCATGAGCGATGGCTTGCGTGATATACTGTTTTGCCAAGTATATGGCTTTATGTAATCGATAACCCTGAGCCAAATAAGACGCAATAGCAGAAGATAGTGTACACCCTGTACCATGTGTATTGCGGGTTGAATGACGTCTCGAATGCAACCACTCCGTACGATTAGGTAGGATCAGTAAATCGGAACTATTTGATGAAGACTCCATATGTCCGCCTTTTAAAAGCACAGCCTCACACTCAAGCTGACGCAATGGCTCGATCATACTCTCTACCTGGTGTATATCCTTAGGTTCACTTTTTCCAATAAGCACTGCTCCCTCTGGCAAGTTAGGGGTGACTAAATCGGCCATCGGCAGCAATTTCTCTCTTAATGTACTAATTGAAGAATCTTGTGTGAGTATTTGTCCGCTGGTCGAAACCATCACAGGATCAATGACTAAGTATCGGGGTTTATATTGCTTAAGTTTATCTACAACTATCTTGATTACGCTTGAGTCCACAAGCATTCCTACTTTAACAGCGGCAACATCAAGATCACTAAATACAGCATCTAGCTGACTTTCAATGAGATGAAGTGGTGTCGGATGAATAGCAGAAACGCCAAGTGTATTTTGAGCAGTAATCGCCGTAATAACAGAACAAGCATAACTACCCGTTGCGGAGATGGCTTTAATATCAGCCTGAATACCTGCACCTCCACTACTATCAGAACCCGCAATGGTTAATACAACTGGAGGGATGAGGTCTTGGTTTGGCATAATAGCTCCTTGTACTGGAAGTAAAGAAACGCTTTGCCAATCACAACCACTCAACACGATATAAGTGAGCAAAGTGAGAACAGGTGTCGCTTACGCGCCCGTGCAAATAGTTCCCTACGCCAGTATTAACTGAATCAGGTTCGACGGGTCCCACAATGCGATCTCAGCTTATAAGGCACCAGTCCATATAAGCTCCCCGACTATTTAAATTCAATGCTAGCAAGAAATCGAGTTCTCTAACACCCCAAAATTTATTGTGCCAACGTACGCTTCAGGCATCACACCAACATGCTATCCTATAGTAATGGCTCTCATAGGCTCAGAGGTTTTCTACATGGCGCAAGAAGCTCTTTTATCTCGTATCAACGAACTGCCTCGCATTCAAAAAGTACTTCAAGATTTGCTTAACATGGTGAATGAAGATGAAGTGGATTTCGAGCAACTCTCACAAAAAATATCAACCGATCAGGTGCTTAGCGCAAGACTTTTGCGCATGGCTAACTCTGCTCACTTTGGTGGTAATACGGCCGTCTCTTCCGTTCATCAAGCACTATTACGTGTGGGAACAGGACCGGTAAGAACATTAGTCGTTGCCTCTGTACTATCGAGTGCCTTTCCTAAAGTAAAAACATTAGATCTCAATCAATACTGGATAGACACTTTTGAAGTGTCCGTCATCGCGAGTAAAATTGCTGAGCAAATGAAAGTGGACCCTCACGAAGTTTTTACTACGGGCATCCTACATAATATCGGCGAGCTCATGATTCATACATTAGTGCCTGAGGCTGCTGTACAAATAGCAACACGAACACAAAATGGAGAAGACGCCATATCTGTCCAAGAAGAGTTGCTGAATATCAGCGCTCCAGCATTGGGTGCGAAATTGGCAAGATCATGGCACTTCCCTGCGCCTATGGTTGATGCTATCGCAAACTTCCATGAACCAAGAGACGCTGAGTTATCTCCTCAAATGGCCACAACCATTCACTTGGCGCGCACGATAAATAGAGATTGGGATGAACTCATGACCGATGAGTCTAAAATGAGATACATCAATGAACATCCAGATTCTAGGCTTCTACAAATACCCGCTGACTTTGCAGCGACAATAGACAAGTTTCGTGGAAGTGGCCGTGAGCTGGCGGCACAACTCAATGCCGCCTAATCAGATCTCAACGCTAGAAAGCGGAGGTTTCCGTTGTTACTTTATCAACCATAGCACCGCCTTGACTCCCAATCAGAGTCAAAAAAACTGTGAATTGCTGGCCTTGCTCGGTGCAAACAGAAAACTGCTCCATTTTCTCCTCACCAAGTTTTAGAAATTGCATCTTGATGTTATACACTGAGTAGCACCAGCGGCCATGACAATCTATGGTCAGAGAGCCTAATGTGTCTTTCTCTGCAATCACACTGTCCGTATCAAACTTGGTATAAGGACAGACTTGTTCGGGAAGTTCAAACACGCCGGAATCAACCAGCAATGGAAAGCCGTTACTTTGGGAACGATCATGATCATCATGCTTTACGTCATACTTCTCTACTTCAGGGTGATGTGACCTGTTGTCAGCAAACATACGTAGGCTAAAGATGTTGACACTACGGTGGCCAGCCTGAGAATTAAGGGAATGAGCCATAACCGCCTCCTGTGATTCAAAATGCATGAATATTCTCAATAACGCAAGCGGTGTGCCATAAATCAATCCATCATAATTTCGGAAAAGCTATTACTGTTCAAATAGATAGCTAATGTGGCATTATTAACACAATCTCGCTTTCAAAATGAGTCGCAAAACAAAATAAGGTTACTAATATGTTAACGGCAATTAAGTGCGATAGTTTAATATTAGGCAAAACCATGCCATAACAACAAATCCTATGTTCCCCAAAATGCGATAAAATAAGAAATATCAGACTATGAAACTAGAAAACCTAGATACACCAGCCTTGTTCATTGACATAGAAACTGTCGAGAACAACCTGACAGAAATGCAACGTAGAATTGATCATCTCGGCTTAACACTCAGACCTCATACTAAGGCACATAAAATCCCTCAGCTAGCACAAAAACAGATTGATTTCGGTGCAAAAGGAATATGTACTTCTAAACTCGGTGAAGCTGAAATCATGCTCGAAGGTGGCATTCAAGACATTCTTATCACCACGCCTATTGCAGGGGATAACAAAGTCCAGCGTCTAATTAAGCTCCATACTCAATACCCTAAAGCAAAGCTATATCAAGTTATCGACCACCCTTTGCACGTTGAGAGTATTGCTAAAGTAGCCAAGCAGTCGCAAGTAGAAGTCAACCTTTTAATAGAGGTCGAAAGTGGCCAACAACGATGTGGTGTCGCGGTTGGTCAAGACTTATTAGCTCTGATTGAAAAAATCGTCGATACTCAAGGAGTAAATTACTCGGGCATACAAGCATACAGTGGTCACTTGCAACTTATTAAAGGCTTCGAAGAAAGACAAAAACAAGCACGAACAGCCGTTACCGAGCTATTTGACTACATAGAAACTGAGCTCAAACCACGCAACCTAACCCCCCAAATTATCAGCGGGGGGGGGACTGGTACTTATCAGGCGTATCAAGGTTTGCATTACACTGAGATACAGGCTGGATCGTATCTGTTTATGGATGCTTCATATTCCAAGATCGGAGACGAGCAAAATCAGGATGATAACCGGCAGTTTGTCCCAGCTCTAAAAGTACTTAGCACTGTGATAAGCCACCCAACACCAAGCCGCGCCATCATTGACGCTGGTATGAAATCACTTTCAATCGATCTAGGGATGCCGACTGTCGATACTAGGCAAGATATCACCTATCAATGTGGTGGTGACGAACATGGCATATTGCATATCGACTCACACCAAACACTCAATATAGGTCAAACCTTAACACTAACGCCTAGCCATTGTGACACAACTTTAAACAACTTTGACTATTTGCATGTTGTGAAAAATGGACAAGTAGTGGATACATGGAAAATTTCTGGCCGAGGACGTTCAGATTAGTGCGAACGTGAGGTTTTTAGTTGGTTTACAACCAAGAAAAGAAGGGGCATTACTGCTCCTTCTTTTTCTTTTGCCTAAATACGCGAGCGTGATTACGCCCCAATCACACCGCCATCGTCACGGGTAATCGCCATAATAGTTGACCTAGGTTTACTGTTCCCGCCAGCAGGGAAATGAGACGGAGCTCCATTGTCTCCCGGATGCTGAACGCCTACGAACATGGTTTTATAATCTTCAGAGAAGGTCAAACCTGTGATTTCACACGCAATAGGTCCTGTTAAAAAGCGACGTACTTCGCCTGTCATAGGATCACCACAAAGCATTTGGTTATTACCCTGTCCAGCAAAATCCCCTTTGTTCGAATAATCACCATCCGTTTGAATCCACAAGCGGCCTGCCTTATCAAAACCGATACCATCAGGACTATTGAACATATTACCTGTGTTAATATTGTCACTTCCCGCATACAAATTGCCTTTATGCACACTTGGATTACCAGCGATGAGATAAAGATCCCAAGTAAATGTCTTAGCTGTATGATCGCCGTTTGATGGTGCCCAGCGAACAATCTGTCCATAGTGGTTCTTTTTACGCGGATTAGGTCCTCCGACAGGCTGCCCCTCTTTGACACCTCGATGTTTATTATTGGTCAGGGTACAAAAGACAAATTTCTTATCAGGATGAACGGCAACCCATTCAGGGCGATCCATGGTTGTTGCTCCGACATGGGTGGCCGCTCGGCGAGCAAATGTAACCACTTCCGCTTGGTCACCGAAACCATTGGTTTTATCCAAACCATTTTTCCCATAGGTCAGCTCTAACCATTGTCCATGACCTTTTAGTTCGTCATCATCCATACCGAACTTAGCAACATACAAAGTTCCTTCTTCCAGTAAGTTTCTGTTTTGTTTGTCATTGCCTTGCTGATATTTATTCTTGGACACGAATTTATAGAGATGCTCTCCACGCTCATCATCTCCCATGTATACAACAACATGACCATCATCATTGACCACAACTGCGGCATTCTCATGCTTGAAACGACCAAGAGCCGTTCTCTTTAGAGGAGTCGATGTCGGATCATGGGGATCGATTTCAACAATCCAGCCAAAACGATGTGGCTCATTAGGGTTCAATGAAACGTCAAAACGCTCGTCGGTATTGTGCCACTGCCATTCGCTTTGCTGTGCCGAAATGCCATAGCGTTTATGATCATCAGATAATTCCACTTTTTTAACGCTGCCAAAGTAACCGTCAAAGTTCTCTTCACAAGTAAGGTAAGTCCCCCACGGGGTTTGTCCATTGGCGCAATTTGCAAACGTTCCCAGCGGCTTGGTTCCAGAGGGATCCATTTTAGTTTTCATCAAACTGTGTCCAGCCGCAGGTCCGGTTAATCTCATTTCAGTATTTGCTGTAATTCGGCGGTTGCGCGTGCCATTTTTGTCTAGCTGCCATTTACCACCTGATGATGTAATCTCAAATACCGTCACTCCATGTGCCGCTTGAGCCTTAACCACATCATCCACCGTCATTGACTTACCGCCATGATCAAATAAATATTCATAGTTGGTATACTCATTATTAACCGCAATGACTGCCCTATCTTTGCTGATTGGAAATAAGCTCATGCCATCATTATTGTCACCAAACTGCTTTAATTGTGCTTTAGATCTTTGCTTTCCACTTGGATCAAACGCAGGGGAGTCGGCGAAAAGAGGATCCCCCCAGGAAACCAAAGGTGTTGCTTTGTAACCTTTAGGTACAATAAAAGTATCGCTTGTAGAGGCTGGAACAGCATCAAAGTTCAGTAATACGCTTTTCTTGTTATCTGCAAACACTTTAGCAATTGGGTTAAGGGATAAAAAAGCGCCTGCTCCAACAGCAGCCGTTCCAGTTAAAAAACGCCGACGAGATAATCTCGCATCTACCATTTGACTAAATTGAGACTCTTGCTCTTCGCGGTTTTTCATTGCTGACTCCTTGTGTGTTTTTTTAATATTGGGAGAGGATAGACCGCAAAAATGACAACAAAGTTAAACTATTGTTTCTTTTGTAAGGAATACGCAATCAGGCGAGGTGAGATTTACATTACAGTTCCATGAAAATGAGTTTAACTTCACTTTCATTAAATAAAACTCAGTATTTAAGGAAAAACTAAACCTCGAATTCTGGCGATCTTTTCTATCGGTCACTACATTAAATTTGTTCACTAAGTAACTGATTTACAATCGTCATAACCTGAAAATACTCATAGTGAGGACGTTTAATGAAAAAAATGAGAAGAGCCCGACTGCACCGTATTCGCGTTCAATTTTGGAAAGAGGTAAACAAAAGTGCACCCAAAAGTAACTCCTGAGACTGCCATCAAGAAAGTGACCAAAAGCGGGTATTCATACCCGCTTTTCTTTTCAAATAGTACTGAAATCTAGAAGATCACGCTCATATAGAACGTCTGGCTACTGGCTACTGGCGGATAAAGAAAAATCATCTAACGTAGAGGAAATTCCCTTCGCCATATCATTCATATCCACCGCGATAAATGAGCTATCTTTGATTTTTTTATTGGTATTTTTTAACAAATTAGATAAGTAACCCTGTGCTTCTCTAAGTTCATGGATACTTTTTGACTGCTCATCAATCAAAGCAGCTATTTCATGCTGCTGACCAACGGTCAGTGAGATAGAGTTAGAAATTCGGTCTATGTTTTCAGCAGTATAGTTACTGCACTTCTTACTGTTCTCGACTTCTGTTTGCAACTGAGCCACAGATTCTACAGAGGCTTTCACCCTGTCAGTTAAGTCATTAAGTAGGTGACTAATTTCACCTGTAGAGTGGTTTGTTTTACTGGCTAACATGCGTACTTCGTCAGACACAACTGCAAATCCTCGACCTTGCTCTCCCGCTCTGGCCGCTTCAATCGCCGCATTCAAAGCAAGTAGGTTAGTTTGTTCTGCAATGACTTGAATGACATCAATAATGCTATAAACCTTTTCAGCGACTAAACTCAGCTCTTGTACGTTAGCCGATACTTTTTCTGACTCAGCAGAAGCAAGTTCAACGGCTCTAATATTGTTATGTATTGTCTCCAAACCAAGCTGAGCACTCTTTTGGCTTTCAGACGCCGACAATAAAGTTTTTTCAACCACTTGAGAAACACGCTCAAACGACATTACCAAGTCATCGGAGATTTTAGCGATCTCATCATACTTTCGCTTTTCGTCATCATAGCTACTGTCCACCTCTTGGGCTAAGGTCTCAACCCGATTGGATAAACGTGAAATACTGTCTGCGCTGGTTTTTAGGCCTTTAACTACTGAGGATAAAGCATGTCTCATAGAAAAAATATTGGCCGCCAAAAAGCCAAGTTCACTCTTATTGGCCAACCCAGCAGAGTGGTTATCACTTAAATCACCTTTGCTAATCTCTCTCGTGATCTTCACCAACTGGTGAATTGGCTGAGTCAAGCTTTTGCCGATTAGATAAAGGAGTACCATGGTAAGGGTTAAACTGACCAAAGAAATGAACACTATATCCGTTTTTAAAGAGCTAATGTTTCGATCAGAATATTTGTTGTAGCTCAGAACGGCTTGATGCATTGCTGCCAATGTTTTGTGATTTGCCATCATAAAGGCATCTATTTTCTCATCAGAAGGGCGCACTTCGCTCTGCAACAAATCTAAAGCTAGCGTTTTTTGCGTGAACCAGAGCCGCTCAACTTCGATGAGTTTTGTTTTAAAATCAACGGCGAAGCTCTCTTTTAGCATAATGGGTGACTGCATCGACAAATCAGAGAAGGTTTGCCCACCAGATTTTAATGCACGCAATGAAGTTTCATAGAGTTTAATGGTATTTTCGTAGTTCAGTTGAGGCGCAGTAACTTGGCTTTGTTTTTGTAAAGTGAGCATCACTTCACTGGCAAACTTTTTAGTCAACATCCTTTGTCGACCCGCAACATTGATTACCGTTCCATCTTGTTTATTTTTTTCAAGCGTCGAAATCACATCCATAGCGATAATAACGACAGTGACAACAAAAATAATGGATATAGCCAACAAACGATTGGTTACTGAAACATTTGATAGAATGTTTTTCATTTGATGATTCTCTAGAAAATGACCAGACAATATGAATCTAGTTTAATATATAGAGAATCTCAAAAATCAAATGACTTCAAACTACTATGTTTTCTCTTCTACCAGCAAATAATCAAAGACCTTTCTGATAAATGGTGCTCCCACCCTAGAGCCCCCATTTCCATGTTCAATGACTACCGTGGCAACATACTTCGGGCTTTCACATGGTGCAAATCCCGTAAATAGACCATGATCGAGTAGATGTTTGCTCAACTCTTTGGAGTTATACACCTCGTCTTTTTTTAAGCCAAATACCTGTGCGGTACCAGATTTACCTCCGCTACAGTATTTAGCTCCTCTAAATGAACGGCGCCCTGAACCTCTGGAGCCTTGATTAACCAAACGCATTGCATTAAGAGAAATATCCCAGTATGCATCATTCACTTGATTCATTTCTTTTGTTTTTGCGTATTCAACTGTCTGAGCTTGATTAAACTCCTGCCCATGTTCAATCACAGCTTTGAGTAGGTGTGGAGAGGTCACAGCCCCATGATTAACCAACACAGAAGTGGCTTTAGCTAATTGGAGCGGTGTCGCCGTCCAATATCCTTGCCCAATACCAATTGGAACCGTATCACCTTTGTACCATGGCTGATGATGCCTGCGTTGCTTCCACTCTCTAGTCGGCATATTCGCCGCAGTTTCTTCGAAGATATCAATGCCAGTTCTCTGGCCAAAACCAAACATCCCCATCCAGTCCGATATTCTGTCTATGCCTAAGTCATACGCCATTTGATAGAAAAACGAATCCACCGATTCTTCAATCGCCAAGGTCACATCGACATCACCATGGCCCCAGCGCCTCCAATCTCGCCAAGCCTTGGAACCACGTTTAGAGCCAGGGATCTGCCAGCGACCATGATCGTTTCGGACAGTATCAGGGCTTACTACCTTTTCACTTAAACCAGCTATCGCGATGAAGGGTTTTACCGTAGACGCAGGTGGGTATACACCTAAGGTTGCTCGATTGAGTAAAGGGTGATGGGGGTCTTGCAATAACTTACGATATTCCGATCCGGAGATACCATCAACAAATGGGTTGGGATCATAACTAGGACTGGAAGCCATCGCCAGAACACTATTATCAGTAGGATCAAGGACCACAGCACTGCCTTGCCTATCGCCCAAAAGTTTATAAACATGCTGTTGTAAATCGACATCAATATTAAGGACAAGATCTTTGCCCGCAATAGGAGGAACATATTTAAGCGTTCTTATTACTCGACCTCGGTTATTTACCTCAACTTCTTCGTATCCCTGCTTTCCGTGCAAAATATTTTCATAGTACCGTTCAATTCCTAACTTACCGATAATTTTTGTCGCTCTATAGTTAGTCAACTCCCCTTCTTCTTTTAAGCGTTCTAAATCACGGTCATTAATGTGCGCTACGTAACCAACAATATGGGTTAGTGACTCACCATAGGGATAGTAGCGTTTCATTTCAGCATTGATCTTAAAACCCGGAAATTCATGTTGATGGGCGGAGAATTGAGCTATTTCTATTTCACTTAAACCAGTTTTAATTGTCTGTGTTTTATGGTTTGAGCGATGTAATTGAGTTAATTTTTGCTGTTGCTCTGATGTGAACTCGATGTAGTTCGACAAGCGTTCAACAGAATCTTTCATAGAAGCAACTTTACTCGGTACAACTTCCAATACATAAATAGGTATATTTTGGGCAACAGGTTTTCCGTTTCTGTCGTAGATTACGCCTCGAGGAGGCGAAATAGGCAACACTTGAATCCTATTGTCGTTTGCTCGCGTCTGATAGTAAGAAAAACTGTCGACTTCTAGCTTATATAGGTTGGCAACAAGTATAAAACATAAAGATACCATGGCAATAAAAGCAACTGCAGCTCGTCTTTTGAACAAAGTCAGTTCAAAATCGTAGTTGCGCAGACGATTGGTACATCGATTTAACTTCATAGAATTTTTAGAAACTGTGGTAAACACTCGGCCACCCAAGAACGGGAAGGCATCATCATCGTTGGTCTAACTTTAACAAATCTGAGTAAAAGTTGTGTGTCTAATGTGTCAACAATTAAGGGTAAGGAGTATTTAACTATATCACAGTGATGAGAGCATAAACCAATAACTTTCACATTAGAGATCTGGCAAACAATATTCTTCTTCAATCAGCTTTATGATATCAAAGTCAAAGACAATAGAAGGAAATAGCTATGCAATATCAACACATTATGGTTGCTTTAGAACTATCTGATGACAGTAATATTCTGATAGAGAGGGCTATCTTTATGGCTAAGCAACACAAGGCTGATATCTCTTTTATTCACCTTGATGGCTCTCATGGAGAGATATACCCAGAGCTTATTGATATTCACTCCGATACCAATGTGAGACCTGTGAATGAGCTTGCTATGAAAAAGTTAAGGTCCTTCGAAGCTAACGTAGACTTTCCCATTCGACATTTTCTGGTCGGAACGGGTAACTTAGCCAATAAACTTTCGGAGACAATAGAAAACTATCGTGTTGATTTGTTACTTTGCGGACACCATCAAGATTTTTGGAGTAAGATTCTTTCCTACTCTCGACAGCTTATCAATCGCTCCCCTGTAGACATCCTCGTCGTTCCTATCTCAGGCGACGACTGTTAGCATAATAGCGCATGAAAAAATAAACTTGCCTCCTAGGTATCGCTATGATGGCAAGCTTGATAGCGTTTTACTTACTCTTGCTCTAGCGCTTCTTCGTCCATCGCTGAAGCGCACTTAATCTCATACTGAGTAAAGCTAAAAGTACTGGTACCATGAACACGTTTTGTGATCACTTTTTCTTCACCAAATTGCACCGTAACATGCGTATAGACTTTATTCTTAACTTCTATAGTATTTTCTTCTAGCGCTTCCTCTAGTTCCATCTCTAGCCGATCTCTTGCCATTTTCGCTTTTTCTAACCTTTCGTTAGACTCTTGTTTCATTTTAGCAAGATTGGCTTCGTCTTCTTCGGTACGCTCAGCTTTGGGGGTTTTCTTGAATTCAAGCTCTTTTCGAACCACTTTCATGGTTGCTTCTTGAGCTGCGGTGTATTCATCTTTGTACTTTTGTTGGCGCTCTTTAAAATTTGCATAACGAGCAAAAGCATTAACATGAGTAGCAGTATCGCCCTCAACTCCTAAATTAACGCAGATAACTTTACCACCCACTTTTGCACTACCACCGCTAAGTGTACCTTGTTTTCCAGCTTCATCTGAAACCGTAAGGTCCTTACCACACCGAAGCTCATTACTCATACAATGAATAGAAAGGTTGATATTTTCCCCAGCTTGTAGCTCTGAAAACTGCGCATAGTTTGCTGTAATTGATCCACCAGATTTTACCTTACAGCTTTTCTCTTCACCTTCTGAAACATTGTGCCCTATGATACCTTTCGCAACTTCAATATCCCCCTGCACCTGCACGTCGGCTGACTCAATAAAGCCACCAACAGTAAGGTTTCCTGTTGTACGCACCACCATATCCGATTCAATATTTCCCGTAATAATCACGTTACCTTTGAATTTTATATGGCCAGTAGCGACCCCAATTGAAGGAAGGCAGAGTGCGTCTTCAACCTCTACAGAACGCTCTTTGATGATAGGCATTCCAGAAACTTCAGCAATAAGTAGATTGGGGTCATCTGGAGAAATTGCAGAACCTTTTGAAACTTTCAGGGTAGTATCAGTACCAGGCTTAGGTGGAATAGACTTTCCTTGAACAGTGATACCCGGGACACCTTTAGTTGCAGGGATACGTTTCATTAAACGAGCCCCGGCTTCAACCGTAACAGTTTCACCAAGGTTTAACATGTCTACTTTGCCACTTTCATCTTTTGTCGGCGCTAGCACTTGTTTGGTAACGTCCTTGACTAAAGGAATGAACTTAGCATCTTGGCCTTGTACCGGACTTTTCCCTTTAGCAACTGGCTGGGTAAAGGTTTCTCCGGGCTTTAGCTGGTGACTCATAACTAAAACTTTCTTTAGTGCAAGCTTATTTATACCCTTAGTGACATGAGCACGAGCCAAGGCATGTACAATTTGAGGCCCTTTAAGTGGAGCACCACGATATGCACCAGTCACAACCATACTGGCGAGCATGTCATGATCAGATAACACTACCTCGACCTCAGCATCCCTAACTTCAGCAATAGGAAACCCTATCAGCGCTTCGCTCTTCCCTTCATTCGCACAATTGACAAAACGATTCACTTCATCTGTCAGCAAACAAAAGTCGTTGGCGCCAATATCGTTCAATGCTTCGTCAACACCTTTATCACTCAGTTTCCCGTCAAGAGCCATGTCTTGCGGTAGCTTAGCGATAATCTGTTGATTATCCTCAGATAAGCTGACTAACTTTTCCCACATTTACAGCCTGCTTGCTTTAATCCCTTTAAGTTTAGTTTATATAATCCGGAAGGAATACAATATTTAATTTGTAGCAAAGTCAGGGTTGGGTCACTACCCACCTGCTTTTACAGTGTAAATATCACTAATTAGAGCTCGGGAAGTGATGTTTAGAGTCCAAACGATAGACAGCCGTCACACATTTACCTTGCTTTGAGTATTCCAATGAATCACATAATTCTGAGGCAAGTACAATGCCACGACCGTGCGTGAGAGACTGATCGTCGTCCTTTTTTAGCACAGAATGATCAAAGCCCTCGCCATTATGCTCAAGCGCCATTACTACTTTGGTATCGTCGGGTTGATAATCGATAGATAGAGACACCCAGTATTGCTCTGGCAATTCTTGAAGCTTTTGTTCCCGCAGTTGATAAAACGTAAAAAAGCCGTCCGGTTGTTCTTTGATTTTAGAATCCATATTCAATAAGCCATGCTCAATCGCATTAGCAAATAGCTCAGACAATACTGAGCAAATGAGATCCAGATGTGGCCCTGCTATCACTCCTGTCATAAAACGTCGAACTTCATTCATTACGGATACCGACTTTAGGACAGACGCTGGAAAATTGATTGTGGACTGAGATTGGGTCCGGCTAAGGTCGCACTTGTTCTGTTGGGTAACTCTATCGTTCCCATTTGAAATCGGAAAAGTCATCGACAGTATTGAGAGATCGTCACCCACATTTCGACAAGAGAATTTATTGACCGCTTCAAAAACAGTAGGAATGATAGCCCGCCCCGATTTGAGTGCTTCTTCCAGTCTATCTTGGCCAAATTGCTCACCCACATTGTTTTCAGCCTCAACCACACCATCGGTATAACATACAATCCGCTGCTCAGGTTCCAGCTTGTAATGCAATAGTTCGGCTTCGAACTCATGCTCTTTCAGGACACCAAGAGGCATATGGGTTGATACTAATTTGCGCACAATAGTACCGTCTTTGCCGAGTAAATAGCCATCGGGCAATCCCCCGCCCCACCAGGATACCTCAAAACCATTGGCTCTAACTTCAAACACACTGGCGGCTAGCATCATTCCCATGGGCAGGAATCTAACTAGCACATCATTTAGCTCGCGAACAATTTCACCAAGAGACAAACCTTTCGCAGCCATAGAAAAGAAAGCGCGTGTCGCAGGTATGGCTGATATCGCAGCAGGAAGACCATGGCCTGTTGCATCTGCTATCATCACATAGACACCACCATGAGGGCGATTGGCTACAACAATCATATCTCCATTAAAAACAGTTGATGGCGTAGACTTATAATCTATCCCATAGATATTCTTAAGCTGGGAACTCATTTCATCCATCAAATTAGAAAATATCGATTCTGCAATCGCATAATCATAACGTACTTGTTCATGGAAATGACTCAGCTCATCTCTTTGCTCTCTTACTTGGTTATGTATTTTCACGATACGATAGTGGGCTTGTACTTTGGCAATCAATACACTTCGTTCTACTGGCTTGAGAATGAAATCATCACCTACAGTCAAGCACCGCTCAAATGAGTCGTGATCGTCCAAAACAGTAAGGAAGATAATCGGCATATGCCTTCCAGGAAACGCATCCCGAATTTCTTTTGCTGTAACAAAACCATCTTTGATTGGCATCATAACATCAAGAAGAATAACATCAGGCAAGAGTGGCATTTGTCGCATTGCATTGACGACACCTTCTCCGTTCTCGAAAGTCGTTACTTTTTCCGTGATGTCACCCAACATAAACCGACACAACTCTCTATTCGTCGCGTGATCATCCACTATCATGACATGCATACTACTCTCCTCAGCATCTACTCGATGGCAAATTTTTTATCAAAACGAGAAATAGACAGTATTTTTCTTACTTGAGGAAGCGTGTTAGTGATGCGGATCATTCCATCATCTTGCTCTAGATAGTTGTGCATATTCAGCAACATACCCAAACCTGCACTGTCGATATAATCGACCTTGCGTAAATCAATGGTATAGCGATAATCTTTTTTGTCTGAATAGCAACGACGGAACTCCTGAACAAGACTAAAGCCAAAAGCACCTTCTATGACAATCGTGATATGTTTTGCACCCTGATCAATTTGTGACTCTACAGACATAGTATCTCCTTATTAAGCCAGCAAGGCTCAGACGCCTTGCCTTATTCACCCAACCAAAATTCAGAAAAATTCGACTTCGCCTTCTTCTATACTTGCTTGTGAAGCAGCTGGCGTACTCCTCTGACAAACATTATCTTTAAGATCATTTATCGCTCTATTAAAACCGTCACCATCAACTCTATCACTTGCATAATCTTCGAAAGTGTTCTTTAGCTCGACTAGAAACGCTGTGCTGCCCTTAGCGTAATCACCCTGCTGAACGATGATGTCGGTAAACTGTAACGCCCGGATGCCATCTCCTACTTTACTGTGCAGCGTGACACCGATAGATTTGATTTTCCGTACTTCTTGTTCAACCATGGCATTCATTTTTTGTACACCATGCAACATCTCATCTACTTTATCTTTAGACTCTATCGCTTCAGTCATATCAATAGATGCCATTTCACCGACCGTTTTGTTGGCTTCTCTGACCGTATTTTGCGCAACATTAATCTCTTTCTCTATCTGACTATTTAATTCTTCCGCTTTGACAGATAGATTCCTGACTTCCTGCGCTACAACGGCAAAGCCACGGCCAGCATCTCCTGCTCTAGCTGCTTCAATCGCAGCGTTCAAAGCCAGTAAATTTGTCTGTTCAGAAAGCCCTCGAACTTGTGCAAGAAGCTTAAAGACTGTATTTAGTTTATCTGACATATCGTGAATGCTGTGTACAGCAGAGATACTTTTCTCTGATACAGTGATGAGTGTATCGACAAACTGACGAATGATAGCTTCTGTTTTCGGCAAAACTTGAGTGATGTCGTACGCATCATTTTTATTTGCCAATGTTTTTAGCACGAGCGACTCTGCAATATTATTTTGACTCTCAGCTAAATTCTGCAGTTCAAAAAAACTCGCATTCAAGGTTTCAACAGACTCAGAGACAATACTATTTTGTAAAGCAAGTGGCTCATTTAGCTGTTGTGAAATCTGTTCAATGAGCTTACTGACATCTCTGGCCGCAGCTTGTACATCCTTGACTGGTTTAGTACTTGGCTGCTGCGCTGGTTGAGATTCCTGTTTTCGCGGGATAACAAACCAAGGTACTGCCGCTGCTAAAATCATAACAGCAACATGAGCTAACGAAGAGGATAGCATCATACCAATCGACAATAGCAGGAGTTGAATTCCTATTGCGATACCATAGCGGTTCTTATTAACCTTAATTATTTTATTCATTCTATCCCTAGCCTTAGCCGTGTTGGCTCAATGATGACTGTCTAAACAATCACAAATTTGTTGTGGGATTTGCTTAAGACTCTTCACTTCCTCGGCAGCATTTATTTCAACAGCTACTCTAGGCATTCCCCATACCACCGAAGATGCTTGATCTTGCGCAATAGTCCTTGCACCTTGTTGCCTCATTCGAAGCATGCCTTGTGCACCATCCTGTCCCATTCCGGTAAGTATCACACCAATAGAATTCTTTCCTACCGTTTCTGCCACAGCATCAAACATCACATCAACGGATGGTTTGTGTCGATTCACACTAGGTCTGTCATCAAGTTGGCAATATAAATGGCTTCCCTGCTTCACCACTACAAGATGTTTATCTCCTGGAGCAACATAAGCACACCCATTAATCAAAGGTGCTTTATTCGTCGACAATTCCTTAACTTGTAGAGCACAGCTCTCATTCAGCCTTTGAGCAAAGGAGGCACTAAACATCGCACTAATATGTTGGGTGATGACGATAGGTGGAAGCCCCGCAGGTAAAGCAGACAATACTTGCCTGACCGCTTCTGTCCCACCAGTAGAAGCCCCAATAGCAATAAGCTCGATAGATGTTTTGCCTTTACACGCTAAAGGTTTCTGTGAAGAATTTTGGCTATACTCATGCTTTACATTAGCCCCTGCCGCCATTTTTATTTTGTCGTTGACCAGATCTTTGTAATTCAGCATGTCAGCCGTGTTGTCAACCGACGGTTTAGGAAAATAATCGACCGCTCCTAGTTCCAAGGCCATAAGGGTAGGCTGTGCACCATGCTGGGTTAAGGTTGAGATCATGATCACAGGCGTAGGCCTCAATCGCATTAGATTCTTTAGAAACTGGACACCATTCATTTTCGGCATTTCTATATCTAATGTGATGACATCAGGGTTATGTTGTTTAATCAGATCTCGAGCCTGATAGGGGTCTTCGGCCAATGCAACCACTTCAAGGATAGGGTCAGAGCTAATCAACTGCTCAAGTAATGCTCTAAATACAGGTGAGTCATCGATAATCAAAACTTTAATTTTTTTCATCCGAATAGCTCCACATCATCGTCATGAAAGCGGTGGCTTTCTCTACCTAACTTACTGGCATATTTGTCCTCTTGAAGCTGAAGCTGATGTACTTCAGTGTAAGGTAATCGCTTTAGCCATACTTTCCCACTTACAGGGTTGAATATAATTCTTCTCGGTTCTGATCCTCCGAGATCTTGAGCAACGACCTTAAGGCCTTCCCGCTGAACATAATCCAAAATAAAGGCAATATTTTTTTCCCCTATCATCGAGTGCTTACCCATCATTTGCGCACCACCAAAAAGTTTAATGTTAAGCTCTGACCTTCGAGCGCCATGAGAAATCATGGCATTAATCAACATTTCCATCGCGTGACTACCATAGCGAGAAGCCGTGGAAACAATCTCGCCTGGCTGCCAAGCACTTATCTCAGAGTGGCTACAAAATGGGAGTAAAAAGTGATTCATTCCTCCAATGCCAATTAATTCATCCCACATGCATACAGCAACACAAGATCCCAGTCCTGTTGCGATCAACTCATCGTCTTGCTGACTCCAGTAAAGACCACCAGGGAAAACCTTAACTATGTGCATTTCTTTCTGAGGATGATAAAAACGATTGAAATGACTATCGTCGTGCACTGGCTTCAGGTTTTTTTTTCCTACCATAGTCATACCTACTGTTTAATGTAAATAGTTTTCCCAAGGTGTTTAAAGAGGTCGCTACAAGATCCAATACTTTCAGAGTGCCCGAGCAACAGAATTCCATGAGGTTTGAGTTGTTGGCAAAAACGCTTTATTAGCTTTTCTTGAGTTGGCTTATCGAAGTAGATCATGACATTTCTGCATGAAATAAGATCAAAGGGCTCCTGCCAGTTCCATTCATCTAACAAGTTAAGCTGTTGAAAGTTGATACTTTGCTGTAGCCCTTTTGCAACCTTTATGTTGCCAAGTTGACTGCCTTTTCCTTTAAAAAAGCATGGTTGCAAGTATTTTGGAGGAATAGAAGAAATCGCATCATCGCTGTAGATTCCATGGGTAGCATGTGAGAGAACCTTGGTATCCAGATCCGTGGCGTAGATCTGAATCTGTTCGAAAGTACTAAAAGCTCCTTTAGAGTACAGCGATGCGACAAAGCTATACGGCTCCTCGCCTGTAGAACACCCTGCCGACCAGAAGTTCAGGTTGCTGACGCCTTGCTTGGACCACTCTTTTAACATGACATTTTCGAGAAACTCAAAATGATGATATTCACGAAAAAATTGTGTTTTGTTGGTTGTCAGGCAGTTGATGAAACCAACCCGCTCTTCACTATCTCGCTCAATGAGAAGCTTATAATCAGCGAAACGACGAAGCCCTAACCGCCTAAGCTGGCGGCTAATTCGGCCATAGACCATGGTACGCTTTCGATCAGAGAAATAAATGCCCGCATGCTTGTGCATAAACCATTGAATGAACCTAAAATCAGTATCTGTCAGTTCAAACTCGGTCCCACCTATCCCCCCTTCTTCACGGCTTAAAACTCTTCCCATTCGTCCCCTTCCTCACTGGCCTGAAAACCGGAGTTAGCAACTTTTGGGGTTCGTATCTCTCTTACATTATTCTTCGCAGCCGATGGAATGGGCCTTTTGGTTTCAAACGTGGCTACATTGTCATCGGTAGCGAAAAAGTTCATTAGATGAAGTAACTGTTTACCTTCGTCTTTAAGTGATTGGCTAGCCGCTGATGTCTCTTCAACCAAGGACGCATTTTGCTGGGTCATTTCATCCATTGTAGCGATAGCACGATTGATTTCGTCTATACCGGTCGATTGCTCTAGGCTAGAAGAAGCAATTTGAGCAATGAGTTCAGTTACTTTTTCTACAGCTTCGACGATTTCATTAAGTGTATCTCCAGATTCATCAACTAACCTAGATCCCTCATCAACTTTCTCAACACTGTCTTTTATTAAACCTTTAATCTCTTTGGCCGCCGCTGCACTTCGTTGCGCCAGATTACGAACCTCTCCAGCCACAACGGCAAAGCCACGTCCTTGTTCTCCTGCTCGAGCAGCTTCAACGGCAGCATTAAGTGCCAACAGGTTTGTCTGGAAAGCAATTTCATCAATAACACCAATGATGTCGGCAATTTTCTTACTAGCATTGTTAATCTCAGACATAGCCGATACTGCTTGACCAACCACATCTCCACCTTTGCTGGCTTTTTTGGTGGCATCTTCCGCGAGAGTATTAGCGCCCTTGGCGTTATCGGCATTTTGCCTAACCGTTGCCGTCATTTCCTCCATACTTGCCGCGGTTTCTTCCAAATTCGACGCCTGAGCTTCAACACGCTGACTTAAGTCGTTATTTCCTTCGGCTATTTCTGTAGAAGCGGTTGCTACACGAGCAGATGATTGAGTGATTTTTTCTACCATATTCCGCAGGTTAACAATGGATGTATTGACCGCATCTGACAGCCTGCCAAACTCTCCCTTGTTTTCAGACATATTAGTATTCAAGTCACCATCTGCCACTCGACTCATTACGTCAATACATTGGCCGATTGGCTCCACCATTGTATCAAGCAAACTATTGATGCCATCACCCAATTCTTTCATAAAACCACTGTATACAGTGGTGTCTATACGTTCATTTAACTCTCCGGATATCGCTCTTTGAATTAAAGACTCAACCTGCCTCTGCCCATCCTGCTGCTCAGTAATATCTTCCCACTGGAGAGCTGGTCCAATGTAGTTACCCTGAGTATCGTGCATCGCAATACAAGTTAAGTTAAATTCCAACCCACCAACGGCAATATTTGAAGAGAAAGGTAGTCGTTCTGGATTATTGATTATATTTCTTTGATGGCTCGGATTTTTATGGAATACATCAATGCTCTTACCGACTAAATTGCTCGCATCAAAACCTGGCAAGGCTTTTTGTAAATCACTTTCTCGAGACTTAAGTAAATTAGACAAAGATGGGTTAAGGTATTGAATAATTCCTTCTTTATCTGCCATCATTAAATTGGTTGTCATGCCTTTTACCGCAGAAGCCAAGCGACCGACTTCTTGGTCTTTAGCTCGTTTTTCTGTCACGTCTTCCCACTCTAGTGTGTTGCCGATATAGTTACCTTTAGCATCCATAATAGCGGCAACATTAAGCTCAATTTTTATATCTGCGATATCTATATCGGTTTTATATGGGAGATTGTTCGGGGTTGATAGCATCTGCCTCTGGTGAGCAGGATTTTTATGAAACTCATCAATACAGCGCCCCATTAACCATTCCTCTGTTGCTGTAAAGCCTGACCAAACCGTTCGCAGTGCCGCTTCATGTTTACCAAATAACTCTATGGTCGATTGGTTGACATAGGTAATGCTAAAATCTCTATCTATCATCACCATTGCAGTTTGAGCTTGATCTACTGCGGCGCGCAAACGGGCAATATCGTCTTTCTGTTTGAGCGCATCTGTCACATCAGACCATTCCAAAGTGTTACCTTCATAGTTTCCATTCTTGTCAAGAATCGCACCGACATTTAATTCAATCTGTACATCTTTCACAGTAATTGTTGTGGTATAGGGGAGGTTAGATGGATTGGAGAGTAATTGACGCTGGTGGGCAGGGTTAGCATGAAAGCCATCAATACAGTACCCCAACAGAAACTCTTCATCGGCTCTAAAATTAGGCCAAACAGACTGAAATAAACCTTCATGAGTTTTTAGTAAATCAATGGATTTCTGGTTTACGTAGGTAATGTTGAAATCTCTATCAATCATCATTAACGCCGTTTGCGCAGCGTTAAGTGCTGAAGAGAGTTGTTCTTTAGATAGCCCTTGTTCTTCAGGTTCGTGCGTATCCATTTCCATTAAGCTATCTGACGCAACCATTTCAAATTGCTCAACTGCGTTTGATTTAGGTTCACGATTCCAAAATGCCATGAGTCACCTCTCCCTGATTGTTTCGTATGACTTGTTAAGCCAAACTCTTATCTCTGTGCTCGAGTTCGGCCAACTCTGCCACATCGAACAGAGCCTCTAGTTTTATTAATATAAGATGACCATTCTCTACCGAAGCAAGACCTCGGATATAGCTATGGTCAACCGAACGTGATACATGTGGTGCTGGTTTTATTTGTTCATCTGTTAATGGGTAAACTTCTGAGACTCCATCAACAATAATGCCTAAAGGATGCATCTGAGCATCATTGAGAACGATCACAACTGTTGTTGCACTAATTTCAGCTGGTGGTAAGCCAAACCGTGCCCGCAAATCAACAATGGGGACATATTCTCCTCGGATTTCCAACACTCCTAGCATATAAGTGGGGGAATTAGGCACCTCTCTGACCGCTCCCCATCCTCTCACTTCTCGTACATCAAGGATAGGGACACCATATTCATCTTCGCCCAAAATAAAGCTGAGAAATTCCTGTGGCATCGTCATGATTCCCTCCCCAGAACACGCTCAATATTTAGCAGCTCCTCGGTATTGAGTAGAGACATCACCTGATCACCAACATTCAATAAACCTTGTAAGTAGGGCGTCACTAACGACTCCCCTACACTGGGATACAACTCGTTTTGCCCTTGACTAACCACATCACTCACTGCATCAACGACCAAGCCCATCAGACGTTCACTTTCATCAAGTTTAAGACGAAGCACGATAACAACTGTGCTTGGTAGGTATTCACTACGTCCTACGCCAAAGCGACACCTTAAATCAACGACAGGAACGATCATACCACGCAAATTGATCACACCTTTTACAAACTCAGGAGCATGCGGAATGGGGGTTGGTCTTTCCCAGACACGAATCTCTTCAACATCATTGATTTCTACACCATATAATTCACTATCTAGCTTAAAGCTTAAAAAGTCCGCACTTTCTGAGACGCCCTGTTCTTCAGCACTCTCAGATGAGACTTGTCCTTGCATTGGCAGTGCTGTTTTTGACGCGACATCATGTTCCGTTAAAGCCGTTTCCATTTTCCCTCCTTAAGCTGCAAGGCCCTTGCTTGCAGAGTCAGAAGCTCTGTTGAGAAAACGTGTAATTAAACCTTGAATATCTAAAATTAAAGAAACAGAACCGTCTCCCAAAATAGTCGCGCCAGAAATACCTGCAACCTTGCTGTAATTTGATTCTAAACTCTTGATAACCACTTGCTGTTGATCAAGGAGCTCATCAATCAATAGTCCCACTCGATTACCTGCCGCTTCAACAAAACAAAGGATTCTCGCGTCTAGAGACCCACTTTGTCCCATTTCTAACTCTTCTTGAAGTCGCAAAATAGGGATGTTTTCCTCACGTAATCGATAGAGCTCCACTCCTCCAGAAGCCGACTTAATACAAGTTGTATCTATCTGAATTGATTCCACGATTGTCAAAAGTGGGATGATATATACTTCCCCCCCCACTTTGACCAGCTGTCCATCAAGTATTGCAAGAGTAAGCGGCAAACTAATGGTAAAGCAGCTACCTATGTCAATTTCTGATTCAACTTCAATATGTCCGCCGAGTTCTTCGATGTTTCGCTTTACAACATCCATTCCCACACCTCTTCCAGAAATGTCAGAAACTTCCTCTGCGGTTGAAAAGCCTGGCGCAAAGATTAAATTCATTATTTGCTTATCAGCCATATCTTCACGGCGAGCCTCCGCCGCAAGCACACCTTTTTCAGTCGCCTTATTCCAAAGCTTTTCACAGTCAAGCCCAGCACCATCATCTTTAATCTCGATCACAATGGAACCTCCTTGATGAAAAGCGTTTAACTTGATCACTCCTTGAGCGGGTTTACCTCGCTCTAAACGAACGTCTGGCTGTTCAATGCCATGATCAATCCCATTTCTAACCAAGTGAACTAACGGGTCAACAATGCGTTCAAGTACTGTTTTATCGAGCTCTGTCTGTTCTCCTTGGATTTGTAAATCCACCTGCTTATCGAGTCGACTGGATAAGTCGCGTACTAATCGAGGAAATCTGCTAAATGCAAAGCTCATCGGTAACATGCGAATGTTAAGGACATTTTCTTGTAGATCTTTACTATTTTGAAGTAGTTGGGCTAATCCAGCTTTAAGTTTCCCGAGTTTATCGATGGCAAAATCGTTACCAATTTCTGTAAGCATTGACTGAGTAATCACCAGCTCTCCAACGAGATTGATTAGGCTATCGACCTTATCGATATCTACTCGTATCGAACTCACGCTGGATTCAGACTTTGCGACTTTAGACGCTTTAGGGTCTGATTTTACTAGGCTAGGAGCCGAGGGTTTCACGTCTATGCTTGCAGAATCAGTATCATTGGGTTGCTCAACGTCTTCCTTATTCTCATGCTGGGTTGGAGAGACTCTCTCAATAGCAAGGTCACATTCATCTTCAACCCACTCAAAAATCTCACGAATATCATCCTCTGCCACTTCAGCTGGAAGGTGCGCTGTCCACTTTAAGTAACAAAGTTCAGCTTCAATATCTTCGATATCGGGTAACTGGCTAGCATCGGCACTAATCACACAGGATGCATGCAATTCTTTCAGCTCTCTCAATATTCTCAGCGGGTCATTGCCACTAAAAAACATTTCAGCATGAGGCTCAAATTTCACCCGCCAATCGGATTGTTCACAAGCACCCGATGTTGTATCATTTGGTGCCAATGACGACGGGGAATCTGTATCCTCAGTAAGTGACTCACCTAATAAAGCATTGAGTTGAGAACTAACATGATCTTTAAGCTCAGTATCAACATCACTTCCTTGCTCATGACCTTCGAGCAGTGCATGAATACAATCACCACTTTTAAGCAACAAGTCTACTGTGGTCGCTGTGAGTTCTTTCTGGTGGTTACGAACTAAGTCGAGATAGGCCTCGACTGAGTGCGTAAATTCACTAATATCGAGCAAATTAAACGTTGCCGCTCCACCTTTAATCGAATGAGCTGCTCGAAATATAGTATTAATTGACTCATCTTCGACACAACTTACATCTAGATTGAGGAGCACATCTTCTAATACTTCAAGATTTTCACGACACTCTTCGTAAAACATCTTGCGTAGTTGTTCCATATCTAAAGCCATAAGTTTTTCCTTTGCCTGATGACGTTTTTCAGTGCAGATCTTGTGATCAAATAACGCGTTTTAGTGTTTTTAATAGCGTTTCAGGATTGAATGGCTTAACCAACCAGCCTGTTGCACCTGCAGTCTTACCCTGCTGTTTTTTTTCAGTACTTGTTTCGGTAGTGAGCATTAAAATGGGTATGAATTTATATTGGGGCTTATCTCTCAGTGCTTTAACTAACTCAAAGCCCCCCATTATGGGCATGTTGACATCAGAGATAACGACATCAAACTTGTGACTGGCTACCTTGGTAAGTGCATCTCGACCATCATTAGCGGTTTCAACTTCGTAGCCAGCATCACGCAATGTATGGCTAACCATTTGACGTATTGACACAGAGTCATCTACTGCAAGTATCTTAGTCATATTGATTACTCCCCGACTTTCGCTATTCCATCAAACACCTCACACAGTCCCAAGGTTTGTATACTTTCGGTTAGAAGCTGTGTCGGCTTAATAAGATAAATCTCTCGGCGATTTTTTTTTGCGGAAATAAAAAGACAAGAAAGGAGTTGGATGCCAGCAGCATCGACGCGCACCACATTCTCAGCGCTCACTTCTACTGCGCTTTGTTGTGCAAACCATGTTTGATATTGAGTCGTCACATCCAATACTGTCGAGATGTCTAGTGACTCAGGAAGTAAACAATACATGTTTCTACCTTTTATTTTTTAATATTTCCTAGCCGTTGGTTGAAGCATACGCCTCAATCTGAGTGTAGAAAGGAATTGCGGATTAGCCAACCAAACTCAACCCCATTATGAATATAAACACACATAAATTATAAGAGAATTAATAGAATGATCTTATTTTCAATACGTTATACGAATTGTCTTTATCAAAAAAAAACCATATTTTTCTAATGGAATAGAAAATATGGTTGTTAAAATAGTCGATGGCGAGTTTACAATGTAAATACAACAGTGTTTTACAGGTGCGAGAAAAAGTGAGCCCGCTTATAAAGAGGATATTTACACTGTAAACACCATTGTTACTCTTAATTGGATTTTATTAATGCTCTAAGCTCATCTCTGATTTTTTGCTCCAACTGCTTCCTTCCTGATACTAGAAACTCTTCACAGCATTGTCTCCACGTTCGCTGCTGCAAAACCTTACGTACCAGTAGATCCGATGATTCCTTGATGAGAATTGGTGATGACAATATCCAATCAGATAGAAATGGCACAACACTTTCGTAGCTTGCCCCTCCCATAGAGTAGTTATCAACGACTGCGGGAAGTTCAGCTTTATCTGTAGAAATGTTGTTCGTCACTAGTAATCTACGAATAATGTCTACTTCAATATCGGAAAAAACGCTGCTCAATAAATAAATCATTGTGTGTCGATGACAACTTACGGCATTCTCTAACCAATCAACCTCTCCCTTGATCATGATAATAGAGTGACAACCACTTGCTTGATCTCTCTGTGTACCCAGTTTAACAGGAGAAAAACCCGCTTTAGTCCAAAATCGAATCAGTTCATCAGTGGCACCGAAGCTAGTTGACATAAAATCAGCGGTTGATTGTTTGGTGAGCTGAGAAAGTATCTCAGTACCAATCCCCATTCTTTGAGCATCTGGGTGTATTGCGATACGCATTATACGGGTGCTATGTTGACGTGCTGCGTAACAAATACCAAGTTGGTTAGCCAAAGTCACTGGCACCAAGTGACCTCTTGGACGTCGCTTGCCATGTTGAATTGATTTAATCAAGCTGTCCTCTAACCCACCTTCATCAATGGTCATCACACAACCAATACACGCTCCCTCAGAAAAGGCTATATATAACTGTATTGCCTCTTCTTCTAACAATAACATAAGATCACTTGGTGCTGTTTGATAATGAGCATTCACCAAAAGTGCAAAACTGGCTCGCAATAAAGAGGGTTGTTTAATCAAGTTTTGCTTAAGAACTTTTTCTAACCTAATGTCGGAACCTCGGTTTAATTTCAGTGGTACAAGCTCAGCATCTAGCAAAAAAGTATCAAATAACCAGTTTTCTAATGGGTCATCCTTCGCCCAACGAATAGGTTGATTTAGATGGAAAAAAGACGTGTTTGGCCTCTTACCCTCAAGCCAATCTTGAAACTTCACAGTAAAGCCCCTTCCACAGCCTTCATAACCATGAACTGTGGTAGAGAAAACACAACGGTGATAAAAAGTCACAACTTTCTGCAGCATGGGAATAGGAATAGCTGACGCTTCGTCGACAAGCAATAAATCGCACTCCGGTTGACTAGTAAGCAACTCATCCGGAGCAATAAATTCAATAGACGAATGCGAATAACAAATCTTACCTTTCTTTGTTTGGGCGTCTAACAATCGCTTTTGGGCATGTTCAAAAACAGGCCGTACTGTTGATAAACTGGGGGCTGTAACAAGAATCTTCATCTGGCGTTGCTTCATCAGCTCTGCCGATGCGATACCTAATGCGCTGCTTTTTCCTCTGCCTCTATCAGCGGTCATCACGAGTGGACGCTTGCGATGCCCAGTAGAAACTTTTTTTATTTTCTCTATCGCTATTACTTGATCGCCGAGCAGAGCCGATGATGGAGCCTTAGTCTCTTTTACCTTAGGTAAGGGCTTAGATTGCTCAAGTTGAATCAACCTTTTAAAAGCATCTTGTAGCCATTGCTGTGCTAATGGTGAAGTGTTAGTTAACCATGGTAATATAACGACTAAACCGCCTCCTCGCACACTCCCCAAAGCGGCGCAGAATGAATTTGCGTCAAATCCCCCCGAAAAATCGCAAATCAATAACTCACATTCTTGCCCTAGCAAAGTATTCCCCTGCTTATAAGAGATATGACGAATTCGATCATCGCTTACTGGCCCTCCTAGCTGAACAATGTCAGAATCGGAGACGAGACTTTTGAGAGTATCTATAGTAGAGCTGGTCCATTCATGGTCCCCGTACATTACCAACCCATATCTATGATTAGTTTGGCGAGCGAGTTCAATAAGACGGGTAAAGTAATCAAGCATGGTAGAGCTCAGTCATTGAGAATAAAAGAATTATAACAACTTGGCTCAATAAATGAGAGTGATAAAAAAGCCGCTCATGGCGGCTTTGTAAACTAGAGTATTTTCGTTAAAGACTTCGTATATGGGCAAAGCTGACAAATATGTCACCCATCTAACTTATTAGTGAGAAAGTTAAGAATTTCTTGCATCAAGTGATCATCTATCTTCTTGAGGTTCAATGCCAAGTCAGATCCTTTGCGATTATAGCTTGCCCTGCCTTTAATCAGCTCAACTTTACTATGACCGGCATTTTTCTTAGGCGCTAGTTCATCAATCCACTGCTCTATGGTTTCTGAAACTTCCTTAGTGATTCGAGCAACCCCTTGCGCTTGACTTCTCTGCCATACGTAGCCTTCTGAAGACTGGCATCTTTCTAACAGTTGGGTTCGGTTAGCTTCACTGAGCTCATTAAACTGCTTATGTAGCTTGACTATTGTCGGACGGCCAAGATCAGCGACATTTGGATACGCTTGAAGTAAAGATAGAGGTAGATCCGCTGCTTTCAACGCACCACTAACTAGAGCTTCACTGCATTGAAACATCTTTGCGAGTGCTTTTTGATCATCTGCTTCACCGCTAGTGAGCTTAGCCCGCATTTCTTTCCCTTTTTCATACAAAGATAAGGGCTTATGAGCATTGGCAACATCAGACAAGAACTTAGCGTGCTCACTGTTAATGTCTTCTGCAACATAGATAAGAAAATCTTTGTTGGCTAGGATACAGGACATACGTCGACGACTGCCATCCAAAACTTCTATTTTTCCATCTGCCCTCTTTCGACCAACCGCTGGGTATTGCTGGCCTCGCTCTTTAAGAGTGCTCAGAATATCGGATAAGGCATGCTCATTAAGAAATGCCTGTTCCCGCGCGTTATCAGTAAACACTGATGTTTCATGTTCGATTTTGTCAGCCGGAACTTTCAGCAATTCAAAGGTAACAAGATCTTCACCCGCAACCGCTAATTCTATTATCTGAACTTGGTCCTTAGCTGCTTTTTGGGCCTCTTGAGTAGTTGCAACATGGCGCTTATCTGCTTTACCAAATAACCTTGCATTTAAGTCTGAAGTTTTTATTGCCATTGTTTACTTATCCCTGATTAAGTGATGACCAATTACTGTGAAGAACTCGTTCAAGCTCCAAAGCACTCTTTTGTACCGCATCCTGTGCCGTGGCAAGGGTCTTTTTACCGCCCTCAAAGTCCCCAGTAGTTAAATCAAACACCGTACTATAGGTATCAGCACAAGTTTCAAATGCACGACTGCGAGGAATCGTCGCCATAGTCACTTGATCTCCGAGTAAATAATTCATCTCTGTTAATACTGCAACCTGCTTTTTATTGTCATCCTCAAACATTGTTGGCATTAAACGAACAAACTCTAATCCTTGCCAATCTTGAGGAAACATCTCATACACGGTTGGTAAATGCTGAAAGAAGTTTACCGTGGATGCCCAATCTAGCCGCTTGGCCGCACAGGGGATCAATAATGCGTTAGAGGCATACATGGCATTCCAAACCAATGGATCAACATGAGGACCAGTATCTATCATTATAATGTCAAAATCGTCAGAAATTTGATCGATTAATTTTTCTTTTAGCAGCTTAACAATATCTAGAGACTGATTTTTGGATAGGTTCTGCCAAGCCTCTGCATTAAACATCGCATCTTCAGGAAAGGCAGATACAGTCTTGAGGTTTGGATACTGAGTTGGTAACAAGACATTTTTGTGTAGAAATTCTTTATCGATATCTACACCTTCTGGAACATTATCAAGCATCACATCCACAGCCGAATAAATATTATCATGATCAGTTAAGCTAATCTGTGGATTGAGAAACAAACGCAAAGAACCTTGAGGATCTAAATCAATGAGACAAATCCGATAACGTTTATCAAGATTTAAAGCTAAGCAAGCAGCAAGATGTACGGCAGTCATTGACTTACCAGTACCACCTTTTTGATTTTGAACATTTATAATCCAAGGTTTGTTGTCATTATTATTCTTTTGCTGATGAAATTTGGGAACTCCAGCTGCATCCATCAACATATGGGCTTCCTGCAACGAAATAGAATAATGATTGGCATTATTCTTAGTAAACTGATGCCCAGATGCTTCCAGCTTGCTGATAGCCTCGTCTAACTTTCTGCGAGTCAGTCCAGAGCGGGTCTCCATAAGGGCTTTTGACATTGGGGGAAAATGCTCATCGCTGCGTTCCTCTAAAACAATCTCAATTCGATCGGCTTGCACCTGAGCCGTTTGCTCTGCGAGTTGAACAAGACTTTCAATTGTTTGGTCTCTTTTCATTGCCACATTCCGTTTTAAGTCACTGATAATAATTGTACAGCAAAAAAAACCTATAACAACAAAAAGCTGAACATACATTTATGAATTAGAATCACATTAATAGGATGACTTTTAGAAATGAGATAGATTTAAGTAAAAAACCTGTCATGAAAGCGAAAAATATGGTGAGAAACTGCATACGAAATTTACTGAATTTAAAATATTACAACGTCACTTATTTACAATGTAAATAAAATTATAATGTGTTCGGAACGATTGATACTTAACCATACTTTACGGCTTCTGTAATTTTGACTTATTAGGGATAGAAAATTTAAGTCATTTAGGAAAAGACCATCAGTATGCACCTATAATAGGGGGGCTCGTAAAATAAATGGAACAATGATCAAGATGAATGTCTTGATCATGCTTCCTATAGAAAACTAGAGCTTAGGAACGATGATCAAGAGATAATATCTCCCTATAAAATAATATTATATACCCCTATGACTCAGATCATTATACGGATCGATGATCAAGTAAATTCAAGCCACGGAAGCATGAGTATATCTTACTAGATTACGGAAAAACGTAGATTCACCAAGTAATTTATACAACTAAGTAAGATATGGCATCAATTCAAACATCGAAGAACAAATTAAAGCTAAAAACAGCTATTTTCTTGATCATGTTTCCGAAGATATAGAAAATTGAGTATAAATGGTTTTATGGATACGAATGCCAAATCAAAGCTTGCCTCACCTAAAAACAGCATCCCAAAACAAAACTACTGTAAACAGCCATGATCATAGTTCTGAAAATTTTGCCTGCATGCGGTTACAATGATAAAAAAGAGACGTATTCACTTCCGTACCGATGTGGATAACAGGTGAATAGACAATGATCATGCTTTCATTAAATCATTGATCATCAATACGAAGCTGCAGTGATCATAGTTTCGTGAACAATTGATCATGTTTCCATTTTTAATTGATCATGCTTTCTAGATTTACTTGATCATCCTTTCAAACGCCTGAGAAAAATAATCTAAATGTAACAATGGTTTATCTTTATTTTTCTGGCCGGATCATTGATCATATAATCATATTAGATCATTATAATCATAAAGATCAGGCGAAAATCTTCCCTAATAATTTTATTTGATTTAAATTCTTACATAACTGAAACTGAAACCAATTACCTTCTAGTTGTTCGATCTTGGCAGCAAACTAAAACATTCGACAAACTTTTACTTTCTTTATGAAGTGTTTTTCCCTATCCTTTCCGGATTAATAATTAAATTACGGCCTAAGTTATACGGGTAGCTATCCATGACCTCAAAAGACAAAGTCCTTATTAGAGCGCCCAGAAGCCATAAAGATGGCCACATGTTTGAAGTTTCTGAAGTTGCTGTGAGTTGGATTGAACAATATCAGCACTTTAAAGGTGTCACAAAAAGCATTGTTGAGTTATTAAATCTGATTTCACTTCAAGGTTTTACGAGTAAAGATGGCTTGGTATCAACTACAGAACTAATTGATGCAACAGATGGCCAACTTACTCGAGCTGCAATACAACAACGATTACGAGCCGCTGTAAATATTGGTTTATTCCAGCAAATTCCGGTTCGATTTGAACATGGGTTGGCAGGAAAAACCATGTTGCATCGTTTTGTCAATCCTAACCAATTAATTTCGGTATTAGGTGCGACCAGCCTAGTCACAGAATCGGTTAAACAAAACGAAAAACAGAAACGTTCTAAAGCGTTAGCACAAACCCATGTAAACAAAAGGCTACTTAATGAGCATGGGCTAAATAATCCACCAGCGATGAAAGATGAAGCAGATCAATTTGTTGTTTCACCGACAAATTGGGCAGGGATCATTGATCAAGCTCTAGCTCCTCCACGCACTCGAAAGCAATATCAGAAAAGCTTAGTTTCTATATCAGGCACTAAAGCAGTCATCGAGACACGATCATCCAAGAATATCATGACGGTTGATGATCTAATGACGCTATTCGCTTTGTTTACTCTAACGGTTCAGTACCATGAACATCATCAACATGACTATCATATTGATGCTAAACATGCACCAAACAAAACGCCTTTATACATTACTGATATTCTGTCGTTACGTGGTAAAAAAGACAGTGGACCTGCCCGTGATTCAATAAGAGACAGTATCGATAGAATCGAGTTTACAGATTTTCAACTCCATGAATTAACAGGTAGATGGCTAAGTGAGAATATGCCTGAGGGCTTTAAAAGTGATCGTTTTCGTTTCTTAGCCAGAACCATAACCGCGTCTGAAGAGGCTCCAACAGAAGGTGAAGATGGAGAAATCCGAATAAAACCTAATTTGTATATTTTAGTTTGGGAACCTTCATTTTATGAGGAATTGTTAACACGTGATTACTTTTTCCTCTTCCCCCCAGAAATTCTGAGACAGCATACACTTGTATTCCAACTGTATAGCTATTTCCGTAGTCGCATGTCACGGCGTCATACCGATGTGATGTTGCTAAGCACATTGAACCAGAAACTGGCGCGCAACATAGATTGGCGTCGTTTTTCAATGGATCTGATCCGCGAGCTAAAAAAACTATCAGAGAATCAACCAAGTGATGACGAAACATTTAACGTCAACCTTTGGGGCTACCATTTAACTATTTCTACAGTTGTTCAAGGCTCTAAAAATAAAGACTACCAAGTCGACATAAAATGTGATGCAGAGGAAGTATTGCGTTATGCAAGAGCTCGTACCACCAATGCAGGTAAGCGCAATATGGCACCAACATTGCCAAATCCGCTGCGCAATGAGATGGTGACGAAACAGCAGCTAGATGAAATGTCACAAATTATTGATGGTGAGTTTGAGCCTATTCAAAGAAAAGAGCGTTCACCGAAAGGGAAACTTGGCCGTCGGGTTAAGTTACGTAAACACTTAGTTGAGATTAATGCTGATGAGATAACTATTACTTTATCGAAATATACCTCATCAGAAGCTCTAGAACGCTCTGTCACCGCTTTAGCTGCTATGACTGGACATTCTTATAGTTCTATCCTTGAGGAGTGCAAGGAGCTTATGGAGAAGCTTGATTTTCTGCGTGTGGGTCAGGAAATCATATCCTATGAGGTACTTAGTAAGATTATTGAGCTTTATAACAGTCAAAATGAAGTTAAGCACCTTTCGATTGAACGCTTGATAGCAGGGCTCGCTGTGAGAAGAAAGGTATGTAAGCAAATCTATGAAGGACATTTAGACGAGAATGTGTTTCGAGCACTTGATGAAGTCGCGGTGTAAAATCATTTGTTAGTTGCTTGAATGAAGCTAAGTTTGCCCAAGCTGTCCAAAAACTATTGTCTTAGTTTGGAACTTTATGCTTGGTAAAGGAAGATTAGTTGTTGAATATCAGACATATCTCCTACATTCTGCTGACAATTATATGACATTTGCTTTTTATCTTTTGGCTACTATCTATCGCGAATAGACAACCTTTTGTCCTTTCTAATGAACGAGGGATCTGGATTATCCCTTGTAGATTGGCTCATATTGTTACATTCATTCTGAATATTTTGCGAGTTCTTAGAACTCGCTTTTTTTTTGTCCATCCCACTTTATAGAAAGCATGATCAAGGGTTTTACTTGATCATGCTTTCGTGTGATGTTTAAAGTTGGTTCATCTTATTTGCGATCTCAGCATAAGTTACAGAGCCTTTTCCTATCTCAACAAATCCGTCTTGGGGCATATAAGAAATGCCAAGTGCAGCACGTGAGTTTATATAGTTAGCCTTTTGGTCACCTCTCCATTTTTTGATCATTCTAAGCCGAGCTCCGCCTCCTGCAGCTGGCTTTGCAAGTCCACCAGGACTCAAACCAGTACCTGCAATATCTGGAGATGGTATTCCTCCTACTCTTACTGCTAAGTTGGTGGCGCCATTAATGGTGGCTTTGGCAGAATCGCCTATTGGATTTAATACCTTATTGGTAGAGCTGGGCACTTTTGTCCACCCTACATAGATTTCACCCTTGTCGATTTCATTAGTAATTCGTTGGGTGCCGTTACTATTTAGGTGATCTAATATACTGCTGCGGCTATTGCCGGAGATTATGATGTCTTTGGAACCCATCTGAGTATTCGAGAAGATATAATCCCCTCTGCTACTTTTTACTGCTGGAACGGGTTGATTACGCTGACGCACCCCTCCCAAGCTTCCCTGCTCTACGACTGATGTTCTGGATCTTTCTGTTACTATCACCCCCTCCTGATGCATATTCGCATAGGGACGAGATAGAGGTGTACTCAGTTCATATTGGTTACTTGAATGTCGGACTAGGGGGTTAGAACTCGTGACTCGGCCACCTGCCTTCCTTACGGGTATCATAATGACTTTATCGTACTCTATTGGCATATAGTTGGGCCATTTCTTCTGCAAGCAATCGAAATAGTCATTGAAGAACTCTGTTAGTTTGCCTGAGTCTATGCCCTTGGAGCCATCAGATACTGTAAGTAGATATTCACCACTATTTGGCTCAAAAAAACTAAGGCCTCTTTTTCTATCCAATAAGAAGCCGACGCTATGACCGACTTTTAAGCCGGTGAGATCATAGCTGAGAGTAAAACCCACGGGAAGGTCACCTTGCGTTGCTCTTCGGGAAATCCCTCCTACTAAACTGTTAACGCATCTTTGTTGATCAGTGATATTTGGTTTTGATGGGTTTTTGGGAACAATTGATATAGGAGGATCGTACTCTAGCTTGAGTGATTCTAAACTATCTTCAGGCTTATAAAGATTATTTTTACGTTCAGCTTCTTGTAGTTCAGAAGCTCTTTCGAATAATTTTTTTGCCCGCTTACTTTCTTGAACTGGTTTGTGTTTAAGGGCTGGGAATTGAGTTCGGCCAAAAACTTTTTTAGTTAGCTTTTCATTTACCCATAAAGCTGAAATTTGCTGGCAGGCCCCTCTATTGGGGATACTGGAACCTTTTGATATCAGTTCCTTAATCAAATCTTCTTGAATAAAGTGACTTTTTAATGTGTGCTTTTGTTCAAGGGTTTTAAATGGGTTCTCTCTATTGGAACCTAAATCTAGCTCATATCGAGTGCTACTCGCATATCGAGCACGGCTAGGATTTGAGTAGAGATTAGATGTTCTCATTCGTTTGGGCGCACTGTTTAGTGAAGGAAGCGGCACGACGAGAAACTCAAACAATTCCCGAGTGGTATTTTTAACCACAGGCATCGCAATCTTTAACATATCTCTTGTGACTGCCCGTTTAAGAGCATTTCCTTTCAGCCCTTTTGTAATATGAAGTCTTACTGACGATCTAAATGCAACTTTTCCTGCAGTGGCTAGTTTTGTTATAGGAATACCGATACATACAGCGGTAACGATAAGATCAAATACATCAAAGAGGATGCCATCTATTTCTGACGAAAGATCAAACTCATAGCTTGGGTCGTTAACCAAAGCGTTGAATAGATCAAAGAAAGGCACAAACGAGGGGAGCTTTTCCCACCATTCACTGTCTTTGAGAAACGCTTTGTAAATATTGGCGTTATATAACATAACTTCGCGAGCTTCATCTTCGACGCAGTCGTATAAGGTTTCATAGGATGTGGGTATCCCTTTGATTGGTATACCTGGAAGTGAGTTAAGTGTGAGGGCTGCAATGGGATTAAGATTAACCAAAACGCTTTCATTTTTTACTTCCCATGCTTCGTTGTCAAATGCACAGTTCCTGAACATAACGTGGTTACTATCAGAGTCAGTTTGCGGTGTCGGTAGGATAGTGTCCGGATTATAACCGAGATCAGAAAGTAGCGCCTTGGCATTGTCTTTAGTTTCGCTGAGCCAATTAATAGATTGATTTCCAGCTTTGATTAACTCACCGACTAGTCGAGTCACTTGATTGTCTTGTGTAAGATCAATGTAGCCAATAGCAGTATCATGCATGAGCGTCGAGATTACCATGATCTGATCAGTGTTTAGTTTTACTATGGTGATCCTTCCAGAAATAGTATGGTATTCCTTGAACAGATTTTTAATCGTAGTAAAAACATTGGAAATGGCTTCTCCCGTCTTTTTCACTGCGACTTTTCCCCTAAAAAAGACGCCGAAAAGGACTAAGAGCGGCTCGTCACTTTGGGCAAGAAAATTAGAAATGGCGACGGCTTTCTTGTCATCACTGTCTAAGGTGGCAAACCGCTGCCACATTTTTTCTATTTCGTCATATTTATAAAAGGGCCTGATAAGCTCAAAACGACCAAGGACTTCGGCTGTTTCCTGCGTGTCCAAAGGGTTGATAGACGATTGGCAAAATGCCGAAGATGCAAAGGTTTGAGAGTCTTTTAGCAGAAGGGCTTCGGGGAGCTTGTCATTTTTGTAGTCTGAAAATTGCTGATAATATTCATGTTGATCGACACACTCACTCCATTTTTTCAGTTGGGTAAAGTGGAAGCTTGGTAATGCTGGTAGTGAATCACGTTGACCTGATGTATAGATGTTGAAAATCCATTTCAAGTTGTCAGCGATAATCTTACTATTGCCATCAAGAAAAAGGGTGATATTACCCGTACTGACATGCTTGGGGAAAATACTCTTCAACAAATCGCGCGTATGTATCGAATAGTAGTGAACTGAACGGTTTCCATCATCGCTGAATCTACATAGTATTTTACAAGGGAGGCTCTTTCCTTTGCGTTCGAGATAGTCTTTTATTACTTGAGGGTGCTGCCATTTGGCAATATGGTGCATCCTTCCTGCATATAACATGAAGTGTGTGGAACAGAGTATTCGGTATTTCTTGTGAAACCTGGTTTCGTCTTTAATTTTACCTAAGCAGAAGCTTTCCCATAATCCATCTTTGATTGAACCAGCATGTTCAATAGCTTGTTGTAGGGTGTTACTTATTTCATCATCATGATTAGTGATATTGAGCCGATCCCCGAGTTCTAAATCGAGAATGCGAGATTTTAGACGAATTGATCGCTGTTGATCAGGGGTTAATTCATCACCAAAGTGAACATAATTCTCGCTCGCGGTAATGTCAGGAAGGAGAGGGTGGCCTCGATAATTTAAAGATTGGGGTAATTCGCTATATTTAGGCTTAGATATAAGTCTAAATTCTTCGGGCTGTTCTAGAAGGAGAATTTTTTGGATGCTTTCTGAAGGATGATTTGGGTCCTTGAGATAGTCGATGAGTTGATTGCAAAGCTGTCGATTAATATTGTTGATCTTGATGCTATTTTTGATTCTTTGGGATGAGCTATGTTGATTCAAAATATCTTTTAGCTGTGCTCGTTGATTCAATAAAGAAGCAAGACATGTTTCCAGCATGGTCAGCTTCTCTGAACTGGAAGTGTTGCTACTTAGAAGTTGTGAGAAGGCTGTGATAGTGAGAGATATTTCCCAATAGAGTCTCAGAGGGCCTTTTGCTGGTTGAAGTACCATAAGTGCAGGACGAATTGATAGTTGGTCAGAGTCCATAGCTAAACTTTCAGAGTTCCTTGCAAGCAGCCCCTCCAAACTTTCTATTTTAAAGATTTGGCTTGTCAGATTAGTGTTTGCCACTGGTGAAGTCATACATTTTCTCTCCCGTAGAGTCTTGGATAATAAATCTACAGAAGGCTAGCATTACTGATAGTTTGGTAAATAGTAGGTTTGAACCGTCATCTAGGTTAAATAAACGCGATCGCGGAATTGCTGATATTCGGTGTATCTATGGTGCCATTTAACAGAGGTATAATAGAGAAAATTTCTTGGCTATATACCTGAACAGTATAGATTTATTAGTCTAGAAAGACCGAATAGATGGTACTAATTCAATGTTTCTGGCTTCACGCTGCATTCGAATCTATTAATCAAATTGATATTAATTCATTTCAAATTATTAGCTTAATCACATTCTGAGTCTAAAATTATTAACAAGGGCAGTATGGTTTTGCTATACGTTAGCTGTCACTGCATGGTTTTTTCGGAGGTTATAATGTCCATTAATTCTATTGACCATGATGAAATGACTGAGATCACTGACAAGTGGGATATCAATGATGAAGTTGAGTCACAAAAGCCAAACAAAAGTGTTAAATCAGCACAAGCTCGCAGACGCATCGAAGCCTTAAAGGAAATCCGTGAAAGTGGATTGACACTTGAAGAAGCGAAAGAACTCGGCATATGGCACTGAGACCTCAACTTTTCAAACAGTCTAAGAAGGGTGGCAATTAAGCCACCCTTAGTTTTGTATGCCAAATGGGTAGGATATTGTGTTATAGTGCCCCCACACTGGTAAACTGACTTTGTGTTGAAATGTCGATAAATCTGTCTACACTCCCAGCAAAAGACAAAAACGAAATAGAGCTTGATAAGCAGGCATCGTTTCTCGTTTGGAAACTGAGAGAAGCAAAAGCTAGTCCGGAAGAAATAACGCGTAGTGCTGATAAAATTCAAGATCCTGACGAGAGAAATATGTTCCTTGAGTCCATCGCCAAATATAAGCGGATCATGGGACTTGGTTGAGGCATTCTTGCTTTATATTGTAAATTGAAATGGTTTTGTTTTTTGCTAAAATCCTCCGCGTTCATTTGATTTAGAGAGAATATCCCGATGGGAAGAAGTTTTGAAGTGCGTAAAGCCTCCATGGCTAAAACTCAAGGCGCAAAAATTAAGGTTTATTCCAAATACGGTAAAGAAATTTACATGTGTGCCAAGAATGGCGGTTCCGATCCGGACATGAACCTTTCACTAAAACACCTTATTACTAAAGCGAAAAAAGATCAGGTTCCGGCACACGTGATCGATAAAGCTATTGATAAAGCTTGTGGTGGTGGTGGTGAAGACTATCAGCCAGCGCGCTATGAAGGTTTTGCTCCTGGTGGTGCTAGCGTCATTGTTGATTGTCTCACAGACAATGGGAACCGCACTTTTCAAGATGTTCGTCAATGCTTTGTTAAGACAGGTGCAAAAATTGGTTCTCCTGGTACAACCGCTCATATGTTTGACCATCAAGCGGTATTTCAGTTTAAAGGCGAAGATGAAGAAGCCGTACTTGAAGCGCTTATGATGGCTGATGTTGATGTGACAGACATTGAGCTTGAAGAAGGAGTCATTACTGTATTTGCTCCTCATACTGAATTCTTCAAAGCTAAAACAGCGCTTAATGCTGAATATCCAGAGTTAAACATGGAGGTTGAAGAGATCACCTTTGTGCCTCAGAACCATACTCCCGTTACTGGCGAAGATGCTGAGAAATTTCAAAAGTTCCTAGATCTTTTAGATGACTGTGATGATGTTCAGCAGGTTTATCACAACGCTGAAATTTAAGTTAGTTTCATTGAAGAAAAACCGAGTTTTTGAAACTCGGTTTTTTTATAATTTTGTTCGCCAGAATTCTCTAAAATCGGTTTACACTGTAAACACTATGCTTTCTCATGAATAAAATACTACCAAATTGATAGTCTAGTTAGTGCGGCCACACATTGTCTAATTGGAATTAGGCAAAGGTTTATTTTGCCTGATAGCGAGTATTATTTGAGGTAGAAGAGACATGGCTATCATCCCTGCCATGAGGCTGTACTGGAAGGAGGTAAAGGACTCACCAAGTAATATCAATCCTGATATAATTCCAGCTACCGGATTTGCAATACCGCCAAATGTGAAGTCCACCACCGTCATGTGTTGTAGTAGCCAGACGTACATACCATACCCAAGAGCAGTGTTTAAACCAATTACCCATAGTAAGCCAGCGCCATTTCGTATCGAAAAATGATTTATAACAGCAGAATATCGATCCGGAGAAGAACTGGCATCAAGGATCGCGATTACCGATAGTAAGCAGCCTCCAAGAATCATTTGCCAAGTTAATACCGTCCACCAATGGATTCTATTCCCCAAGGATTTAGTAATCGTACTACCAACAACGATACACATAATAGCGCAAAGCATGGCTAACAGTCCGAGTGGTTCAAGTGATATTTGGCTTGGCGAAAATAGTAGCCAAGCAAGCATAACCAAAATGGCACCAGATAAAGCTTGAATGAATGTGGGCTTATGTTTATGCACAAGCCAGTGGTACAACATAGCAAATACAGGTACAGATACCATACCGACTCCTGATATTGCTGAGGGTAATGACTGCGCCATAATGAAGATTAAACAAAAGAAAGCCGCGATATTAATTAATCCAAGCTTTAGTAGGCTCGGTAAATCCTCACCTTTAGGTAGTGAAGGTTTTAAGGCTAATAACAGCAGTCCAGCAGGCAATGCTCTGAGTGCTCCGAGCAAAAGAGGAGGCCAATCAGCCAAGGTATATTGGGTAACCGCATACGTTGTACCCCAGAAAAAAGCGGGAATCATTGCCAGTAGTATATTCATGATAATTTATCTTTATGTTAAGATACATTTCCGAAATGTACGCTTTTAGTGTGCTATTGTAAAGTATCTTAATGTGAAGATATTTAATTAGCAAAGATTTGAGAGAAAAGGTTATGGATGCAGTTGATCGATTGGTAGCGCAATGGGCGAGAGAAAAACCTGATCTAGAGACCGAACCTATGGCTATCATGGGAAGGCTTCTTAGAGTGAGTAAATATATGGAAGCTCAAGTTGCACAACTTCATAAACAGTACGGCTTAACATTCGGAGAGTTTGATGTGTTAGCAACACTGCGTCGCAGTGGCAAACCATTTCAATTGACCCCGTCTGAGCTTATTGATTCTATGATGTTGACCTCAGGAGCAATGACAAACCGCTTGGATAAACTAACTTCCAAAGGTTTGATAACAAGACAAAGCAACCAATCTGATCGTCGTAGTTTGCCCGTCCAACTGACAAAACAAGGTATTGTACAGATTGATAGAATCCTAGAAGAGCATGTGCAAATGCAAAGTCAGTTAGTAAAGGGGTTGAGCCAAGAGCAAAAAAAGCAAATAAACCAAAATCTGAAATGTTTGATGTATGAATTAGAGAGTAGCTAAGGGAAGACGAAATGATTTACTCTTTTATATCTTTGATAAATTTATTATTCTAGGGCTATCTTTCTCATTATCATTTCTACATCCTTTTTGGCTTTTACACTGTAAACATAAAGTGGAGAAATAATGCAACCAAGTATTGAGACGCCGAGACTACTTTTAAGACCCTTTCGTCTATCAGATAGTCAGAGAGTTGCGTTACTGGCTGGCCAAAAAATTATTTCAGATATGACAGCAAATATCCCCCATCCCTACACCGAGGAAATGGCAATGGAGTGGATAGGGACTCATTCAGAGAAATTTGAGCATAAAAGCGCGGTTATTTATGCTATTACCATCAAAGGAAGCGATAGCATTGTTGGTGCGGTAAGTTTTCCTTTCCTAAAGGATGGGGTTGCTACTTTAGGATACTGGTTAGGAACTGACCATTGGGGAAAGGGAATTGCTCTAGAAGCTTCGCAAGCTCTGATAGGCTGCGCAAAGCGTGAGCTCAAGGTTTCTGAAGTTGAAGCCCAGCATCTTGCTAACAATCATCAGTCTAGCTCTGTGATCAGAAAACTTGGAATGCAGTATAAAGAAAATCGCTTTGTCCAAGTCAGAGGAAAACTCCAAGAGGTATGTGTTTATCGTAGCTCTATAGTCTGACCTAATTCTTAAATACATCCTTGTTTATCTTTTATCTCACTTCCGGATTTCATCTTCATTGGCTTTTACGCTGACACGTGAGTTTAGGCACGATTTAACGAATAGTTAAAATACTTCACATTTAACCCCTACATAAAACACAATGCTATCAATGGTATATAATGTGATCTCAATCTCATTTATAATCCTATTTGATAATTAATTAATCAGTTACTACTTTTTTAGTAACTGCCGAAAATCATGAGGGGTAAGTTTTGAAAAGGTTAAAGGTAGTATTTATTGTTCAAGTGATTGTAGCACTGACCTTTGTGCTGCTTGTTTCTGCGTTTATTAAATATCAGACTTTCAAAGGAAACTTACACCAAGAGTTAGAAATCAATGTGCAAAATACCAGTCAACGCATGTCGATAAGTCTTCCAAAAGCGGTGTGGGACTTTGACTTGGATACTGCCAAAGTTGCAATGTCTGCTGAACTTGATTTACCTGAGATTTCTGCAATTCAACTTATTGATGCTCAAGGTAGCGAATTGCTATTTTTGACGAAGGAAGGAGAGGGCGAAGAGAAACAGCTTGTTGACGTAACCAATAAAGATGCCTTCCCAGAAGAATTGAGCCAAACTACGGAACTTACCTTTGTTGATTACGGAGAAGAAAATAACGTTGGTAAGGTCGTTGTATACTTCGATACCCACGCTATGGATGCTAAGCTTGCCGATTCCCTTCGTACAAGCATCATAGAGCTTGTTGTGTTGGATCTGATTATTTCGATTGTAATCATTCTGGCCCTCTCAATTACGGTATTAAGGCCGATATCTCAATTAACGGAAGTTATAAAGGATCTCGCATCTGGTGATGGGGATCTAACCAATAAATTGGCTCCGGCAAAGTACCGAGAATTCGATGCTATCACAAACGGTATTAATACATTTACAGAATCCCTACGGGTTATTGTAAAAGAAGTGAATGAATCTTCTGAAGCGCTCGGTGAGAAAGCCCAGGCTAATGGAGCAACGGCGCGAAAAAATGCTGATAGTCTAGATTCGCAGAAGCACCAGTTGACGACAGTAGCGGCTGCAGCGACAGAGCTCAACCAGTCAGTGGCTATTGTTGCTGACACTGCCTCTGAAACAGCAGATCAGGCACAGACGGCTACAGGGCTTGCCTCTAGCGTTAATGATGCAATAGAAAGCTCAGCCACAGACATTATTAACATGCGTGAAGAGATGAATCATGTTAATGCCGAAATGCACATCTTGATAGAAGAAGGTGAGAAGATCACTACCGTCCTTAACGTTATTAATGACATTTCTGAACAAACCAACTTACTTGCTCTCAACGCAGCGATCGAGGCGGCTCGAGCTGGCGAGCAAGGACGAGGGTTTGCTGTGGTTGCCGATGAAGTTCGTAACCTTGCGGTAAAAACCAGTGAGTCGACAGAACAGATTCAGAAAAATATTACCGCCTTGGGGTCGGCGACTAAATCAGTCGAAGATGAACTTACCCGTATTGCAACGCTTTTAGAAGACACAGCAGCAAGAGTAAGTGAATCTCAAGACTCTGTCGGGGAAGTTCAGAGCCTAATCACCATAATATCTGATCGCAGTGGTCAAATATCACAGGCTACTGATGAACAAAGAATGGCGGTCGAAGAAATAAGTCGAGCGATTGTCGAAGCGTCTGAAGCGACGAATGAAGTGGCGTCAGGTGCTGATCAAAATGCACAAACAACAGAGGAAGTGCTTAGCTTAAGCCAGAGTATTGCAAGCCATATGTCTAAATTCCGAACTTAAGTTAGATAATTATCGAGGACCTGTTATGAAAAACCTTTTATTACTGGCTGTTGCGGCCCTTTTTTCGGTGCAGAGTGTTGCTGCAACCGTAACAGCAGCTCAAGATCCATGGGCTCCCTTTGTCCAAAAAGATACCAGTAGTCCCGGGGTTTCGGTTGAAATTTTAACCGAAGCGATGAAAACACAGGGCTATGACGTAGATTTTAAAATAATGCCCTGGACTCGAGCGTTAAACGAAGTTAAAGATGGAAGAATTGATATATTGGTTGCCACATGGTTTACCAACGAAAGAACGGCTTTTCTCAACTACAGTGAACCTTATCTTGAAAACTCACTCAAGTTTATTAAACGTAAAGGTGATGCTTTTGAATACAATGGTATGGAGAGTTTATCGGGTAAAACGGTAGGTATTATTCGCAATTACGGTTACGGCGATGATTTTCTTGGTGCAAGCAACTTTAAGAAACCTGAAGCTAACGATTTAGTCTCCAATGCGAAGAAGCTGGTTGCCAAACGGATTGACCTAACGTTAGAAGATGAATTAGTGGCCAAGTCGACCTTATCCGGAGCGGGGATGAATCTGGCTGACTTCGAGTTTACTAAAAACGCTTTGTCGGTTAATCCACTGCATGTCACTTCTGGTAAAGCGAACTCCAACAATGGTAAATACATTGATGCGTTCAATAAAGGGTTAGCGGAAATAAAATCGAACGGAACCTTTGATAAAATTTTGGCCAAGTATGGCATCAAGTAATTGATGTAGAGACGATAATAGGTTGGGGCTGATAACACAGAGCGTGTGTTATCAGCCCCAAAAATATAAGCCAAGTTTCCCAGTCCTTACCTTGGGGCATTCGCTCTTTCTGAACTTTATTATTTGCCCTACTCTTGAATGTGTTAAGCGCTTAAATAAAGCATCTAAATACCTTATTAATACTATGTGATCTTATATTTGTGATTTTTATCACTATCTTAAATTGGTGGTGGTTTATGTCTTTTTTGATTAAATACTGAACGATGTCGGTTTTGTTGTTTTTTGTTTAGTTATTGTTATTTAATGATTTTGTCTCTATATCCATTCATTTTCTATTGACTCTTTTCTTTTTATTTTCATTAATGAAATGTTAGTTTACGCATACGAGGGGTGAGCTTCGATCTTGATCTAAGCATAATGCGCCCCTTGTAACATTCTCCTTCAAAGTGTAAAGAATAATCCGCATAAATAGCATGGTTATTAACTATTTTGCTGATTTGTTTACTTTGTTCTTTGTATCAGTGTTACACGCTCAACACATAAACATTCTAATGAATATAACAACTGAGCTTCAGTTTATTTAAGCTGGACTCGGACAAACATCGAGAAAGTTAATGGAAGCCTCAAGATATAAACGCATCTTGTCTAGAGGAAGTTTGGCGACGGCCATTCTTTTTTTATCTGGGTGTAATTCTGCTTTACTTGACCCTAAAGGCGCTATTGGCGTTCAAACAAAAGAGCTCATAATTACGGCCCTTTTGTTGATGCTAATTGTTGTCATACCCGTGATTCTAATGACAGTGTATTTCGCATACCGATACCGAGATACGAATACTGATCAAGAGTATGCGCCTGACTGGTCACATTCGACTAAGATAGAACTGGTCGTATGGACGATTCCTATCATTATCATCGCTATTCTTGCCGTTATAACATGGCGTTCAACACACGAGCTTGAGCCTTCTAAGCCTCTTGAAAGTGACGTTAAACCTATGACGATTGAAGTAGTGTCGCTTGACTGGAAATGGTTGTTTATCTATCCGGAAGAGAACATTGCTACTGTCAACTATGTCGCTTTTCCTAAAGATGTACCTGTGACGTTTAGACTCACCTCTGACAACATCATGAACGCATTCTTTATCCCACGTTTAGGCTCTCAGATTTACGCTATGCCAGGTATGGTAACCAAGCTGAACTTGATTGCTAATCATGAAGGTAACTTTAAAGGTTTTGCTTCTAACTATAGCGGTGAAGGTTTCTCTCAGATGAAATTTACTGCATCAGCACTGACTGACCGAGCTGCTTTCCTTAACTGGGTTCAAGAAGTGAAGTCTAGTCCAGATCGAATCGAAGACTGGGAACAGTTCAGAACTTTGGCCGAGCCAAGTATTGCAGAACCCGTCACTCTATTCTCAAGTGTTCCGCCATTTTTGTTTACTGATGTCGTGACACAGCATCCTGGTTCAATGAACTGTTTGCCTGAAAACCAAGGATAATCGAAATGTTTGGAAGATTAACTCTAGACTCAATTCCTTATCATGAGCCCATTATTGTTATTACCTTAGCCGTGGTTGCTTTGGTTGGTTTAGCGGTAATGGTCGCGATAACAAAAGCAGGGAAATGGCAGTACCTGTGGAACGAATGGTTTACGTCAGTAGACCACAAGAAGCTTGGCTTCATGTACATAGCTGTGGCTATGATAATGCTTATTCGTGGCTTCGCTGATGCCGTCATGATGCGTAGCCAACAATTGCTCTCTTCTGCTGGGGAAGCGGGCTACTTACCGCCGCATCACTATGATCAGATCTTTACTGCTCACGGCGTAATAATGATTTTCTTTGTTGCTATGCCATTAGTAATCGGTTTGATGAACATTATCGTACCATTACAAATTGGTGCTCGTGATGTGGCTTTCCCTTATTTGAACAACCTGAGCTTCTGGCTATTTATTGTGGGTGTTATTCTCACCAATATGTCGCTTGGGTTAGGTGAATTTGGTCAAACAGGTTGGCTAGCTTACCCTCCACTGTCTGGTATCGAGGCCAGTCCGGGGGTCGGGGTCGACTATTGGATTTGGGCGCTGCAGATATCTGGGGTGGGCACAACGTTAACTGGCGTAAACTTCTTTGTGACTATCTTGCGTATGCGTACGCCTTCTATGCCAATCATGAAGATGCCAGTATTCACTTGGGCTTCTTTGTGTGCCAACATCCTTATCATCATCTCGTTCCCAATCTTAACGGTTACCATTGCGCTTCTAACGCTGGATAGATACTTAGGCTTCCACTTCTTCACCAATGATCTTGGCGGCAACGTTATGATGTACGTCAACTTGATTTGGGCTTGGGGTCACCCAGAAGTGTACATCTTAGTTCTGCCTATTTTCGGAGTGTTCTCAGAAGTTACGGCAACGTTCTCACGCAAGAAATTGTTTGGTTATACCTCTTTGGTATGGGCGACTGTCGTCATTACCATCCTTGCGTTTGTGGTTTGGTTACATCACTTCTTTACCATGGGCTCAGGTGCAAATGTCAACGCCTTCTTTGGTATCGCCACTATGATCATTTCCATCCCAACCGGGGTGAAGATTTTCAACTGGCTATTTACCATGTACAAAGGCCGTATCCGCTTTACTACACCAATGATGTGGACAGTTGGCTTCCTTATCACCTTCAGTGTTGGTGGCATGACAGGTGTATTGATGGCGGTTCCTGGTGCTGATTTTGTACTTCACAACTCAGTATTCCTAATTGCCCACTTCCATAATGTTATTATTGGCGGTGTAGTATTTGGCTGTTTTGCTGCGATCACCTATTGGTTCCCGAAAGCAACTGGTTTCATGATGAATGAAACTTGGGGTAAACGCGCTTTCTATTTGTGGATCATCGGCTTCTTGATGGCGTTCTTACCTCTATACGCGCTTGGCTTTATGGGGATGACTCGCCGCTTGAGTCAAGATATTAACCCTGAATTCTTCCCTCTACTTGCCGTTGCAGCTGCGGGTACTGCGGTTATCGCTATGGGTGTTCTCTGTCAATTTATTCAGATTTATGTGAGTATTCGTGACCGAGACCAGAATCGCGATCTTACTGGCGACCCATGGGGTGGACGTACTTTTGAGTGGGCGACCTCGTCACCACCACCATTCTACAACTTTGCTCACCTGCCAAAAGGTGATGAACTGGATGCATTCTGGTATCAAAAGCAAAATGGTGAGTTTGATCCAACCAAAGAGGTTGAATACGAGCGTATTCATATGCCTAAGAACACACCGACAGGAATCTATGTTTCTGCATGGGCTTTAGTGTTTGGCTTTGCAATGATTTGGTACATCTGGTGGCTAGCCGCTGCAAGTTTTGTGGGCATTGTCGTCGCTTGTATCCAACACAGTTACAATGACGATGTGGATTACTACGTGGAAGTAGAAGAAATCAAAGCGATTGAAGCAGAGCGCCGTGCTCAGCTTGAAGAAGCAAAGAAACAATCTCCACAAGGTGATAAGAAAGATGATCTGGAGGTAACGTATGCAAGCTAATTCTGTATCTCACGGTCATCATGATCACCATCATGATACGAACGGTAATAAACTGTTCGGCTTTTGGGTTTACTTGATGAGTGACTGTGTATTGTTCGCAACTCTATTTGCAACATACGCAGTACTTGAAACAGGCTCAATTAGTGGCCCTACTGGTAAAGACATCTTTGAGCTACCATTCGTGTTCGTTGAAACCATGTTACTGCTGTTTAGTAGTATTACTTTTGGTTTTGGCATGATCGCAATGAAACGCCAAGATGTCGCTGGGCTCAAGCGTTGGTTGAAAGTAACCTTCCTACTTGGCCTTGGCTTTATTGGCATGGAAATTTACGAATTTCATCATCTAATCGCCGCAGGCCATGGCCCAGAGAAGAGCGCTTTCTTGTCCGCTTTCTTCACTCTAGTGGGTACTCACGGTCTTCACGTAACCTTTGGTCTTATCTGGCTAGCAGTGTGCTATCACCAGCTTTCAACCAAGGGACTTAACGATAACATGGCGATGCGCTTTAACTGCTTAAGCCTGTTCTGGCACTTCCTCGATATTGTATGGATTTGTGTTTTCACTATCGTTTACTTGCTGGGGGTAATGTAATGGCTCAACATTTGGAAACAGGTGCTTCAGATTATGTTAAAGGCTTTATTGCTTCTTTAATCTTGACAGTCATACCTTTCTATTTTGTCTGGTCTCAATCACTTCCTGATACGGCAACTTATGTCTTATTGTTTGGTTGTGCGATTGTGCAGATTTTCGTCCACTTTAAGTACTTCTTGCATATGGAAGTCAAAACTGAAGATGGGCAGTGGAACTTTGTATCGCTAATGTTTACCGCCATTGTTGTACTGATCTTAATCGCAGGTTCTGTGTGGATCATCTACAACATGACCGTGAACATGAAGTTGTAGGTCGGAGCATGCTGAAAAGTTATTTGTCTATTACTAAACCAGGCATCATTTTCGGCAACCTGATATCTGTTGCGGCGGGGTTCTTCCTTGCCGCAAAAACAGAGAACGTCAGTGTAGCTCTATTATTGGCAACCCTTGCTGGGGTAGGGCTAGTGATTGCATCGGGTTGTGTGGTAAACAACATTTTCGATCGAGATATCGATCAGAAAATGAAGCGCACACAAAATCGGGAGCTTGCCAAAGGAAACATTAATATTGATGTTGCTTTTATTTACTCTCTCGTCTTATTACTCGTTGGAACGGCCATTTTATTTCAGATGGCTAACCCTCTCTCTGCAGTAGTGGTTTTACTTGGCTACGTATTTTACGTTTTCTTCTACACTATGTGGTACAAGCGCACTTCTGTATACGGTACCTTGGTTGGCAGCATCTCTGGTGCTGTCCCACCACTTGTTGGTTACTTAGCGGTGACTAATTACATAAGTACGGAGGCTGTTCTGCTCTTTGCTATGTTTTGCTTGTGGCAAATGCCTCACTCTTATGCCATTGCTATGTTCCGCATGCAAGACTACCGAGATGCTGGTATTCCGGTGTTGCCAGTTAAAGAAGGAATTAGCAAAGCTCATCGTCACATGAAAGCTTATGTTGTGGCCTTTGCTGCGATATCATTCGCGTTATTTGTGTTAGGTGAAGCGGGTTATGAGTACTTGGCAGTTACTGCGATCGCTTGCTTTTCGTGGATGAAAGTAACCTTTAAAAAAGTTGATGAGGATAACTATATTCCTTGGTCAAAAACCGTATTTAAAGTGTCCTTATTAGTTGTGATGGGAGTTAGCGGCGTTCTTGGCGTTGAGCTGATCTCACTACCTATCTAAAAACAGCGGCCCCTTTTTGTTTTGCTAAGCCTAAGTATTGGCTGTAAAAGCCCGATATTTGTTCAGGCATGTTTGTGTAAGTAAAATAGAAAGGGGCGCTTTTCCTCTCAGAACCCTCATATCAAGGAGATTACTGCAATGAGTAATCAGACAGAAGCAAGTAAACTTACTTCATGCAAAGATGTAACTAGTACTTCAAAAAAGCTTATCGTTGCAACGCTTCTATATCCTGATTTTGAACTACTGGATGTTTTTGGTCCTTTGGAAATGTTTGGTATGTCTCGCTTCATTAACCAAAACCTTGAGCTCAAATTCGTTTCCCAGACTGGTGGTGCTGTCGCAAGTAGCGCAGGGCCTAAGAGCGTCTGCGATTACTGTTTTAGTGACTTTGAAACGTGCGATATTTTGATGGTTCCTGGCGGGTTAGGGTCAAGACAAGAAGTCAATAACAAGGAACTGATTGACTGGGTCCAAGCTCAGAGTGAGCGAGCAACTTATGTTGTATCAGTTTGCACAGGTGCCGCGATACTGGCTCAAGCCGGTGTTTTGTCCAATCACTGCGCGACGACAAACAAAATTGCCTTTGACTGGGTACAAGGTTTCAGTGCTTCAACAAATTGGCATAAGAAAGCACGCTGGGTTAAATCAGGCAATATTTATACTTCCTCCGGTGTCTCCGCTGGAACCGATATGTCTCTTGCTATATTAGAGCACTTGTATGGTCGTGAGCATGCAGAAAAAATCGCGCATCTGACGGAATACGTCTGGAATCATGACCCAGACAATGATGGCTTTGCCATTGAGCCATAACATCCTTCTCGTATCACTTTCACCATGAGGAGCCAGATAGCTGTCTCTCCCGTTACCCACGGAACTATCTATCTCACATCCGTTTCCTACCATTATCATCGAAGTACTTTCACAACTTATGTGAATAAAACCATTTGAATTGTCGTGGGTAGATCCTAGGCTTACTAAGTATCGCTCTATAACTATCATTTCAATCCAATCGGTGAGTGCAAATGCAGTTTTTATATAATCTAAAAATGGGTTTTAAGCTATCTGGTGCCTTTGGCTTACTGGTTATTATGACAGCGGTTGTAACCTTAAATGGCATGATGGGAATGTCTCGCTTCAATAGTGAAGTAGAGATCGCCGATGATTTTAATCGAATCGTCAAATACACTGGTGAAATTCGCATTGCTGAAAAAAATCTCGCCTTGCGTAATGACGAAGCTTATGCTGGAGAAATTAAAGATCTTATTTCCAAGAGCAATGCTCTAGCAGGTGTTTTACAGGGCAGAGTTAGCGAAGCCAAGGTTAAAGATTTGCTTAATGAGGTGGTTGACTCTTTAAATGCATACCAAGCTGCTTTGGATCAATATGTATCTCAGAGAAGGCAGCAAGCCAAAGCTGGTGAAGATATGCGTAAGTACGCAAGACAGGTCGATGAAATCGTGGCCAACATTCGTATTATCGAAAAGCAGGAAGTCGAACAACTTTTTGAATTTAATGCGCCACCTGAAGAAATTTTGACCTCAATTAAAATCGCTGATGATGCAAATCGAATGATCAAATGGATGTTAGAAGCAAGGCGAGCTGAGAAAAACTTCATTTTGTCTGGCGATGAGCAATCAATAAAGAATGTTCGTGACACCTTATCGGATATGTATTTATTGATGAAAAGCTTCCCTGAGGATACCCCAAAGCTTAAAGAGTTAGAAAGTGCAATACTGCTGTATCAACAGGCTTTTGATAACTATCTTTCCGTTAACAAGCAAAGTGTTGAAACTAATAAACTTATGTTAACTGAAGCTAGAGATGTCGAAAACTTGACCTCTGAAGCACGTAAGATTGGTAAGGCGATGCTCAAAGACTTTGAAGAGAATTTGGGTGTGACCAACCTGTTGATTGCATTGGTCGCCATTCTTCTTGGGGTGGGGATTTCTATGCTAATGACGAGATTAACCGTACCACCCCTTAAAAGTGCTGTAGAAGCCAGTCAGCGCATTGCTTCTGGCGATCTTGGCGTTGTCATTGAAGTCAATCGAAACGATGAGATTGGTGAACTACTGTGTGCGATCGCGACCATGACAGAACAGCTTCGAGATATGATTGGCAACTTGTCGACCAATATTGAAAGTATTGCCAACTCATCAGAGGATCTATCGTCCCTGACAACCAAAACGAGTGAAGGTGTCGGGCAGCAGAAGCAAGATATTGATCAGGTTGCCACTGCAATGACTCAGATGAGCTCGTCAGCTCATGAAGTTGCACAAAAAGCCAATACCACGTCAGATGCAGCGAATTTAGCAAATTCTCAAACCGTAAAAGGTAATGAGCTTATCAGTACAACCGTTGATGGAATGAATCAACTTGCTGTAGCCATAGGGCAGTCTCAAGAGGTAATTCAGCGAGTAAAAGGGGACAGCGAAAATATAGCGACTATTTTGGACGTGATTAAAAATATTTCTGATCAAACCAATTTGTTGGCTTTAAACGCTGCGATTGAAGCGGCTCGCGCTGGCGAGCATGGTCGAGGCTTTGCGGTGGTTGCTGATGAAGTGCGCTCTCTTGCCCAAAAAACCCAAGAATCTACGGTCGAAATCGAGAAAATGATAGAAGTGCTCAAATCTGGCGCCGAATCCGCGGTTGCAGAAATGGTGAAAAGTAAGAAGCAGGTCGACGGTATGGTAGAGCAAACAGAAAAGGTCAAAGAGTCTTTGTCATCGATTTCAAACGAAGTAAGCACGATTACCGAAATGAACGCTCAAATTGCTCAGGCGGTTAACGAGCAGGGAGAGGTCGCGGAAGATGTCAGTCAACGTATGAATACGATTAGTGATGTTGCAGATCAGACCTCTAGTGCCTCTGATCAAACTTCCGAATCCAGTCGCAACCTTGCCAGAGTTGGCGAAGAGCTCAAACGTTTGAGCAGCTTCTTTAAAATGTGAGTAAGGCATCTTTTTGTCTAAGGCAGTTTAATTTCAGATTACACTGCCTTTTTCTACTGTCCATATCACGTTATTTCTATATTAAACTCTAAAGTCATGATATTTTTAATAAAAATATTATTTGTGTCAGTTTTTTGATAGAGGATATATGGAAGTTTACGTTCAAATCAGTAAAGAAATACAAGAGTCTGAAGTCGTAAGTTTGTATCGAGAGAATGGGTGGTCTTCAGCACAATGCCCCGACAAGCTGATACCGGCATTATTGAATTCAGACACTTTAGTTACCGCAAGGGTAAATAATGAGTTGATAGGGCTGGGTAACGCAATATCCGATGGTTCTCTTGTTGTGTATTATCCTCATTTACTCGTTCACCCAAATTATCAGGGGCTGGGTGTTGGGCGAAAAGATAATGCAAGTCATGCAAACCAAGTATCAGAGTTTTCACCAGCAAATGTTAACCTCAGATATTGAAGCGGTTGAGTTTTACAAGGCTCTTGGTTTTGAACGAGCTGGGAAAACTGAGCCTATGTGGATTTATGCTGGAGACGATCATTAAATTCCATACATTATAAGGAAAGCCATTATTTTTATATGTTTTTATGGATGTTTACAAGGAAGTTCCAATGAACCTTATCTATCGCAGTGCCAACTTAGATGATTTAGCCAGTTTGGTATCCCTTCTTGCCGATGATGAACTAGGGAGTCAAAGAGAAGATGCAAGCATGCCTCTCAATGAATCCTACATATCGGCATTTAAAGCAACCCACGAGGGGTTCAAGCTGTTGTTACCACAATAATTAATACTCAAAAAAATACAATATCATAGTCCGTCTCGCTTATGAGAATGCCTTGTTGACTAAAATAATAATTACCTTGTTCAAAATTTGAACGCAAAGGAGGCATTAATGACCAGTCAGGTTATCCAGCATTTTTTCCATTCTGATTCCGGTAGTATCAGTTATGTCGTGGCCGATTCTGATACCAACGAATCAATTATTATTGACCCTGTAGCCGATTACGATGAAGACCATGGCAAAATTAGTTTTGAATCTACACAAAGTATCGTTGAATACGTAGAACAACACCACCTTCACGTAACGGCGATTTTAGAAACGCACATCCATGCTGATCACTTGTCTGGTTGTTTTCATCTCAGTAAAGTCTTTAGAGCTCCCATCTATATTTCTGATCATGTCAAAGAGGTATATGCAAGTTGGAAAGACGAGCTTTGTTTATCCGAGCTCTATCACTTCGAGCATTTTCTGATGGAAGATGAGCACTTAGACTTTGGTCATTCACATTTGGAAGTGATTGAAACTCCGGGGCATACTGCATCTGATCTGACATTTAAGATCGGCGATGCTATTTTTGTAGGTGATTCGCTGTTTCACCATGGAACAGGTAGAACAGATTTTCCTGGAGGCAGCGCAGAGCAAATGTATGAGTCCCTTTCCAAACTCTATGCGCTAAAAGACTCGACGGCGGTATATCTCTGCCACAATTATCCGAATATAGAGAATGAGTTGGTCTACAAGACAACTATCGGTGAAGAAAAACACGAAAATGTTATGATGAGTGAGCACACGACACAACAAGATTTTGTCACTCTCAGAGAAAGCCGAGATCATCAGCTGTCCAAGCCAAAACTGCTCTCTCCTGCACTGGAATACAATCTGACCGCAGGTAAGCCACACCATTAGGCGAGGCTATTGGGAGCGGGTGTTTATCTAGAGACGAATTCGATCATTGAATGGGTAAACGCCTCTGGTTGCTCTAGCATGGGCGTATGCCCGCAATGTGCAATCGTTTTAATCTGGGCGTTCTTAAAACTTGGCTCAATCCTTGACCATGACGATATTGGTGCAATGCTGTAGTCTTGCTCTCCTCCCAAAATTAAAATGGGAATTTTTAAGGATTGGGCGTATTGGCCTATTTCAACGCTGGAAAATACGTAACCCCACAAGATGTCGAGGATCTGAGTTTGCATTTTGACCTCATGCCACAGAGGTCGTTCATCATAGCTGACATCAAACCATCGCATTGCACCTAGCCTGAAGCATAGATGAGCAAATTTACGCTTTGGCTCTTGCTTGATATCTTTCTCGAGTTGTGGGAAGTTCTTTTCGAAAACAGATTTACGGCTGGGGCTTGCATTGTTTTGCCAATGTTCCATTTGCAGTGTCTGCATCTCTTCAGAAAGGCTAGGCGCCGCGCCGACGATAGCACAGCCCAGTACTTTGTTAGGGTAACGATGACAAAAATCCAATGCCATATAGGCGTGACCGGAATGACCCAGCACCCAGCTTGTTTCGACGCCCAGATTTCGCAAAATTGCTTCGGTATCTGATGATATCTTCTCAAGCGATGCATCATCATGGGTAACATCCCGATTACACTCGGCGAACCCTCTGTGATCAATGAAAATGCAGCGAAAATGGTCGTAAATCATATCGGGCATAGTGCGCTGGTAATAGTCTGCGCTGCCTATGATGAGTAAATTTAGACCTTGCCCCTGTTCGATGATTTTTAATCTAAAACCGTCACGATCGACAAAATGAACCTGCTTGTTTTGCATGTTTGCTCCTTAGCACAATGGTAAAAAAGATTGATAGTCGATGTAAAGTGAGGTGCGTCAGTGGATTCGTTTCATCAAACAGTTCTGTTAGTGGTCATAAACTAATGCATAGAGTATCTTATAGATCAATGTATTAGCAAAATAAATCTAACAATTAATAAACAAAACCTAATTTAACTCCCTCGATAAGAAGAAAAACTATAAGGGGAGACCAGCAGGGGAACGTGCATATGTGATGTTGGATCACTTAGCCCAAATCGAATAACGATATCGTCAAGAAAGTTCGGATCTTCGTTTTGCGCAAAATATTCCCCAACATAAAAAATTAGCTGATATTTCCCAGTCTTGTATTCATTTCCTTGCAGCAAGGCTTCGTCCGTTCGGCCATCTTGATTGGTTACCACAGTATCAATCTTTGTCCAGCATTGGCTGTCTTGGCGATATATCTCGATCCTAATACCAGCTGCAGGGCGGCCTTTCATAGTATCAAGTACATGTGTGGTGAGCTTTGTCATTGGGAATTGTCTTCACTATCAGGCTTATTTTGCTTGTATTTACAGTATAGGTGGACATAGGCTAGTGTTAGAAAAAGAGCCATTATTTGGCTATTTGTGGGGTAGTGTACTGATCGAGATGTTTCAGTCTGCGTAAAGGTAGTCGGACAATAGGAAAAATAGAATCATGAGCAAATTAACACTATTTTACGACGGGACGTGCCCGCTTTGCGCTAAAGAAATGCGTGCTATTCGAGCTAAAGATAGTCATGGCGATATTACGACTATCGATATTTATAGTGAGGCTTTTAGCAAATACCCAGACATTGACCCTGTGGCTGCCAATAAAATACTCCATGCGGTAGATGATAGTGGGAGGCTCTGGCTTGGTTTGGATGCCGCGTATCGAGCATGGGATATTCTGGGCCGAGGCTGGATGTATGCTCCTTTAAGGTGGCGCTTGATCAAACCAATAGCCGATAGGCTTTATTTGTATTTCGCTAACAACCGTTATCGCATTTCGTATCTGTTTACTGGTACATCACGCTGTGATAGTCAATGCACCACTAATCCCACCCAAGGGGACAAACAGTAAAGGAAGTACTTAATGAACTACGATGCACATAGCATTGCCATGATGGAACCTAGGAATCGAGCTCGTTTTATCAATAGCTTATCTGGATTTAAAAGTGCGAATTTAATTGGTACACGCGATAGTGATGGCAATGAGAACCTCGCTATTGTCAGCTCTGCGTTTCACCTTGGCGCGACCCCTCCTTTGATGGGGCTCATTATCAGGCCAAGTAGCGTTGAGCGTCATACATTAGAAAATATTTTGGCTACCGAGTGTTATACCATCAACGCGGTGACACACGAGTTTCTCGCAGCGGCTCACCAAACATCAGCGCGATACAGTAAGCTTGAATCTGAATTTGAAAAAGCGAACCTTACTCCTTACTACGTTAATGACTTTAATGCGCCATTTGTGATGGAAAGCCCGTTGAAATTAGCGATGAGGCTGGTTGACCATCAAACTCTGGCGGTTAATGGAACAGAGATGGTGATTGGTGAGATACAAGATGTTCTCGTGTCAGATAGCGCGGTAATGCCAGATGGTTATGTTGATATAGAAGCGCTCGATCTGGTCACCATATCAGGTTTAGATAGCTATCATATGACCCAGAGAATAGGGCGTTTGAGCTACGCCAAGCCAGATCAAAAGCTGCATCCATTGACCAAAGAAGGTGATCCTTCGTCTTGGGATGCATTTGGCCTGAGCGATTTTGACCGCTGATTCAACGATCGACTCTAACATGTCTAGCTAGAATACGTTTGCCTTCGGCTTTAACATCATGTCTACTTCGCCATGACCAAAGGCGTTGCCTAGCGTTTTGTGCTTCTGCTTTTAAATCAATGACAGGATTGAGGTAAGGGCTATCTGCAGGTAACTGATACATGGTGGCTTCAAGTGGTGCTAATTTCCATGGCTCAAACAACAAAGGTGTTGGTACATGCTGTAATTCTGGGATCCATTGGCGAATAAATTCCCCGGTGGGATCCTGCTCTTGGGCCTGTTTGGTAGGGTTGTATATTCGTATGGTATTGATGCCAGTTACCCCAGCTTGCATCTGAAACTGTGCATAATGAATACCTGGTTCGAAGTCGAGAAACTGCTGAGCTAAATGCGCGACACCCAAGCGCCAATCACAATGGAAATGGTGGGTTAACACACTCACTAACATGGAACGCATACGAAAGTTGAGGTAGCCTGTTTGGGTGACGCTGCGCATGCACGCATCGACCATGGGTAACCCTGTATTCCCGCTTTTCCACGCTTCAAGTAAACGCTTATCGTTTGGACTTTGCTCTATCAATGCTTCATACGCATGGTTAATGCACCTGTGTTCCATTTCACTCTCTGACTCAAACTTTTGTATAAAGTGACAGTGCCAATGTAGCCGAGAGCTGAGTGCGCTGAGACTGCGGCGCCAACCTGGATTGTTCCAATGTGCAAGCAGTGCCTGATACACCTCTCGTAAAGATACATTGCCCCATGCAAGGTAGGGTGATAGGCGAGAGCAGGCGTGCTGCGCACTCAAGGGGCTGGAGAGATTTTTAAAGTAATCTTTGCCGCGGTGATTAAAAAAGCTGCTCAGTACTTGATGAGCATATCGGCTTCCACCATGCTGAAAGGGTTCGGCCTCCCTTTGCCATGAACTAGGCAGTGTAAAAATAAACTTATCTTTACACTGGTAATTCAAAATAGGGGAGCTCGCGGTGATAGATATAGGCTCGATTGGGGCTCTCATGGTGCTATTCCACTTAGCATCCCATTTTTCTCTGTTTTTGGCACCGCGAACCACAGCGCCTTGCTGACTTTCAACCCATTCAATTTGGTGTGACTTAAACCAGTTAGCCAGCTTGATATCACGTTCGAACGTTTTTTTAAGGCCAATTTCTTGGTGAGAAAATACGTGATCAATACAGTAATCCTCAGCGATAGATTCAAAACACGCCAGAGCTTCTCCTTGCATAATGGTAATGCGATGGCCGTGTGTATTCAGTGTTTGATTGATATCTTGAAGTGACTGCCAGACGAAACGCCAATGCCTTTCAGAGTAATGCTTATCCTCCAAAAGCTCAGGTTCAAAAATGTAGAGTATGAGCGTCTTTGTTCCGCTGTTTAATGCTCGATTAAGCGGCTGGTGGTCGGTTAGACGTAGATCTCTTTTGAGCCAAACTAGATTGATTCGCTCCATTTCTACTTCCGATGCAGTTAGTTACAAAAGTTTTACGTACAAACAGAGCTGAGGATCGTCTTATCTAAAATATTCTTTGTCTCTGGTCTGGTATTTAGAAACCTCGCGATGTGGTAATGGTAAAAGATAGGATCAAGAGACTAGTTCGAGAACTGACTAAATCCGCTTGATTTCATATAAACAATGTATAAAATTCGCCCGAATTATTTCATTTTTGTTAAATTTTCATTAAATTTTGAGGTTTTGATATGACAAAAATACGATTATTAGGGCTAACAGGATTAGCACTATTGGCCTTTTCTTCTCCCAGCGCGCTGGCTGATAATGATGACGGTGGCTTTTATTGGAAGTGTTACTTTAACCCAGTGAGCTGTTTTTAGACTGGCATTGGCTAAGACGGCTGTATAATCATAAATACCATAGCTTAGCAACGTGAGCCATTTCGTATTGAGATGGCTCATATTTTTTAACAATTGCGCTGCAATATCTTTGGAGTTACGCATTTACCCCTTTCATTCCCTCGGCGGTGTAACGCTCACCTGCAGGTTCAAATTCCTTAAGTATGGTTTCCAAATAGACCAACTCTTCAGCAGGTAAGTTTATTGATGCCGCGCCGAAGTTATCGACAAGGTGATGGATTTTTTTTGTGCCTGGAATGGGAACTATATGGTCACCTTGTGCTAGAAGCCATGCCAATGCCACTTGAGCAGGCGAGCAGGACTGACGACGCGCGATTTGCTCGACAGCAGACGATAAAGGACGGTTTGCTTCTAGGTTATCGGCAGAGAATCTGGGCAGACCTTGGCGAGCATCGTTTTTATCAAAGTTGGCCTCTTTATCGAAGCGCCCAGTTAAAAAGCCGCGTCCGAGTGGTGAATAGGGCACAAAGCCAATACCTAATTCTTTACATGTTGGCAGAACGTCTCTTTCGACATCCCGAGTCCACAAAGAATATTCGGTTTGCACTGCGCTTACAGGATGCACTGCGTGCGCTTTTTTTAACGTGGCAGCGCTGACTTCCGATAAACCTATGTTTGCGATCTTACCTTCTTTTACAAGTTCAGAGAGAGTTTGCATGGTTGTTTCTATGCAGGCGTTTGGATCAAGACGGTGAATGTAATATAAGTCGATACATTCAATGCCAAGACGCCGAAGTGAGTGCTCACATGAGGTTCGAATATAGCTTGGGCTATTATCTATGCTTCTTTGGTACTCGCCCGGGCGTCTAACAATTCCGCATTTGGTCGCAACCTTAACGGGCGCTGACGTTTGTTGTAGAAACTGTCCAATCAGCTCTTCGTTGTGATGGTTACCATAAGTATCTGCGGTATCAAGTAAGGTGCAGCCTAATTCCACGGCTTTGTGTAGGACTTGCATCGATTCTTTGTCATCACGAGGCCCGTAAAACTCACTCATGCCCATGCAGCCTAAACCAATGGTGGATACTTCTAACTCTTTGCCTAACTTACGTGTTTTCATTTTTATCCTGCTTTGTTGGTGAAAGTCTTTCTAGTATGATTTCTAAAAATGGAGATGAATATGCTTAAAAGTGGCAATCAGATTTCCGATATCGGAAATCAGTTACATTGGGATGACGCAAGAGTGTTTTTGGCTATCGCCCGAACAGGTACATTGAGCGGAGCGTCAAAGCTGCTTGGTACTGGCATTGCCACCACTTCGCGCCGATTGGAAAGGCTGGAAAATGCCTTGCAGGTACGGCTATTTACTCGCTCACAACTTGGCTATCGTTTAACCGATGATGGTGCTGATCTGATCTCGCAAGCAGAAATGTTAGAGCAGGCAGGATTTGCCTTCAGTGCAGCAGCGAAAGGCAAAGAGACTAGGGTGAGCGGGCATGTTAGGCTGGCAACGGCGCAGGGACTTGCCGACGAGCTTATTATTCCAGCACTGCCTGATTTTATTGACGCTCACCCTAATTTAACCCTTGAAATAGTTACCAGTGTCTCTGTGGTGAATTTGCATAAACGCGACGCCGATCTCGCGATACGAATGGTTCGGCCAGACAATGGCAATATCAGTATTCGCCGTATCGGTCATCTTGGGTTTGGCCTTTATGCCTCAGAGCGCTATTTGCAGAGTAGGCCAAGGTGTGAAAGCTCTGGTCTATTTGAGCAAGATGACTTTATTGGTTGGCCTGAAGACAATCAGCAGCTTCCGGCTGCAAAGTGGCTCGCTAGAACGTTGCGTGGCAAACCTTGCCGACTGACGACAACCAATATGTCTGCGCAAGTCAGCGCAGTTCAAGCTGGAATAGGTATGGCGATTATTCCTCACTTTATTGGCCAGAAAAAAGGCTTAGTCTGCGTACAAAAAGACGTTGGCTGCGACCAACCTATTTGGTCAGCAGTGCATTCCGACCTTATTCACTCTACAAGAATAAGAGCTGTGACTGAATTTTTAACCGCGCTTATTCAGGCCAAGAATCAAGAATTAACTGGCCTTTGATAAATAAAGATGTAACTAAGAGAGTTTTATAATTTGACTTTCATCGTAAAAATTAAAACTGCAATTCTAAGTGATTAATTTTTATATACAATAACTCCTCTTTATCAGGAGATATGACAATGGGTGTTTTGTCTTATTGCAAAATTGATGACATGGTCATCACTCGCAATATGCAGAATCATTTGAATGAAATCGAATCAAAAGTAGCACTCGGTAATTTGTTGGCGACATCGGTTGCATCATCGCAATTTATACAAATTTTCTCTGGACGAATGAGTGCGGGTAAAAGACTGCAAACCATTTATGAGCATGATTGGGAAAAGTTCGGGCAAGCGATGGCAAGCAGCCACTTTGTAACAAAAGAACTCGTTAATCGTATCGCTGATAAAGCGAGATTAACCTCAAGAGGCAAAGAGCAAGACTTTTGGAAGTGTGTATATGATGCGACTCGCTACGAGTTTACTTTTATTGTCTACCAGCGCGTTTGCCGATGTGCAAACTTCTTACGACGCCTTAAACGCCAAGTTCTCAGAGTGTTCAGCCATTCAGCCAATAAGTGGTGATATGCGTGACAAGTGGCTGGAAAGTCAGTCTGAACCAGTTATTAAAACGATGCTGCTAACGCTAAAACACCGAGCTTTTCAGCAGTGCATAGCAGACGCTGACAAGGAGTATTTGTATCAATCTTTTCTCGTTTATATCAACACCGGAAATAGAGAGCCGTTGGATATTTATCTGTCTTTACGAGAAAACGACCTATTGAAGAGTCAAAAACAGGTTATAGACGCTGAGTTTCTAGAAAATGCCGACAGACTAGCCAAGTTGAGCGTATTTTCAGTTAACTTCGATACTTTGAAAGCGTACGAAGAATTTAAAAAACAAGCCAATCATTAGCCGTGTACTTTCACGGCTTTTTTGTTTCTACACAACTGCGCTCATGGAGTATAGTACTTTGAGTCGATAAGGCTTGTTTTTAGCAACTATTGCGGTCACTAGTGAATGGTTTTCTATGAATACTCAGAGAATTAGACGTTTCTGGTCGGTATGGCAGCCAGAGAAATAAACGTCTAATAAAACTTTAGGACTCAAAATGGAATATGTATCACTCATTTTTTCTGCACTAGCGTTCGGTTTAAGCTCATTTACGTTTTATTGGGTTCACTTGAGGGTTAACCACGCCCTCCATCTTGTTAGAATTAATAATAATGGAGAATTCAATAGCCCGCGCTTTGCCATAGTTAATAGCGGCTCAAAAGATATTTTGGTAACTTCGATTTCCGGCTGGTTCGTGCAAAGTGACCAAGCTCGCTTCTCTCCTGCACAGAGAGTGGAAATTGGCGAAGGGCCATCAATGTTAATAAAAGCAGGTACTGCTACGCAATGTAAGATTAATTTTCCTGCTTCAAGTTTTACAAACTCATTTGTAACGAGTGGTAAGTTGCTTGATGGATTAACTGAAAGTATTTACGAATTTGAATTTACTATTGACGTTGACTGGGTTGATTGTCAGGCGTGTAGCCATAAAGTTAGCGTACCATTTGCAAAGTATGGATTTGAGGAAAGTGGGCGCATTCGTTCGTTTTCTCCACTTGATACAAAGCATAACCTGTACAAAAGTTAGACAAAATATGAATTGGGCAACTTCTGCCGTCTTGATAGCTAATGCAATAGCTGCCGCCAGTTCTCCCACTGATAATTTACACGTTCCCTGAATCCTAATTCAGTGAACTACGGGCTGTTTTGGGTAAAAAGCAATTGGCGTGCATCGACGCCAGTCAATATAGCTTCTAAGTTAACTATTCCAAGGCCCTTAATATGGTCCGTGCTTATCAAGCCTTCTGATCACGATTGAGGCTCGAGTCCAAATTTTATCCGCAGCTCAGGTTAATGAATCTTTATTTGATGAAGTCAAAGTTTTTCTTGGTTGTTGAAGCTAGAGCTGAATTAACTGAAAAGGAAGATAGTGCTTATGGGCATTCAAAAAGATATTGGTGTTGTACCGGGTTGGCAGGGAGGTTTTGAAGAGTCAAACCCTGAATTTTCGTACCCTAATCCAAACCTAACCTCATTGCCAATGCTAGACAATATGGCGAATATTGACTTGCTTCAGCGTCAGCAAGCGGTGAAGTGGCCAGAGTTCAGTTGGGAAACCGAAAAAGGCAGCGAAAACCCAAAACGCTGCTTTCAGATGTTTGCCCCCGATATTTCAAGACTCGGATACACAGATAAAGGGAGAGTATATTCGATTATCTGTCCTCAGCAAGGGGTCTACTCCCCCTCACTAGGGACCATGAATGTTGAAGTCACAGTGACAGGTCAGCGAGGCTGGGTGAATGAAACCGATCGTGGGCTGGCAGCGGATATGAGTGTGGTGGGCAAAATTTGGTTTAGCCCGAGTGCATTGCAAAACCCCATTGTTAAGTTGTTATGGTCTCACTTTGAAAAGAGTAAACAACCTTTTCCTTTTCGAAAATCGAGCGCGATTGTTGTTTATACCCATAAAGTGGGGCAAGCGGACCAGCCGATATTCCCACTTCTTAAAGGTGAAAGTAGCGATTTTGATATTCCTGATTTTGCTAAACATCCACAGGCGTGGAGTGTCGGGCATTTGGGTGTAGAAATCGGAGCGCCTTTAAGGACGGGTTATCCAGTGGTTGATGAGTTTAATAAGCTGATCATGGATGTGTTTAATTTAGGCTCAGGCAATATGCTGCAAATGGGTAATGTGCTGACTTGGAATGTCTGGTTTACTCAGCCTGAGCTCGTTAATACTGAAGAATGGAGAACCCATGCCCAAAGATGGCGTGAATCTATCGATGTGGATCATTGCTCTCCAGATGGGGATGGAAGCGAAGCTAAATACTTTGATGGCACCCTATTTAAACCTAATCTCGACGTTATTAAAGAGTTAGAAAAGGAAAAAATCGGCCACTTCCTTGGTCATTTGGAGGGAGAGATTAAAGAAGGTATCAGCAAGTACCTTAAAGACATTTAAGCTTTATGCCTTCGCTGTCTTACATACAGGCAGCGAAGGCTTAAAAGCTAGCCATCTTAATTTGACTTGAGTGTTTTAGTTGTTGTTAAAGTCCGAGAGAAGCGGTTATTTCAGCACTTGCAAATATAATCGTGTACTTTTTTATGACACCTACTTATCAGACGAAAAGGTCATGAGAGATAACGCTCTGGCGCCTAAACGATATACCTCTTCGTAACCACCTAACCCACTAAACTCTGCCCGAATAATCATACCTTCTAGAAAGGTCATAATAGCCTCGGATTTTTCCTCCAGCTCTTTTGTATCTGGCTCAAATGTACTAGCTATCAGAGATTTTAGCCATTCTTTATGTTGTGTTGCATGTTGAGCTAATGAATCATCGCTATCTTTGAATTCAGCTAAGGCGTGCATAAACATACATCCTTTGAAACTCACTGACTGAAACCAAGAGAAGTGCCAGTCCAAGATGGCATTCATCCGGCTCTCTTGATTTCTTTCAGAAGATACCACAGCGGTTAGTTCTCTTATAAAGCGATGATGTCGTCTTATCAACACAGCCTCAATAAGTTTATTTTTTGAACCAAAATGTTTGTACATGGATGTTTTGGAGACCTCCGCCTTATCTCGGATCATATCGACGCCAACAGCGGTGTATCCCCGTGCTCCGAACAACTCTTCAGCAATATCTAGAATGTATTCTTTTTTATTGGTCATAATAAATTCTAATAAAAAGTATTTGATGATCATGCCAGTAGTATATAAGATGCTTTACGTGGGTGTACAGATCTGTACACCTCTATGAATCTTACCACATTAATTATCGTTAATCTAAGTACACTTGTAAGGAGTCGTAAAATGGCAAAACTTAATGGAGGCGGGGCTCTACCCCCTAAAGCTTCAGCTGAACAGTTAATAAAAGGTCTAATAGGAGGAACGCTTAGTATATTGGTTCTTGGTTATCTAAGTCAGATTAGTGAATTACCTTTGATAATGGCTCCGTTCGGTGCTAGTTGTGTTCTTCTATTTGCAGCTCCCGCATCACCGCTTGCGCAGCCACGTAATGTAGTAATAGGGCATTTGGTGACTGCGTCTATAGGCTTAGTTTTCTTACATAGTTTTGGGGACTCTCTATATATAGCCGCACTGGCAGTCGGTGCCGCCATTATGCTAATGCAACTCTTTCGCGTTGTTCACCCACCTGCTGGAGCAAACCCACTAGTGATTATATTGTCAGGCCAAACCACAATTGGGTTTGATTTCTTAATAACTCCAGTATTAGTTGGGAGTTTAGGCTTGGTATTGATTGCGGCAATTATTAATAACATTGGTTCCGGAAGTATTGGCCTGTCTATTGGTATGGAGTGAAAATTAAGAAGGTAAAGTAAACATTTCGAACTTAGAAGGAATCATGCCGTTATTTGCCTTACTTCACTCATTACGATCGCCATTTATTTAATGAGATATTCATGTTAGGAGTTGTTCTTAGTGGTATTTTTTTGTGTATTAATGATGTTTTGATATACAAAAAATTATGGTAATCAAGTCAATTGATAAATCATTAAATTCTACTTTAGTCACTGATATAAATTAATAATTATATAATATTTACTACTAATGGATTGATAATTAAAAAATTGAACTTTTATTGGTACTGAATCAGCACTCGCAAAAATATAGGGAATTATATGTGTAGTCAAAGCAACCGATTCGTCATGCTGTTTTCTTGTGTATTAGTGTTAATGGCACAGATGGCTACAACCCTTTATTTGCCTGCCTTACCCCAAGTCGCTGGTGAATTAGCCATCAGCCGTCACTTAGCAGAGTTGTCCATTTCTCTTTTTGTGATTGGCGCCGCGCTGCCTGTGATTTACTGGGGGCATGCTGCAGAAAAGTACGGTCGGAAATCTTCTCTTTCAATGGCCTTAGTTGTGTTTATTACCGCCAGTATCGTTCTTTATTTTACCCAGTCTCTCGCATGTTTACTGATTGCTAGGGTGATACAAGGGGCAGGAGCTGGCGGCGCTGCGATCATTGCTCGAATTATCGTGAGAGATAACTGGAATGGTGATGCGCTCACGAAAAAATTGTCTTTATTATCGATGTCATTTATTGCAGCGTTGGGTATCGGCCAGTTTATTGGGTCAATGCTCACCCAATACAGCGATTGGCGTATCGGTTTTTTGATTTTGTCATCCATAGCTACTTTGTCTTTGCTCGCCATCACTAAGTTGCAACTTCAAGGACCGGCCCAAAGTGATCAGCAGAAATCAAAAACCAGCAACAGTTACATACAGATAGTAAAGGATCGGGGGTTCCTCATTCCTTGTACCCAAGGTGGATTGGGTTTTGCCTCGATTGTGATTTTACAAGAAGTCAGTCCATTTATTTTCGATCATGACCTCCACCTGTCTAGCCAAGAGTTTGGTTTGTTTGGTCTTGTGATTGGTGTGGCTTATTTCTTCGGATCTCTGTATGTCAAACGTAATGTCACCATTGTCGGTAGTCAACAACTAATGAATCGAGGGTCATACATCATTTTAACGGGCGCTCTACTTATGCTGGCGCTCTGGTTGTTCAGTGAATCATTACCAAATAAGTTCCTTACTAGTGGTTATATGTCTTTGTATTTATTAATCATTTTTGGTCAGGCAGTGATTTTTCCAAATAGTATGTCTCTTGCAGCAAGTAATTCGGCTCACAATGGCGCCCACAGTATCGCCCTATGTGGTTTCTTACAGCAATCAATGGCAGGGGGAGCTGCCGCTTTAGCCGTTAGTGCTAGTTATGGTCATAGTTGGGCGTATTGGGTCGCTATTATTGGAGGGATCATTTTCACCTTGGGGTTCACCAGAAAAGAGCAAACGACATGTCTAAACTAATTCTTATACAGGTTTCTTAGTCAGGGGAGCAAACGTCAATTTTAACAATGACAACGCTATTTTAGCGGGTTTTGGTAAAATTTTAAGAAAAAGATATCTATTGCTTCGAGATAGTGTATAGTGTTCGTCAGCTCATATGGTGAGCTATTAATAGTTTATTTAGTTCAAGACTTTCTCAGTTGTCTTCCGATTTGATTCGTCATCTCTTTTCTGCGATACCTTTTTCTTCATTCCTTATTTAGTAGCTCGCTTATTTATTTAAACAATCTATCGAGATATTCATGTCAAATAAAACAACTGGCTCAGTAAAATGGTTTAATGAAACTAAAGGTTTTGGATTTATCACTCCAGACAACGGCGGTGCCGACCTATTTGTTCACTTTAGATCAATTGCCACTGATGGCTTTAAAACGCTTGCAGAAGGCCAAAAAGTGTCTTTCAACGTAGAGCAGGGCGGTAAAGGCCCACAAGCTGCTGACGTTACTGTTCTCTAAGAGCCTAAGCGAGATCTTGCTCTTTTCCTAGTGATGGTGAGATCTCCCTTTGTATGTTGAATAAGGAGTAGAATGAATCGAAGAAAAGTGTATTGGTATTATGTTTTGCGTGAGCAAAAAATACCAAAAGAGAAGAAATTAATTGTACCAAATCAGATATTATCTTTATCACAATAAAGAATCATGGTCATCGACCATAAATCAGCTCAACAGCGACGTGTTGCAACGTCATATTCTCCCCAAAGCAAATGCGAACTTCTTTAATCTGAATTTTTCATTTTGTGAGTCCGAAAATACGGGTGAAATAAAAAATTCACAGGGTATGGTCTTGGGAAACTTTACTATTTCATCGTGCAAAGGAGACTAGGCGTTGAAAAAACCAACAGGTCGTAAATTAAAAACCATCAATGTTGAAGATAACATCAACGATGATCGCAAAGAAAGTATTCATAAAATAAGAAAAAAAATCGAAGACATCCTACTGGAACGTGAACAGAAAAAGTTGTGGGATCTGTGAGGTAAACATGCGAAAACCAATGAAAAAATTAAATACAAGAATACGGAAAAATAACTTCGAAGAACGATTTTCCGCTATGGTGGCAGAATATAACAAGGCGAAAGACCTTCTGGATACAATGAGTGAAGGAACTCCAGAATATGCCAAACAAAAAAAGGTTTGTGATAGGTTATTTGCAAATGCTGAACAATTTATCAATGCCAAATAAAACGGTCAACTGCTGCTTAGGTAAACATACTAGGTCTCTTATTCGGTAGGGACCTCATCTCAATAAGTCAGTGTTATTCTGCCTACTTGTCGTTGGCTCGTTATCTTTTTGGGCTCGTGTGGCATGTGTTTCTGAAGTTTACTATCTTGTGCTTACTGCTCTAGTTTATTGATGAGTAACAGCGTTCAGTTGGACATCTGGACTCAATTGAGTATAAGGACTGCCATGAAATATAGCTTTAACTTCCAAGATGCAAGTCAAATATTTGTTGGTGCGTTTGCATTAGCCGTCCCAATCTCTTTTTCAGAAGAAGCTTGGCGTTTGGGTGAAACTCTACCATTACTAAACTTAGTAATGCTGTTTTTTCTGTCACTAATATTTCTCACTTTGTATACCTTTGAGAGTGTCTTTGAGCGTAATATTGCCCATCGTAAATTTGTATTTGTACTCCGTATAGTTATCGCTTATCTGATCACTGCTTTAGTGGTTATCTTGGTCTTACTGTGTATCAATAAATTCCCTCTGCTCTCCGACCCATTCGTTGCGATTAAACGCGTCATTATTATCTCTATGCCCGCCTCAATGGGAGCAATCGTTGTAGATAGCTTTGATAAGGAGTAGCTGTCTTTCTTCTGCGCCACGACACAATGCATATATGGCTACCTTAGTTATTTAATGTTGACTCACTTTTTGTTGGTGGTGTCGATTTGTCGTATGAGCCCCAAGTCCTCTTCATCTCCGTGAGTTTGTTAGACAAAAAGATTAGACATCAAAATAATTAAAAATGATTAATATCTAAGATTACTCCTTTATCTGCCTAATTATCTACTTTTTATAGTGTATCATTGTATGTATTATATTTAGTTGTCTAAATAATTTAATGTTGTTAGAGTTGATTAGATTGCCACAAAGACAAAGGATGGGAGTATGCCTCATACTGTGGAAAAAGTGAGTGGTTCATCAATGTCTGCTTTTGATGATGTCTTGGACAACGTCATTCTTAAGCCTGAACCCAAAGATAGATACAACAGAATTTTAGTGGTGCCTGCATATAAGGGCATAACAGATGCTCTTTTGGAAAATAAGAGCACAAATGAAGCAGGGGTGTACCAGTATACCTTGTGTGAGGGAAGTGAATGGGAAGGCAAGCTTGATAGCGTTATTCAGAGACTGTTATTCGTCAATGACAGTCTATTTGCTGACCCTATGCTTCGCAGAGAAGCTGATGATTTCATATTAGAGCGTGTGTCTCGAACACGTCAGTGGATTCGACATCATCTATCAATGAATGACAGAGAACAGAACTTACCTACTCACCAGTATATGGGGCATATTCGAGGTCGACTAGCATCTATAGGCGAAGCTCATAGTGCTTTTAATACGGCGTTGAAGGCAGAGTGTTACGGTGTTAAAACCAAGTTTATAGATTTGGCTGGTTCACCGAGTGATCCACACAAATCGCTGGATAGCCAGGTTCGTAGTAACTTAGGGGATCTGGATTTGAGTAATGAGCTTCCGGTTGTTGCGGCGTATACCTCTTGTGATTCTGAAGACTATTATCAGAATGATCGACGTTATGGAGATACCACACTAAGTAAGATTGCAGCCTTTACTGAAGCCGATCAGGCAATTATACACAAGTCCCATTTTCTTAGCTCAGGAGACCCATCATTAATTGGTGCTGACCAGGTAAACCCTCTCGGCCAATTGAGCTATGAAGTTGCGAACCAATTATCAGAATTGTCGGAAGAAGTCGTACACCCTGTAGCTATCGAGGAGTTATCTCAAAAGAATATCGACCTGCGGGTTAAATGTACCTTCGAACCTGATAATCCAGGGGCTTTTATTAGTCGTCGTCATTGCCCGAAAAAGCCGAGGGTTGAAGTGATTTCTGGTAAAGAGGGGGTGTGCGTTTTAACAGTGACTTTAACGGAAAATAATCTAAATAAACTGAACTCACATTTTCTACCATTGCCGGATATCAGTTTACTGCATCATGATGTAATCGGGAAAATAGCTTATTACTATTTTGACTGTACGATGTCTCACTTTGGAAAAATACTAACAAAGGCTAAAAAACTGTTGCCAGATGGTGACTTAACTGTTCAGCGAGTCGCTTTACTTTCAGCGATTGGAACCAAGATAGACTTTGAAGATGTGCTTTCAGTTGGATGCAGTGCTTTGAAGCAACATGGAATAAATCCGGTTAATACCCACTTGTCTGCTGATGGTCACAGCGCAATATTCATTGTGGCCAGCGCTCAATTTAGGGCGGCATTGTGTGCATTACATAGTGATTTTTTAGAGAGCTTCTGAAATTTCGTATAGTTCAACTAAACACCGTCGATAAAATTTTTGACTCTCTAGATCGTATTTGTCACTTAAATGACTTCTTGAAGCCAAGCTTCTAATTTTGTTTCTAGCCCTAAATGTGTAACTAACTGGTGATCAATGGGTTGGTCATTAATGATACTACGAGCAAAATTATGTTGTTGGGTTACTAATCCACCGCCCGATAGACCACTATACCGGGTATAGCTTTGACGTATTCTAGGAAAGGGGTATCCACCACGCGATTGTTGGCTCGTTTGGAAGACGCGTTACGATAGACAGGGCCGTTATCCGTTTGAATAAAAATGCCAGTATGAGTTACATCAAGCCCTTCGATATTGGAGTAGGTGCCAATATAATCTCCATCTCGCATGTTTTTTATGACGTCTTCATCCACCTTGTCACTCGGTATGTAGGTGATGTCGCGCCTTTTTATGGGTAAGCCAACTAGAAACAGGTCCCCATTTTCTTTTTGGTTGAGATTTTTTGTGACCTTGATAAAAAAGTTAGATAACTCAGCAGTGATATCAATGGCGTTATAGGTTTCTTCACTTACCCAGTCTGAGAAAAAGTGACGTCGGGTTTTAAAGTCTACTTTACCGTTAACGTATCGGGTTTGGATAAGATTATCTTTGAAGTCATCTAGCTGCTCTGATTTTCGCAAGGCTTCAACGTAATCAAGGTAGGTAAAGCAATCGAGCTCACCCAGCTTAATGACTAACTGTTCATCGGTATTTTGACTGCCAATCATCCGATTTGCAGCATAGGGAACATCGATAAATACTGAAGAAAGCTGGCGAATTTTGTCTGAGGTAGGAAGTTGTTCGGTATCAATGATGGCTTCTAAGCGTGCCTGAGCTAGGGTATAAAACGAAGCATAATCAGAAAACAACCTTGTTTGACTGTTGTTTGCATCTCTGGCAAATGACTCAGTGTTCCTAGCAGATGCTGGGTGAGAGAGCGCGCTAACGCAAAGTACCAATAGGGTTGTTAACTGCTTCATAACAATGACCTACTTCGAATTCTAGGTGTTTAGGGGATAAATAAGCGCTCGATTCAGTCTCGTTATTTATCCATAAAGATCTGGCATTTTAATGTTAATACTGTCATTAGTCTGTTTTGAATTTGAGACAATACCGAATTATTTTAAGAGAAGTCGATCGTTTGATATTACAAAGTCACAAGGTGCTCTTCTATCTCATATTTTTTGTATAGGCTAAATTTATAGGATTACTGAGTGTTTTGATAACTTAATGCCAAGGAGCTGGTATGGATGAGGCCTATGACAGAGACTTGATTGGCTATGGCGCCAATCCGCCTCATCCTAAGTGGCCGGATGGCGCACGTGTTGCGCTGTCATTTGTGCTCAATTACGAAGAAGGAGGCGAACGTTGCCTCTTACATGGCGATGATGAATCCGAGTCCTTCTTATCTGACATTCCTGCTGCTATGCCCATTCCAAGTGCTCGGCATATCAGCATGGAGTCTATCTACGAATATGGTAGTCGCGCCGGCGTATGGCGTGTTTTACGTTTGTTTGAGCAATATTCATTTCCCTTGACAGTTTTTGCGGTTGCCATGGCGATTGAGCGTCACCCGGATGTGGCCAGAGCAATGGTAAAAGCAGGACATGAAATATGTAGTCATGGATATCGCTGGATTGACTACCAGGACATGGAAGAGGCGCTCGAGCGAGAGCATATGGCCAAAGCGATACGTATTATCGAACAAGTGACGGGCACTCGTCCGCTGGGTTGGTATACTGGCAGGACCAGCCCCAATACTCGCCGCTTGGTTGCAGAAGAAGGCGGCTTTTTATACGACTCTGATGCGTATGATGATGATTTGCCTTATTGGCATACACATACAGAGCGTCCTCAATTAGTGATTCCTTATACTTTGGATGTCAATGACATGCGTTTCGCCACCACACAAGGCTTTAATAGTGGTGAGCAGTTCTTCCAGTATTTAAAAGACAGTTTCGATGTTTTATATGATGAAGGAGCGTTGGCGCCAAAAATGATGTCTGTCGGTCTGCACTGTCGCTTGATTGGTCGTCCTGGGCGAATTGCAGCGTTAAAGCGCTTTTTGGATTATGTTCAAGCAAAGGAAAAAGTATGGGTATGTCGGCGGATTGATATTGCTCGGCATTGGCATCAGCACCATCCATATTGTGTGGGAGAGAACTAAGATGACCCAGTTTAGTTCATGCACGCCTTCAAGCATGTCCTTGACTGAATTTGTTGATCAGTTTGGTGAGGTGTATGAGCACAGCCCTTGGATTGCGGAATCTTCTTACCGACAAGGGCTAAGCGAAAAAGACGATGACATTGAGTTCTTACACCAACGCATGGCCCAAGTACTCATTCAAGCTGATAGAAATAAGCAGCTTGGTGTTATTTGTGCCCATCCAGATTTAGCAGGGCGGGCTGCAATAGAAAAGCAGTTGAGTCATTCTTCTCACAAAGAGCAAGCAGGGGCTGGACTTAGCCAATGTACTTTGGAGGAGTTTAAGTTATTTACTGAGTTAAATGATAGATACAAAAGCCGCTTTAATTTTCCCTTCATTATGGCTGTGAAGGGGGCGAATAGAGCACAAATTATCGATGGCTTTAAAACCAGAATTGATAATGAACCTGAGTTTGAATTTGCTCTAGCTCTTGAAGAAGTGAATAAGATTGCGCTATTTCGTTTACGAGATATGTAAATGAGCCACTTTCTGAACTCTGGTAAACAAGCACTGATGTGCAAGTAGATTGGTGAGGGTACCGCCATGTCATTAGACGTTGAACATTATATTAATCTTGCTGATGAGAAGCTTGGTGCTCAGGTGATTTATGCCACGGATGACTTCTTTGCGGATAAAAGTCGTTTGATACGGCGGGCTGATCCCAAATGGCGAGAAGGCGTTTACGATGAAAATGGAAAATGGATGGATGGCTGGGAAAGTCGTCGTAAACGTGAAGAAGGCCATGATTTTTGTATTGTGCGCCTTGGCTTAATTGGGGTGGTTTCAGGCGTAGATATCGATACCTCTTTTTTTACCGGAAATTTTCCGCCTGCAGCATCAATTGATGCCTGCTATTGGCCTGATGGCGATCCGTGTGCGCTGACTCAATGGCAAGAAATCCTACCTAAAATGACGTTATATGGTAACAGTCACCACATAGAGAAAATCGATAGCGACGAAGTATACACTCACTTACGTCTCAACATTTATCCTGATGGTGGTGTAGCTCGTTTACGAGTTTATGGCCGCCCCAGTGTCGATTGGCAAGGTTTGGATCATAGACAAAGGGTTGATCTTGCAGCGGTTGAAAATGGTGGCCGCGCATTGGCATGCAGCGACCAACATTACGGCAATAAATCCAATATTTTGGGAGTTGGGCGAGGCGAAAATATGGGAGATGGTTGGGAAACGGCTCGCAGAAGAACGCCGGGTAACGATTGGGTACTTGTCGAGTTGGGACACGCCGGAAATATCGAGTGTGTGGTGGTGGATACAGGGCATTTTAAAGGTAACTTTCCTGACTATTGCTCGATTCAAGCTGCTTATGTTGAAGATGAGACAGGCGAGGCATTGATAAGTCAAAGCGCGCTTTGGTCTGAGTTATTACCTCCTCAAAAACTCAACGCCGATGATATTCATGAATTTACCGCAGAAGTCGTGGGTTTGGGGCCAGTGACTCACGTACGATTAAATATTTTTCCGGATGGAGGCATCAGCCGCTTACGTTTATTTGGTACCAAGGCGTAAAGGTGGTAAAGCGATGGTGATTAAATCAAGACGGTTAATTGTTGAGACGCTCACACCGCAAGAGTTTGCTGCCTTTGGTGAAGTGATTGAGATCGATAACCGCCAGTACACCAGTATCAATAATGGCCTTGCGCACCGCTACCATAAGCTTGCGACGGCGGATGTGCTGGATGAAGGTGGGGAGGCCATTATCAGTATCTTCAAAGCACGTATCCCAAGCTTTCCACTAATCATTGACTCACTGGAGCGTCATCCACTTGGATCGCAGGCTTTTATCCCACTTCTAGGAAACCCGTTTTTAATCCTTGTTGCACCAGAAGGTGATAGCCCAAAGTCTTCTAAAATTAGGGCATTTGTTACCAATGGTCGTCAAGGGGTGAACTATTTCAAAGGCGTTTGGCACTTCCCTTTACTCGCATTGGTGGAACGGGATCAATTACTGGTTATTGATCGAGATGGGGCCGGGGATAATTGTGAGACTAAAGCATGTGATGGCGGTGCGGTTGAGTTGCACAAAGAATCGATCCCTGCTTCCACTTTATTAGGATTAAGCTGGTGTTAAACAGGAGCTCACTATGGATCCTCATATCACAGAGTGGCTGAATTTAGCAATTCGTTGGGCTCATATGGTGGTGGGTATTGCTTGGATTGGTGCCTCTTTCTATTTTGTTTGGTTGGAAAATAACTTAAATCGAATTAACCCAAAGCAAGGGTTAGCAGGCGATTTGTGGGCTATTCATGGTGGCGGTATCTACCATCTTGAAAAATATCAGCTCGCCCCGAACAACATGCCAGAGCATTTGCACTGGTTTAAATGGGAAGCCTATTTTACGTGGATAACGGGCATGCTGCTTTTATGTGTTGTCTACTATTTGAATGCTGAGCTCTATCTTATGGCCCCTGACTCTATGCTCTCTGCCCCTGCTTCTGTGGTACTTGGTATCCTATCACTTTTTGTGGGGTGGTTTGTCTATGACGCGCTGAGTGACTCGGCGCTGAGAAACTACCCTATAGTATTGGCATTGGTGCTGTTTACCTTCTTTATGACCGCTAGTTATGGAATGGTTCAAGTTTTTAGTGGCCGCGGGGCCTATATTCATATTGGCGCCATGATAGGTACCATTATGGTCGGTAACGTCTTTCGGGTTATCATACCTGCTCAGCGTGATCTGGTTAAGGCAATACAAGAGCAGCGACCACCTGATCCCGCATTGCCTGCAAAAGCGTTACTTCGTTCTAGGCACAACAACTACATGACGCTTCCTGTCCTATTTATTATGATCAGTAATCACTTTCCTAGTACTTATGGCTCAAGTTTTAACTGGGCTATTTTGGCCGGTTTATCTTTTGTGGGTATTATGTTGCGTCATTATTTTAATACTCGTCATCTCAGTCAGAAGTTTATTTGGCTCATCCCTGCAGCTGCGCTGGGAATGATTATACTGGCCTTTGTCTCCTCACCATATAAAAGTACAGGCAACGCTCAAGAGAAAACTCATGATGTCGCTATGGCGAGCGTGGATGATGTGAAAAGGAGGCTTATTAGCTTTGAGGAGGTCAATGATGTCATTCGGCTGCGTTGCACGGTTTGTCATTCTACCGCACCTTCCAACCCGTTATTTTCAACCGCACCTGCGGGTGTGATGTTTGATACCCCACAAGACATTGTACGTCATCTCCCCTCTATCATCATTCAGTCGGTTCAGAGTAAGGTGATGCCACCGGGTAATAATACCCAAATGACAGATGAAGAACGTGCTCTGATCGGAGCCTGGGCGGCGCAAGAGAGGCCTGAGAAGGAGTAAGTTAGATTGAGATGTTGTCGTGGGATGCGATATTTTGTATTTCGCATCAATCAGTTGAATCAAGCAGACTCGCTAAGTATGGCCTAATCTTCGTCTATACTAAAAGACAAAGTCATAAGTCTTGAAAATAAAACCTGTATCATTTCTGAGAGGTTACTATGCGCCAAGCCGTTGTTGTCAGTTTGATGAGTATTGGATTGCTGTTTGCCAATGTGGTTTTAGCCCTGCCAGCCCCAGAAGGAGAGCCAATACTCTGGGTATCTGGCAAGATCACTGAGTCTAATAGCCCGGATGGCGTTGAATTTGATAGTAAGATGATCAAACAGCTAGAGCAGGGGACCATCACTACTCACAACCATGTTGTTGCAAAAGCGCTCGAATACAAAGGGCCTAAACTGAGTGCTTTGCTTGATTATGTCGGGGCCAAAGGGTCATCACTTAAAGTGGTCGCTTGGGATGACTATGTGGCTACTATCCTGATAGCAGATATTAGAAAGTACGGCGTCCTTCTTGCCACTCATGAAGATGGGATTAAGATGACCATTGATGGAAAAGGGCCTTTTTTCATCGTTTTTCCGTTTGTAGAACATCCTGAGTTAGATAAGGATTTGTACTATGCATTGTCAGTTTGGCAGGTGCGTGACTTGATCATCGAGTAGCTTACATGAGCGAGAGTTTCTGGGAAAGAGGTCGACACTTCGTTGCTATTATCTCGGCACTTTGTCTTGTTTTAGTGGCGGTTATTGTTTACGTTTTTTTCTCAGTATCGAAAATAAAAGAGGTGACACCAGAGCCCTATGTCACCATCATTAACAATAATATCACCGCAAAAACTAAGTTGCTAACTGTAAAGGCAGCCATCCTTACCTATACTTCTCATAGGGACAAAAAACATCTGGCACAGCTCAAGTTCAAATCTAAAGTGTTTCGAGCGAGCATCTACCATGATTTACTCGCAGAAAGAACGCTTGACTTGCACTCTGATTATGGTGATGTCAATGAACTCAAGCAGATCAATGACCAAATCGCTCAAGCTTTTGACGGTATAGACAAGCTCACTTTGGGTGATATACAAAGCGCTCAAAGTGTCATCGCTTTGTTTGATAGATCCTACAAGCGACTGAACGCCTATCTGGCGGGATTTGTGAACAGCGTTCAGCACAGGCAGGCGGAATTCCTTGATTTTAAAGAGTCATTTTACAACAAGCAGTACGTTTATTTGGGCATTATCCTTTTGTGTTCTATGTTAATGATTGGTGTTATTTCCCGGATGTACTTGAACCAAATACGTTTGGGGAAAGCTCTAGAAAATAAAACAAAAATCATGGAGGAAGCCAAAAAAAATGCTGAGCAAAGCGCAAGTGCTAAAGCTCGCTTCTTGGCCAATATGTCGCATGAAATGCGCACGCCTCTTAATGCGATTATTGGCTTGAGTCAAAAGGAGTATTATCAATCATTAGATGAGCAGACACGCCATTTTATCGCTATGATCAATAGCTCGGGTGAACATCTTCTAAAGCTTATCAACAATGTTTTGGATTTGAGCAAAATAGAAAAAGGTCGTTCGGCGATATCTTACGGTGACTTTTATATCAGCGAGCTTATTGATGTGTCCAAAACCGTATTTGTGAATTTTGATAAGCAGCGTGATGTAGAGGTTTTTTATAGTACAGGCCTAACAAGCAATTATAAAATTCGTTCAGATAAAACCAAGCTTGTACAAATTATCAATAATTTAGGTTATAACGCCCTTAAGTTCACCGAGAAGGGATTTGTTGACTTATCCATCTCTATTGTGAAGCAAGAGGACCAAACTCAACTCAACATTTGTGTGAAAGATAGTGGTATAGGGATGACCCAGGAGCAGCTTGACAAAGTGTTTCAAGAATTTACTCAAGCTGATGAATCGATCACACGAAAGTATGGAGGAACGGGACTTGGGCTATCCATCTGTCAATCTTTAGTCTCTATGTTTGGCGGTAGAATACAAGTAAGCAGTGAACTCGGGCAAGGCAGCGAGTTCGTCGTCAACATACCTACACAGATAATTGAAGAAAAGCCTTTGCTGAACCCGTTATGGGAAAAGAAATCGGTACAAGTTATTGCCAGTCACCAAGGTGTACGCTCATTGATAATTCGAGAATTAGACGCTTTGGGTCTTTATGATCCGCAAGGCTCGACATTATTGTATTACCTTAGCAATGGAGAGCAATTGGGTGATCAACTTAATCAATTCGTTGAGACCAAGCCTGATTCTATATTGGTCTATGGTCATCTGAACACTACTATGCCTTTGTTAGATAACACGAGATTGCTAAGTAAGCCTTATAATTTGTTAAATTTGATCGATCATTTACAAGAGGAAGTGATGTTATCAGTGTCCACTTCTGACAGTAACAATAACAATGCTGAAGCACAGCCTGAGCAAAGAAAGATCTCAGCCATGCTGGTGGAAGATATTCGCATGAATCAAATAGTGGCGGAAAAAATGTTGTCGACATTGAGCGTAGAAACAACAACGGTCAACAATGGGCAAGAATGTCTCGATGTATTGCGTCAGCAAAGCTTCGACATCATCTTTATGGATATACAGATGCCTGTAATGGATGGCCTAGAAGCTGTAAAGCGAATCAAGTCTGAAGGCCTTGCGCCAAATACACCAATTATTGCCCTAACTGCTAACACGTTTGATAGTGATGTGGAGCAATACTTGGAACAAGGGTTCAGTAATGTTCTTGGTAAGCCTTTTAAATTGGAATGGTTAAAGGGCATACTCGATAAGCATGCCCAGAATCTGGGGTAAGCTTTTTTCCACCATTCGTTTAGCGAGTTTTTATACCCACTATCATACCGACACGCTGATTTTCGATGCCAAGTATCCGTTTCTTAAATGGGTTTAGGGTGCCCAAATCATAGCAGTGTGCTGAGAAGACGCTGTTGAAACCTGCTTTTATCAATTGCCTCTCGCCAGTGTAACTCAGAGTTGAAGCAGACACCCACTCCTGCTGTGTTAGCACCGAGCGCAGAAGTAACAGGCTTGAGTAACTTAGATGAGGTTAACTGGTAAATTAGCTTTCCTGGTGAATTGGTATGCTCTTTCCCTTCATAGAAGTTTTCAAAGATGATCACTATGCCCTCAGATCCAAGCATATTGTAGGCTGATCTCAGTCCTTCTAGCTCTAGAGCGTGGGTTTCTGCATAGGAATGAGCAATAAAGTGGTGCAGTACCCAGTTAAACTGGATCATATCGTAATCTTGCAGTCCCTTTAACTCCTGATAGACACTATTTGCTAAGACTTTATGATCATTGGGTTTGTTCTTGGTGTTCATATGCGAGTCAGGTTCAACAATATCGACAAAACAGCCCTGATATTGGGCGATGAGTTTGTCAGCATATAAGCTATTTCCTCCCCCTGTGTCGAGAAAGTGAGCTTGTTGAGGATTCAGTAATCTAATCTTTTCAGACATAATAAATGCCGCCAGTATCAAGTAATTAGCAAATTTTATGCCGACCATAGCCAAAAGATAAGTTAATGTTTTATAGATACTTATAAGAATAAAAAATACTGATACTGACCGAGTTCTTATTTTGGAGTTTTCGTCTAAATTTATTAATCGCCTATCGAGCCTGTTTGAAAGGCTTTTTCTCCCATAATGTAGGTTTGATGTATGTTGCGTTCATCTCCAAGCATCATAAGTACAAACAATCGCTCTTCTAGCGTTTTGGCTTGCTTCATTCTCATCGTAAACAGCGACGTTGCGTGTAGATCGAGCACGACAAAGTCCGCTTCTTTACCGACTTTGAGGTTGCCTATTTTATCTTCTAGGTGCAGTGCTTTTGCTCCTCCTAACGTTGCCAAATAGAGCGACTTTAGTGGATGCAGTTTCTCTTGCTGAAGCTGCATGATTTTGTATGCTTCGTTCATGGTTTGTAATAGAGAGAAGCTGGTGCCTGCGCCTACGTCGGTCCCCATACCGACTCGTACTTGATGACTTTCTAACTTGGAAAGGTTGAATAAGCCTGAACCGAGAAAAAGGTTTGAAGTTGGGCAAAATGCAACCGATGAATGAGTTTGTGCCAGGCGCTGGCATTCATGATCCGATAGGTGAATGCCATGAGCAAAGACGGAACGCTTATGCAAAAGGCCATAATGATCATACACATCCAGATAGCCAGCGCGTTCAGGGAAAAGCGCTTTGACCCAATCAATCTCTTTAAGGTTTTCAGACAGGTGCGTATGCATATAAACATCTGGGAATTCTTTTAACAGTTTACCCGCCATTTTAAGTTGTTGTGGACTGCTGGTGGGGGCAAAACGAGGTGTAACTGCGTAGAGCAGCCTGTCTTTGTTGTGCCATTTTTCAATTAATGCTTTTGAGTCTTGATAAGCCGACTCCGGAGTATCGGTTAGTTCTGGGGGAGCATTTTGGTCCATGAGCACTTTTCCCGCGATCATTCGTAGGCGGCGCTTATGTGCCTCTTCGAAAAAAATATCCACAGATTGTTTATGTACGGTACCAAAAACTAAGGCTGTCGTGGTTCCGTTACTCATCAGCTGTTGGAAAAATAAGTTGGCCATATCTCTAGCGTATTGAGGATCGCTAAAACGCATTTCTTCTGGAAAAGTGTAGTTTTCTAACCAATCGAGTAACTGTTCACCATAGGAAGCGATAATCCCAATTTGAGGATAATGAATATGAGTGTCGATAAATCCTGAGGTAATAAGTTTATTCTCATACTCTTGGATGGGAATGTTCTTTGGCACCGTTTTCATTAGTTTATTTGACTCGCCAATATCGACTATGTATCCATCTTCAATGACGATAAGACCATCTTCAAAAAACTCATAACAGTTGTCGAGACCGACGTCTTTGGGATCGGCGATACAATGCAGGATACTCGCGCGATATGCTTTGCGTTGACTTGCCATATAGACTTCCTTTCTTGGCTGCAGTCGGTAATTAGGCGATTTTTTCTGGTGCTGAACTGCCACTTTTCTCATTTGATTCAGCGACTTGCAGATGTTTAGTCCTGCCTTGATAGTGCGTTATCAGCTCTCCAGCAACAGACACAGCTATTTCGGCAGGGTGCTTACCGCTGATCTCATTTATGCCAATCGGACAAGTAAGAGAATGGATTTGTTGCTTTGAATACCCTCGTTGAGATAAGCGCATATGGAATCGTTTTCGCTTCGATTTTGAACCGATGACGCCAAGGTACAGGCTGTCAGCTCGGTCCAAGATAGCTTTTGTCAGATCGAAATCGAGCTGATGGTTGTGTGTCATGACTAAATAGTAGCTTTGGGGAGCTTGCTCTCGGACTTCAAAAATAGGGTCATCAGAGACAACCTTTGTCACATTACTTGGGACTAAATCAGGAAAGATGTCACTACGCTGGTCAACCCAAGTGATATGGAATGGGAGTGTTGACACAACATGTATAAGGGCTTGGGAGACATGGCCGGCACCAAAAATGACCAAAGAGTTTGAGTGAAAGCCGACCGGCTCAAAACTTAAGGTTGCCACGCCCCCACAGCATTGGCCTAATTTGGCACCAAGATTAAACCGCTCTATTTTCGGAGATGTTTGGCCAAAAGAGAGCATGTCGCGCGCGATCTGTGTTGCCAAGTGTTCAAGGTGGCCACCTCCAATGGTTGCGATCAATCTATCTTCGGTAATCAGCATTTTGGTTCCCGCATTTCTTGGTACAGAACCTGTTGTTTCCAGTACAGTTACCATTACACAAGGTTGTTGATTTTGTTCTAGTTTGGCCAACTCCTGAATCCAATTGTCGCTGTACATGGTTTTCTCCTTAGCTGATTACCTAATTAAGGCCTCAGGCACTGGCATTTTTTGCACTGTGAATCGCCATTAACACCCGCTCAGGCGTTGCCGGGGTATTTAATTGTGGTGCTGGCCCTTTAGGTACAGCATAAGTAATGGCATTTTTTAATGCACTCCATACAGAAATAGCGAGCATAAAAGGAGGCTCGCCGACCGCTTTTGAATGATAGACGGTGTCTTCTGAGTTGGCGTGGTTTTGAAGTAATTGCGTATTAAACTCCAATGGCATATCGGAGATGGCAGGAATTTTGTAACTTGCAGGTCCGCTTGTTGTTAAACGTCCTTGCCCATCCCAGCATAATTCTTCGCTAGTAAGCCAGCCCACGCCTTGAATAAAGCCACCTTCAATTTGTCCTATGTCTATTGCTGGGTTTAGTGATGCTCCAACATCATGTAGAATGTCCACTCGCAGTAGTTTGTATTCGCCAGTCAAGGTATCAATAATTACTTCCGAGCATGCTGCGCCATAGGCATAATAATAGAAAGGACGACCACGCGCTCTGTCATGGTCATAGTGGATTTTTGGCGTGCGATAAAAGCCTGTGCTCGACAGTGAGATCTGGTTGAAATAGGCTAATTGAACTAAGGCATCAAATGTCATCTGCTTTTTACCAGCCATGACATGACCATTTTTAAATACCACCTCTTTCGTCATGACCTTAAAGTGCTTTGAGGCAAACTTAATCAGCCGCTGCTTTATTGTCTTAGCGGCATTTTGCGCGGCTTTTCCGTTGAGATCAGTACCTGAAGATGCCGCAGTAGGGGAGGTATTTGGAACCTTGTCGGTATTTGTGGCTGTAATTTGAATGCGTTCTACTTCAACCTGAAACTCTTCTGCGACAATCTGCGCTACTTTTGTATTGAGGCCTTGTCCCATCTCAGTACCACCATGGTTAAGATGAATACTGCCGTCGGTGTATATATGGATAAGAGCACCAGCTTGATTTAAAAATTTAGCCGTAAAGGAAATGCCAAACTTCACTGGTGTAATTGCTAGGCCTTTTTTAAGAATCGGGCTTTGTTTGTTGTATTGATTAATAGACTTGCGGCGAGCTTGATATTTACAATCTCTAACGAGCTTATTGGTGATACTTGTTAGGCAATTATCTTCAATTTTTTGATGATAATGGGTGATATTTCGGCCTTGGCCACCGTAATAGTTAGCTTTGCGGATGTCTAGGGGATCTTTTTTCAGGTAATGGGCAATTTCATCCATGATGTGTTCTATTGTCATCATTCCCTGGGGCCCACCAAAGCCTCGAAAGGCGGTATTGGAGGCCTTGTTCGTCATACATCTATGACCAGTAACACTTGCAGCACCGAGATAATAAGCGTTATCTGAGTGAAACATGGCGCGGTCGACAATTGAACTGGATAAATCTGGCGAGTACCCACAGTCACCGGAAACAACAATGTCGACACCTTCTATTATGCCCTCATCATTGAATCCCACCTTATACTGATTATAGAAAGGGTGCCTTTTTCCTGTGATTATCATATCTTCCATGCGAGGAAGACGCAGTTTGGTTGGTCTTTGAGTGAGATTGGCAATTACAGCGGCAATGCACGCAGGTATCGCCGCTTGTGTTTCTTTTCCACCAAAGCCGCCGCCCATCCTGCGTATTTCAATCACCACCTTGTTGATTGGTAAATTGAGAACCTGAGCGACTTTATGCTGCACTTCTGTTGGATTTTGGGTTGATGAGAAGACTTGCATCCCGCCATCCTCTGTCGGTATTGCGCTGCTTACTTGTGTTTCAAGATAAAAATGCTCTTGACCACCAATTTCAAGCTCACCTTCGATGATGTGTTTGGCACGCTTAAAGGCGCGTTGTAGGTTTCCTCGTGTCTGCTGATGACTTTCGCTGACAAACTGTTTTTGTTTTAGTGCCTGTTTAACGTCCAGCTGAGGTGGAAGAGGTTGATACTCAATAATAACGGCTTGTGCTGCTTCTCTCGCCGTATCGATTGAATTGGCGGCGACTGCAAAAATGGGTTGGCCATAATATTGGACTTCACCGTTCGCAAGTAAAGGGTCTCCGGGTAAAATCGCGCCTATGTCTATGTCTCCTGGAATATTTTTCTGTGTAATCACGCATGCGACGCCTGCGAAATTATAGCAAGAAGAAGTATCTAGTTTTGTGATTTTTGCGTGGGCTTGTGTGCTTGTCCCTATATACACATGCAGCTGATTGGGATACTCAAGTCGGTCATCAACATAAGTGGCCTCGCCCGTTACCTGTTTGGCAGCACTGTCGTGCTCGACACTTTTACCCACGCCAGTTTTGAGCGTTTTTTTGTGTAATTTAGACATAGGTGGTCACTCGTGTTTCAATTTGACTGCTGAGATAGTTATATTCGATAAATAGTCGTTGAAGCATGTTTGCCGCAGTGGTTGAACGATATTCCTTACTGGCTCGAAAATCGCTCACTGGCTTGAAATCTTTGCTTAATGAAGCCATCGCAGAGTCAATCGTCTCTTGACTCCAACTATTACCTATGAGGGCTCTTTCGCATTGAGTGGCCCGTTTGGGAATTTCAGCCATTCCACCAAAAGCAACTCGAGCGCTGACGACTTTGCTATCGTTTACTTGGATATTGAAAGCGCCACAGACTGCAGAGATGTCATCATCCAGACGTTTGGAAAGTTTGTAGGCGCGAAAAAAATCCTGCTTCCTAAGTTTGGGTATTTGGATCTGCTCAATGAACTCGCTTTTTTGTTGTGCTGTTATTTTATAACGGACAAAAAAGTCCTCGAGAGGTAAAGTACGAGTTTTATTGCCGCAACGCAGCTTTAGCTTGGCATCTAGCGCGATGAAGAGCGGGGCAATATCACCAATAGGTGAGGCATTAGCAATGTTACCGCCCAAGGTACCCAAGTTACGTATTTGCGGAGAGGCGAATCGATGTAACAGTTCGCTAAAGTCAGGAAACAACCTCACAAGTGCTTGCGCTGCATCAGTGATATTGGTATTGGCACCAATGTGAAGCATGCCTTCTTTTTCAAAGCATACTTTCATATCTTCGACCAGGTGTAAGCAAATAAGAGTTTCAATTTTTTTATGTTGTTGAGTAACTTCGAGAGCGAGATCCGTGCCTCCTGCAACCAACTTGGCAGAGGGGTTTACACTGTAAATTTTGGCAAGCTCTTTTATGGTGCGTGGCAAGTAGGCTTTGAGTTCACCATATGTTAGTGATGCGGATTCTTGGTTTAGTCTCTTGAGTTGCGAAATGGTATTCTTTTCGTTAGCAGAAAAATGATCGACTAAGGGTTGGTTAGACCTAAGAGAAAGCGCCGAATCTAGTATGCTTCTGTAGCCTGTGCAGCGACACAAGTTTCCAGCCAGAAATTCTATGATTTCTTGTTTGTTAGCGCTGGGTTTGTTTTTGACAAGTGCAAACATCGACATGATAAAACCAGGGGTGCAATATCCACATTGAGAGCCGTGATACTCAACCATGGCTTGCTGAATAGGATGTAACTGCTCTCCTTGACGTAAATCTTCAACAGTAATGAGCTGTTTTCCGTGTAATGAGGATATGAATGTAATACAAGTGTTAATTGAACGATATTGGAGTTGACCGTGTTTGACTTCAGCCAAAACTGCGGTGCAAGCACCACAGTCTCCAGATGCGCACCCTTCTTTAGTTCCCGTTTTATAGATATGCGATCTTAAGTATTGCAGCACCGTCATATTGGGTGAAATATGATGTTCTTGTTTGACTTCTTGATTGAGCATGAAAGTAATCAAGAGACCTCCAATGTCGTACTGTTATGAGCTTTTGCTTGGCGGAAAAGATAATGCCAAGAAGTTGATTGCCAACTTTAAGTATATGAATGATAGTCGATATTTTCTAACATCGAATCAAAGTAATTAACTTTTGCAAGAAAGATTTTTGGAAGGTTACCTACTGATGAGAGAATAGATTTAATCTCAGGTTATAAATCAGATATGTTGTTTAGCAGATGAAATACCAGCCAACTAAGGTTGACTGGTATTATGCTTTGATTGGACGTTACTAGTTAATAACTCGCTTTTAGAGTGACTCCATTATAAGTACTGTAGGCATTAAGCATTATGTGATAGCGACCATTTTGTGTATTTGAAATGGTGCAAACCTCATTATTACCTGAGCGATAAGGGCGACAGTCCCAAGTGCCAGTTGTTGGTTGTGCGCCAAAGCGTACATATAGATCTGCATCACCAGTGCCACCCGTTGTTGTTACGCTGAGCGAACGGCCAGCAGGCACATCAATATAGTACTGTTTCTGTGCCCCGCGGCTCGCGCTGATGTTACTGACAGGGGTTCCATTGGTCAGTTCACCATCAGGAGTTGGCGTTGGATTGTCACAATCTGGTTCACAGCCGCTGCCACTGAGGCTGTACGCGAGCTTATTAACTGTGCCGCGAGTGTCAGATATTTTACCGGATGTCGCACGTGTGCTAATAAGGTTAGATACCTGTGAAGGTGATAATGCATTGTTCTCATGAAGGTAAAGAGCGGTTACACCAGCAACATGAGGCGCTGCCATAGAAGTACCATTGATTGTCCTATAGCCACCTCCAATCCATGCTGATTTGATATTTGAACCCGGAGCAAAGACATCTACACAGCTCCCCCAATTTGAAAAGCTTGATCGGCTATCACTGCTTGTACTGGCACCCACTGTTACTGCACTCTGTTCACGAGCTGGTGAAGAGTTACAAGCATCAGCGCTTGAGTTTCCTGCTGCCAATACAAAAGTGATTCCAGATTGGACAGCACTCGCTACTGCACTATCTAGTGAGCTAGATACGCCACCGCCTAAGCTCATGTTGGCCACCGAAGGGCCAGATGCATTGGCTGCAACCCAGTTTACACCTCCAATTACCCCTGAGTTAGAACCAGAACCGCGACAGCTGAGTACTCTGACACCAACAATATTGGCATTCTTTGCTACACCATATTGGCTACCAGCAATAGTGCCCGCTACATGAGTACCATGTCCGTGACAGTCGGAACTATCATTATCGTTATCAACAAAATCGTAGCCTGAAGTCGAACGGCCACCGAACTCGCTATGATTGTTTTCTACACCAGTGTCGATAACATAAGCCGTGACACCTGTGCCGTCATAGTTGTATGTGTAACTGCCGCTAAGTGGTAAGTTTCGTTGGTCAATACGATCCAAGCCCCAAATAGCATTGGTTTGGGTGCCTTCGTCGGAGAATACAGGGTCGATAGTTACGATTCTGTCCTGCTCGATATAAGCCACTTGTGGATCTTCACGAAGTGCTTTGAGTTGTTCCTTCGTTAGAGTGGCAGAAAATCCACTCAAAACATGATCGTATATTCTCTCTGTTTTAAGCGAATGTTGACTAGCCAATCCAGTTACAGTTTGCTGAGTAAACTCGACAAAAGCTTGCGAGCCCTCAAGCAACATTTCTGGTTTTTTGAGCACTACGATATATTTATTTTTTATGCCTTTCTCATCTTCGACTGTGAGTAAAGGTGCAAGATTTTGACCTTCAGCTAAGACCGATTTCACCTCGCCTTGTTGTGCAAGCGCCAAGCCAGACATAACTGAAAGAGCTGAGGCGATACAACAACTTATAATATTTTTATACATGTTACTTTCCTTTGGATAATAAAAAATAGTGTTGAACATGGCCTACTACAAACATCAAGCGTTTGACATTTTTCGGCTCTCAAAGAACCTATCTACAAGTTACGCACAAATTACACACATGGAAAAATTGGGGCTTTTAATTGTGCTGTTTTGTCAATAAGTTTGCGTGTGATTTATGGAAATGTGTGAAATCTAAATATGAGGTCACTTTTTTATTGAGACGCACTTCAATAATCAGAGTCTTTACTCTATGAACTATTGTGGACGTGCTAGGGGAGAGTGAATTATGGAAGAGGGAGAAAATGTAAGGCCTGCTTTCACAGGCCTTGGCTGAGTTTAGACTTTAAATCGACCGACTAAGTCGTAAAGCTCATTGGCTCTATGGTTAAGTGCTTGGCTACCCGCTTTATTTTCATTGGCTAGATCCGCCGATTGAGAGCTTTGGTCTGAGATAACCACAATGCGTTCAGAGATCTCTTGACCTACTATGCTTTGCTCTTCTGTAGCCGTAGCAATAAGCGAGTTCATATCCATAATGGTGCCAATCGATTCTTGAATTTGGACCAGAGCTTTGGCAGCTGCGTTTGCTTCTTCTACCGTGCTCGCACCTCGTTTTTGGCTTGACTCCATCGCCTTAACTGCGTCATCGGAAGCGGATTTGAGCTGTTCGATCATTTCATGAATTTCACCAGTACTGTCTTGTGTGCGGCTGGCCAATTTACGGACTTCATCAGCAACCACGGCGAAGCCGCGACCTTGTTCCCCAGCCCGAGCTGCTTCTATCGCAGCGTTTAGCGCCAGTAGGTTTGTTTGTTCAGCAATATCTTGGATCACTTCCAACGATGAGGAGATATTCTGAACATCACCTTCTAATCGAGAGATAACGCCATTGGCTTGAGATACTTCTTCTGCAAGTGCTTCAACTGATTTGGCCGCAGAGTTGACGATATTTTGCGCATCTTTAGCATTGTCATCTGCTTCTTTAGCTGAGTCAGCTGCTTGACTGGCGTTGTTCGATATTTCTGATGCTGTAGTTGTCATTTGGGTCATAGCTGTAGCAACTTGCTCTGTTTCTTCACGTTGCCCTGAAGCAAGTTCATCCACTTTACCTGCGCGTCCAGACATATTTGTGGTCTCGGATACTACTTGTTGACCGACTTCACTCACACTTCGAATGATGGTCTGGAGGCTTTCAACAAACGCATTGAAGTTTTTGCTCAGCTGCGAAAATTCTGGTGCTTTGAAGTCTTCCATCCGCGCTGTAAGGTCAGCATCCCCGCTGGCGAATGAGCTGATTGATGCGTCAAAAAGTTCGAGAGGTTTGAGGATGGTACGATTGACCCCAACGGAAAAGACAGCAACTATGACTGCGATAATGATACAGAACACTATGATGGCAGATAAGGTTTCTTGTAGGGCTTCATTGGTGGTGTTTTCCATTTCGGCGACGATTGCGTCGATGTCATCGGTATAAAAACCCGTGCCAAGCATCAAATCCCATTCAGGTATATAGATAGAGTATGCCAATTTTGGAAGTGCTACTGTTTCGCCGGGCTTAGGAAAGTAGTATGTTGTAAAGTCACCGGTTTTAGAATTTCGTATTAAATCTCGCACTAAATAGTTACCTTTCTTGTCCTGTAAATCCCAGTAACTATCACCCACTCCGCCCATGCTGCTGCCTTGTATTTGTCTAATACCTTTGGAGTTGTAGCCAAACATGTAACCTGTTTTACCGTATTTCAGTGCTCTGAGCGTTGGGAAGGCCTCTTCGAGACTTGCCCCTTTGTCAAGCAAAGGCTGAACAGCGGACTGTGCCATTTGAAGATAGTGCTTAAGCTCTTCCTTCTTCATGTGCATCATATTGCTTCTAGTAACTTCTATTTGTTGAGCATTGAGCTCGTTAGTTTTTACATAAGTAAAGCCAAGCATGCCTAATGCTATTACAAGCAATGGGACCAGTGCCAATATATAAAGGCGGCTTCGAATTGTAAGGCTCATACAAACATCCTGTTTTAAAAGGTTCATAAGGCGCCAATGTTAGTGCCAGGTTATAATTTGCCGAACGCAATTTCATGGTCTCAGCGTTTCAAAGACGAGAACAGGTTCAACTCTTTACTCCTTTAAGATTAGACAATATGCAAGAGTAGGTATGCTTTATTGATAAAATAGTTTTTTAATGATTAAGTAGGTAGAATACTTGAGAACAGATTTTTACTGATGAAGAGCCTTTTTTATTCTCTTTGTCAGCATGTTAACCGGTTAAGAGCTATGTGCAGTCTATCGAGACTTCTGGTATTGTTCACTGGACTGATGAGTTGAGTTGTACTGAAAAAATAGCCATAAGTATTCTGTCAATTTTATGTCTATCGAATACTGACAGTGGTCTCCATAGTTTAGGTCTAGGTTTTTCGGCAATACAAAAGTTCTTATTTATGGTAGAGTGATGGGTCTTTTTGATTTTCAGAGCATGACCTAATGAGCACTAAGCAAGAGCTGCAAAACCTTAACAATCGCCTCGACAAGTATAATCGTAAGCTAGATGCTGCTAAGGTTCGTGGCGATCAAGAAATGATCACCAAATTTACTGATGAAGTCGATAAACTCGCAAAGAAAGTTCACACTATCAAAAGTAAGCAATCCTATGACTTGAATAAAGAGCGTAAGAAGCTGAAAGCCATGGGCTTTTCTCGTGAAATCACCAAGTCAGAGCAAGCGGATATTGGAAAATTAAAAAAATCAGTTAAAGGTTTAGTACTGGTGCATCCAATGACAAAACTGGGTAAGTCGATGGAGCTCAGTGTAATGACAGGCTTTGCGTCGAGTCCTTTTTAGTCCTTGCCCAGCTTATATTCTGTTGTTTGACTAATCATTGTCTATGTTGACCGTATAACTTCTTGTTATCCTTTTGGTTTTATCCTATTGATATAAAAAGATATTCATATTATTTTTTATCTCCATAGTAGTTATGTTAGGAAGTATCATGAGTGAGCGAAGGCTTGAAATTGTTCCAATAATCCCAGCCCATGACGCAGCAATATGCGAGATCATTAAACGGGTTGGTGAAGAATATGGCGCGGTGGGAGAGGGGTTTGGTCCATCGGACGCTGAAGTGGAGAATATGAGTCAGTATTATCTGCCAGAGCAGAATTCTTTGTATTTGGTCGCTCTATTTAATGGCAGAATCGTGGGCGGATGTGGTATCTCTCCATTTTCTGATGATGGAAGAGTGTGTGAACTCAAAAAGCTTTTCTTGCTAAAGGAAGGTCGAGGTCTAGGGCTTGGAAAGCAGCTAACTCAACAATGTCTTGATTTTGCTGAGCGGAAAGGATTTGAACAATGCTATTTAGATACTCTCTCGAGCATGTCGCAGGCAATTAAGTTATATGAGAATCTTGGTTTTAAGCACCTTTCCTCCCCACTAGTGGGTACTATACATGGTGGTTGTGATGTATGGATGCTTAAGCACTTCTAACACCTTTATTTGGTCCAGAAAAACATAAAATTAGGCCCAGCAAAGCAGGCCTAATTTAATTCCTAGATTTACTATAAATCCATCAAACTCTCGATCGACTCTTCTACCGATAGGTGATAGTACGAACGTATCGTTTTTCCATCAACAGCATCAATCAATATGTTGCTAATTCCAGAGGTGCCGTGTTCTTCGATCGTTTCTAGGCTTTTTTCAACATTGTGATACGTGAGTTTGTGATTATTAGTAAGCACAATAGTGCATGTATGTAAGTTCATAGCCAACTTCCTTTTTTATATATTTTATTCTTCATTGTAACTCTAGATGAGTTTCAACTGATAGCAAATTCGATTCGTTTCCGAAAATGGCTAGTATTTCGTTTCCACAAAGATAGACTTTACTCAAGAATTCAAAAGATAAAAATGCCATGGAAAGAGTTCCGACAATCCCGTTACATGAGTGTCAAAAAGCTCGACAAGCTAGAGATGCACGTTTTGATGGACGCTTTTATATTGCGGTGAAAACAACAGGTATCTTCTGCCGCCCGATTTGTCCGGCAAATTTGCCCAAGGAAGAGAATGTGTCCTATTTCTTTGATAAGGCTCAGGCTTTAAAAGCCGGATATAGACCATGCTTGCGGTGTCGACCTGATAGCGCCCCCAATTCATGGGCGTGGAAAGGTGTCGAAACGACATTTTTACGTGCGGTTAAACTCATAGAACAAGGGGAGCTTCAATTATATAGTCTCAATGACCTATCTCAACGATTGGGTATAAGTGACAGATACCTACGTCATTTATTTCAACGCTACCTCGGTATGCCACCTAAACAATATGCTTTGTACCATCAGCTGATGTTTGCCAAACAATTACTACACTCTAGCTCGATGTCTGTTACCGACATTGCTTTTGCAAGTGGCTTTACCAGCGTTCGCCGCTTTAATGATGCATTTAAGCAGGTTATGAGGTTGACTCCGACGCAAGTGCGTAAGCAGGAGTATGTAATCCAGAATAATAAAAATTACATTGATCTTGCATTCAAAGGACCATTGGACTGGGAATATATGTTGCAGTTTTACCGTTTAAGAGCGATTGAGGGGCTAGAGTATGTCAGTGATAAAAGCTATCAACGAAACTTTGTGATTAATGGCGCATCAGGCACGTTTATTATTTACCCTATTCGAGCTGGAGTATTACGAGTAGAGTTTGAACTCTCTGATCATTTTCAGCTAAGAGCTTTAGTTAATCAACTACGTAGGATGTTCGATCTGGATAGTGACATCTTAACAATTGAAAATGCTTTACAAAGACTGAACCCCAAGTTAATCAAACGAAGCGGTATACGCATCCCTGGCGTTTGGGATGTTTGGGAAGCGGGTGTGCGAGCCATATTAGGTCAGCAAGTGTCGGTAAAAGCCGCCATCAAACAGCTTAATTTATTGGTACATGAATTGCGAAGCGAAAAAGTAACTCAATTTCCGACACCACAAGAGGTTAGTCAAGCCGATCTCTCTTTTTTACGTATGCCAGAAAGCCGAAAGCAAACGTTATTCAGTTTTGTTGAATATATGCAAGAATACCCTGAAGGGCACTGTGACAAATGGTTGGATATTAAAGGTATCGGCCCATGGACTGTTAATTATGCAAAATTGAGAGGTACATCTGAGGCTAACTGTTTTCTGCAAGGAGATTTAGTTGTGAAAAAAGTCCTGAAGCAGTTTCCTGAACTGAATTCTGAAAGTGTTTCTCCATGGGGGAGTTATGCCACTTTTCATTGTTGGAGCCATGTATGAGTATCTGTTATACCACCTTTAATTCGCCATTAGGTAAGATGACCATTCAAGCGAATGACGACGGCTTAATGGGAGCCTGGTTTGAGACTCAGACCACACAACCGCAAGACTTAGGTAAAAAAGATCCAAAGCATCCTATACTTATTTTAACAATCAACCAGTTACAGGAATATTTTTCACATCGTAGAGAAATGTTTCAATTGCCACTGGCTGCTAAAGGTACTGAGTTCCAGCAACAAGTATGGCAAGCATTAAAGACAATTCCTTACGGAGAAACATGGAGTTATCAGCAGCTAGCAGAAGCCATAGGGAATCCGAAAGCAGTGAGAGCGGTTGGATTGGCAAATGGAAAAAACCCTATTTCAGTGATAGTACCTTGCCATCGAGTGATTGGTAAAAAAGGTAAGCTTACGGGATATGCGGGTGGGTTAGATAGAAAAGCAGCATTACTAAAACTAGAGCATTGGGAACCTGATTAATGCGGTTAAAATATAGGGGTATTTTTGTAATATTCACTTTGATGTTACAGGGATGCTTTGAAGATAACTTAAATAGAATGATAAATAAGCCAACTTATGACTTTGAAGGGGTCTATGAAAACTTATATACCCAAGATTTACTTTTGTTCAAAGATGCAAAAGTTACCATCAGCAAAGTTGGCGCTCCAGATGTCATCAAGTCATTCAAAGTTGAGGATAATTATTTAATTATCACAATGAGAAACAGCTCTTTAGAGAAAAGAGAAGATATAGTGATGCGCATCCACGGTGACAATGAAGCGCTAACTTGCAGTATTTGCGCGAAATATCAGTTATCGAGTGTTTGGCAACGCAGACTTGAATAACAAACCAGCATCTCCCAGAGCAGCCGATGTCTGCCCTAGGAGCTTTTTATTGAGAGGTCAGAACAAAGAAGCATTGAGTATAAGGTGAAGCCCTATACTCGCGGCATACCCTATAGCAATGACAGGCGCCCATTTTAGGTGGCCGAAAAAGGTATATTTACCATGCGCGGCGCCCATGAGAGCTACACCAGCCGCTGATCCGATTGACAGTAAACTTCCTCCCACACCTGCGGTCAACGTGACCAACAACCAATTTCCCATTGACATGGAAGGCTCCATGGTAAGGACCGCGAACATAACGGGAATATTATCGACGATTGCTGACAGTATTCCGACCATAATATTGGCTGAAATAGGGTTCCATTGAGAATACATGATCTCGGAAACGAGCCCTAAGTAACCTAAAAGACTCAAGCCGCCGACACACATTACCACCCCATAAAAAAACAAAAGCGTATCCCACTCTGCATGAGAGACTCGCCGGAATACATCGAATGGAACGACTGAGCCAAGACGCTTTAACGCATTATCGTCACGGTTAGCAATAGCGATAGCAGCCTTTCTTTGTAGTGATGATTTCAGTGTTTTGCGCAGGAAAAAACCGAAGAACTGTAAGTAGGCGAGGCCCATCATCATACCTATGACAGGAGGGAAGTGCAGAGCAGCATGAAACGCAACGGCAGTGGCAATCGTAATGATGAATAACACGACAATCCGGCGAGCACCGCGTTTAAGTTCAACATGTTGATGGATGACATCTGGCTTTGTTTTGGGCACAAACAGTGACATTATTGCCGCCGGCACCAAATAATTGGCAACCGAGGGAAGAAAGAGTGGCATAAACTCAGAAAATGAGACATAGCCTGCTTGCCAGACCATTAATGTAGTGATGTCACCAAATGGACTAAAGGCGCCTCCAGCATTTGCCGCTACAACGATATTGATACAGGCGATGTTAATGAACTTGTTATTCCCTCCTCCTACCTTCATCACTACAGCACACATAAGTAATGCGGTAGTTAAGTTGTCGGCAATCGGAGAAATAAAGAAAGCCAATATCCCAGTAAGCCAGAATAGTGACTTATAGTTAAAGCCTTTACCAATCATCCATGCTTGCAGTGCATCGAATAGTCGTCTTTCTTCCATCGCACTTATATAGGTCATTGCGACGAGCAAAAATAGCAGTAATTCTGCATATTCTAAAAGGTTATGTTCTAGTGCAGATTGAGCAATATGTATTTGCCCTTGCTGCGAGTAGACATAACCAATCAGCGCCCATATTAGACCTGCTGCCAATAGAACGGGTTTGGATTTTCTTAAAGAAAGGTGCTCTTCGAGCATGACCAAAGTATAAGCTCCAACAAAAATCGCCAAGGCAGCATAACCAATAAATGATTGAGTCAATGGTAGCGTTTCTTGGGTATTGATGGCGGAAAAAGAGCTGATAGGAAATAACAAAAGGGCGATTAAGGCTGGCCATCGCATCGTCATTATTTCACTCCTTGAAAGACGTTACTAATAACAGTGCCGTTATTCTAGAGTGCTTTTCAAGATGGGTATGTGAGTTAGGTTCAATCTGACTGAATTATAAACAACCTAAGATCTTGGGTTGTTTTGTTTGATTTATTTTAAAGCATAAAATCTGTTTAATATTTGAGCTAAGGTGGAATTTTTATGTATTCAACTTGTTTCATTTTTGTTGCTAAAAGATACTCTGACCAATTTTTAAACATAAAGAGTGACATATAATGAAGCAAAGTGGTGTTTTTCTGTCCTTAAGTTTGGTTTTTTTCCCGCTAATGAGCGTGGCACAAGAATTTAGTATCTTTTGTTATGATCAACAAGAAGATGAGTGGGACTGGTCGGAGAATCAACAGGTATTTGACTGGCCAGTGATGACCCAAGAGCAGCCTTGGGAAAACAGCTATTTCAAATTTGTACCCATTTCAGAGAGCACATACAAATCTCTTGATGGTTTTTGCCCTCAAGGTAGTGTTCCCCAACCCGCAGAAGGGAACTTTTCGATGTGGAAAGTTTTTTATGTTTCTGATGGTCAGCGTTCGTATTTTGCGCCGGGAAAACGTTCCTACCACACCCTGATTGACCATGTTTTTCTTCGCTTTAGCGATGCGAACCTAAAAGAAAATGTGCAGCGCGTTACCAATACGCTGGATGCATTGAGAGAGATGAATGGTTATCGTTATAACTACATTGATAAAAATGAAAGAACTGAAATAGGTTTGATTGCCCAAGAGGTTGAGCGATCGTACCCTGAGCTCATTTATACACATTCTGAATCTGGATATATGCAGGTAGATTATGGAGGAATGGTGGCAATTCTCTTAGAATCGATAAAAGAGCTCGATGAGCGAGTGTCCGACATGGAAAACAAGCAGCCTTAGTAGAGCAGTAATAGTTGGTCTTACATGTATAAAACTGCGTTGAAAAATGAATAAGATTGGCGTTATGTACGATTCTCAACGTCAATTTGGCTGCGATCTAAAAAGCGCTCTGCGTAAGATATGTGCAAATTTTGTTCTATGAATAGAGTGAAAAGGTCGCCATCGATATGTTTGTTGGTGACCATCTCTTCCATGATAGCGATGGCTTTACTGAGTGTGAAGGCTTTTTTATAAGGACGGTCGGCGGCTGTCAGGGCCTCAAATATGTCGGCAATAGCAAGGATTCTCTCTTTTACCGAGAGTTCATCTTCGTCCAGCTGACGAGGATAGCCTTTACCTGCTAGTGTTTCATGGTGTGTTGTTGCAAGTCTGGGTACTTGTTTTAGGTCATCAGGGAAAGGCAGACTTTCTAGCATTTTAATCCCGCTTACCATATGTTCATTGATTCGGTAGCGATCTTCTTTGGTTAACGTTCCTCTTTGAATTGATAAATTATAGATTTCGCCATGGTCACTCAAATATTCAGGTGCTTGCATCTTAATACCATAATCATAACAAGGAGGGTGAAAGCGCGGTATTTTGTGCTCTGGTAAATCTTTTAGTAATGTTTGTGTTATAGAGGATTCAGATAGGCGGTCTTTTTCGACAGGAGAGAGGCCGATAGTATCATCAAATTGACGACACCAAGTTTGAGCCCCAATTTTTTTGAGTTTGATGATGTCTTCATCCGTTATGGGGCGATCGCCTGTATTTAGTGATGCGACAAAAGTAAATTCCTCTTGAAGCCTTGCTTGTTGTTCCTTAATCCATGAGAGAACTTGATCTGCATCTTCACCATTATCTCTTTTCATATAGCCCTTAATGGTAATATCTCGCCATAAAACCTCAAAGCGCATACGTATTTCATGTAAACGGTTGTAGTTGGCCTCAAGTTTTGTGCCTTTATCGACAATATATTCTGGTACGGTTATCTTACCGCAATCATGCAGCCATGCCGCCATTTGAAATTCTCGTTTTTCACGCTCATTGTTAAAACGAAAATCGCTAAAGGGTGGCTCTGCTGAGGCTTCAGCGGCTTCGGCAAGCATCATCGCAATAACTGGAACGCGGTTACAATGTCCTGCGGTATAGGGAGATTTATCATCGATTGCTCTTGCGATAAGCTGAACGATAGAGTCTAGTAAGGCTTCTTGTTGTTTTTCATGGGCTTGTAATTGATTAGCCATTTCTTCGACAGAAGAAGATAGCTGTGAAATTTCTCTAATTCTACTTTTTACAGGTTGAAGCTGATTGTAGTCACGATGTTGTATTTTTTGTGTTTCTTTTTTTAGTGACCGGATCGCCTGAATAACAGGAGTACCAGATAGCCACGCGAGCCATAACATAGGTAGCATGATCAATGCAGATATCCCCGTGGCGTACAAAACCTGACGTACAACTTGGCTGTGAAGTACGGAAACGGGTAGCGTTATAGCCAAGAATTCACTGGGAGAGGAAGAACCTACAGGTTGCAGATAAACATAGGTATTTCCTGCTTTTGTGGTTGTACTGACTAAGCTGCCATGTTGCGATGGCGATGCCATTAGATCGTAAAAAGCAGCATGAGGAATGACTCTATGCTTTGTTGCAGAGGAATCACCGAGCCATTTGGCGAGGAGAAACTCTTTTTGTGTATCGTTAATTTGTTTGATAGCGCGATTAATGATGGGTAATAAATTGGCGTAGCCTTGATTGAGTGCTATGTGAAACTCGGTTTCAAACCCTTGATTGAACGGAGCGATATCTTCGATGACAGTCACTCCATCAGTGAAATATTGATGTACTGCATGCTCGAGAATGGCACTAGTGTCAATAAAACCTTTTATTTCTCCTGTTTTTAGAAGGGTCAAGCCCTCAAATGAGTCGCTGACTTCGATGATTTCTATTTCGGGATAATTCTTTTTGAGGTTTGGGATAATAGACCAACCCGACAAAATGGCTAACTTATCGCCACTAAATGCTTTGAGATCGTTAACTTGTCCTAAATTGTCGGCAACTAAAATACCAAAGGGTAGAGAAAAAATCGGGTCACTAAATACCCCTTTAGCATAGCCGTCTTTGTGGTATTGAAGAGAATGTAAAGCATCGAGCTTATCGTTATTGAATTGGCTCACCAGTTCACTCCAATCGAGCCCGTTACTAAATGTCCATTGTATACCTGTCATCTGGCCTATCATTTTAACCATATCAATGGCATAGCCTCTTGGTTCTCCGAGCACACTATAGTCAATAGGCGCCCAATTCCTTTGATTGGAAACACGCAAAGGACCTAAACGTTCAATCAGAGCCTTTTCTTGTTCTGTCATCGATAAAAGAGGCAAAGTAGGTAAAGGTTTCTCTTGTGGAATCGGGTGAGTATCGGCGAGAAGTTCACCTGTCTGACGAAAAACATAAGCTTCGCTTAGCTGCTCTGCAAATGTTTGGTTAAGTATGGTTGCAAGAGTTGAGAGTAATACATCGATTCCTATTACCGCTGTGCCTGAGGCATTTTGAGTGGCGTAAGTTTGCCCAGACACCGACACTTGGCTAAAAATATAGGGCTCGGTCTTAATGACTTTGTCCGCTTGCGCATGAGCTTTTCTATACCAAGGCCGCAGTGAAGGGAAATAGCCACTTAACGTTTCTTCGGTTTTGCGTACCTTAAGATCCTGACTGACGAAGGAAACCGTTTTCTTTCGTTGCCCGCCTTCTGTTTGTTTAACATTGACCATTACCCATCTGTCGTCAGGTTGTGCATCCATACTTTTTCGTAATGTCTGTTCAACATCAAGATTGATGATTTGGTAAAAGTTATCGTCTTTTGTACCAAAAAAGACACTATAAAGCTCAGGAGTTGCCTCTAATGTTGCAAGAAAAGCAGGTAACCATTGCTGATTCTTGTCGAGCGGATCGATAACTTGTGCAAGTGTGAACGCAATGTTTCGCATACGGGTGTCAGTTTCTTTCATGGTGTCACTGACATTCTCAGCAACGGTGGAAGACTCTTCGAGTTGATGCTCTTCTAACGTTTGATAGATAAAGTGGTAATGAATGGACAGTGCTAGTGTGGCGGTAAGAGTGGTGACCAGCAATAGTAGAGATCCAATGGTTACGCGGATCGAAAAAGTTTGCTTCTTGGCTTTAGGCTGAGTCATGACTGTGTTCCAAATCTGATAATGTCTTACCGCAAATAAATACGGACTAAAAGCGTGTCAGTTAACTGGAAAAAACGTATCGTAAGCCACCAGAAAAAGTATCGATCCGCTTGAAATTACTCTTTGATTACCAATTCTACGAGGTGATGTTAGTCACTCAATCAGTGTTGCTAACCTCATAAAATTAAAGACATGTTTGGGGTTATTTGCAAAGTATGTGTTGCTTGGTTTTGGATTTTGTGATCAAAAAAGCCCCGAAACATGTGTTTCGGGGCTTGATACTTTATTTAGGAAACCTATGACCTTATTAAATGTTAATGGTCATTAGGATGGTTTCTTTATGCTTTTGAGTGTTTTAGACTAACTTGCTCTTCTTTTGCACCTGCTAGTGGGTTGTTAAAGCGCTCTTCATCGAGTGCGCCTTCCGACTTAGCAACGATGACGGTAACTGCGTTATCACCTGTGATATTAACGGCAGTTCTGATCATATCAAGTAATCTATCAACACCCATAATTAACGCTATACCCTCTAAAGGCAGGCCAACTTGGTTAAGTACCATAGCAAGCATAACTAGGCCAACTCCAGGTACACCCGCGGTGCCAATAGAAGCGAGAGTAGCGGTTAGGATAACCATTAGATAGTCACCCATGGTGAGGTCAATATTAAACGCTTGCGCAATAAATGCTGTCGCTACACCTTGCATGATCGCCGTACCGTCCATGTTCACTGTCGCTCCAAGAGGGATAGTAAAAGAGGAAATGCGGTTATCCACGCCCATACGATTTTTCGCTGTTTCCATCGACACTGGGATGGTTGCATTTGAAGAAGCAGTAGAAAAAGCAAACATAATCGCATCTTCCATTTTCTTCAAGAAGGTAATAGGGCTTAGGCCAGTAAAGCTTTTTAGCATCAAGCTGTAGGTAACTAGGCCATGAAGAACTAGGGTGCCAGCAAGAACCAAGAAATATTCCGCAAGGTTTGTTATGGCGCTTAACCCCAAACCAGTAAACAGTTTAGCCATTAGGAAGAAGACACCGTATGGAGCAAGATTCATCAGAAGGGCAACAAGCTTCATTATGACTTCGTTTAAATCGGCAAATACTGATGCGATTCTTTCACCAGGTTTTCCTGCGGCACTTATTGCAATGCCAAACAGTACTGCAAATACGATTACCTGCAGAGTTTTACCTTCAGCCATAGAGCTAATAGGGTTAGTCGGGAACATGTTGATAATAACTTGTCCCAAAGAAGGTGCTTCGGCTGACTTAAACGAGCTGGCTGCAGTGAGATCAGCTCCTGCGCCTGGCTGGAAAACACTTCCCATAACAAGAGCAAAAGTGATAGCAATAGTTGTCGTCGCAATATAAAAAGCGAGCGTTTTACCACCCATTCGGCCCAAGGTCGAAAGATCTTTAAGTGAGCTTGTACCACAGACTAGTGAAACAAAGACTAGCGGTACAACAAGCATTTTTAAGCTGGCGACAAAAATTTGGCCACCAACGTCAAACAATCCGTTGACTATGTATGTGTCGACAAATCCGTTGTCGGCGAAAAGGCTGCGAATGGCAAATCCTGTCAAGATACCCGCTACCATGCCTAAGATAACACGGCTGGTGAGCGACATAGGTTTCTTGGTATTCATCGTGAACACTCCTTATAGTTATTCACCTTGAGTTCACTTCAAGGTGTTCAGGAGGGTATCAGGCGAAGAGAAAAATACGAACGTAAAATGTATTGTTAGATATATAGATGTGATCCATATCACTTAAATTGCACGAGATTTAACTAATGGTTAACATTTTTTGCTGATTTTGATGATAAATTTAATTCTTAATTTACACAAAAAGGCGTTTTAGCTCAAAATAACGACATTATCTTCATATTATTCATTTTGTGTATGCTTCTTCTTTAAATGACTTCTGTTGAATAATAATTCACAAATTTTTAATTTTAATACGGTCGATATGTAGAATTAGCGTTATGAATTCTTATTATACGTAGGACTCTGGATCTCAGTTTTGAATGTGGATCACTCTTAGTATTGATTTATATGTCAATTTTGTTGGGCTCTGCCAGCTAATAACTTTGTGTTTTGGACTAACACGTCTGTATATTACCATGGTAACAAGTGCATAGTTAGTGGATAGTGTATTGCGATTTTTTGTTTAAACAGCGAACCTAGCGTTTTGTTACCTCAAATTCATTCATGGTGTTTATGGATTGCTTTACGTCCCTATTTATCGAGGTAGCTCTATCAAGAGCATGACTTTTGCGGTTTAATTGAGGCAATCATAGTATTGGGAAGAATAAGTAATGAAAATATGGGTAGATGCTGACGCGTGTCCAGTTGTGATTCGTGATGTATTATTTCGCGCATCTGAGCGAACAGGGGTCGAAGTTACGTTGGTGGCAAACCAGTTTATTCGCACTCCAGCATCACCAAAAGTGACCATGCTGCAAGTTCAGCCTGGCTTTGATGTAGCAGATAATGAAATAGTGAAGCGCTGCGAGAAAGATGATTTGGTGATCACCAGTGATATCCCTTTAGCCGATGAAATCATAGCCAAGGGGGGGCATGCATTGAGTTCTCGTGGCGAGCTATTTACGAAAGAAAATATTAAGTCTCGTCTTAATATTCGCGATTTTATGGAAACTATGCGCAGTAGCGGCGTACAGACAGGTGGACCCGCTCCTTTAAGTCAAGCTGATAGGCAGCAATTCGCTAATCATTTGGATAAGTGGTTAGTACAAAGGCAAAGAAATTTATAATCGCAAAAATAGGGCACTGCCTTTCCGCTTTACACATTATTAGTACCTTTAGTGGCGAGCTCTTTGGAGCTCGCGGATATATACTCTTCAAAGGTTTACTTTTGTGTTGAGTAGAAGGTGATACGTACACCGACATCACATAGAGTTACGCACCCAATTTTCTCATTATTTGCCTAAATCTTTTTTCGTTGTCTATGTCCATCAAGGCTCTGCCATGAGATGAACTCTCATAGTAAGAGTCATAGGCATTAGATAAATCAATTGGCCAAAACCTGTTTGAGTCTTTATCAAACATAATGTTACCAGAATGCAGATCTCCATGAATGATACCTACATCATTTAGATCAGATATCATTTGGAAAAACAACTCACGCGCTTTATCTGGTAATTCAGATGGTTCGCACTTGTCTAAAGACACCCCTGGTACTTCTAACATGCGTAAATAAAGCCCATCCGCTTCTTCTATCACTTCAGCGCTTCCTTCTCCATAGATACGAGTGAATAGGCTACATTCTTTTTGCGCGATCTCGTTGGCAAATCGGCTAAAGCTCTTTAACACAAACCCTTCATGAGCGAGATCTCTTCTAACCTCTCCGCATAAACCACTGCCTAGCATCTCTCCCTTTGTTGTTTGGGGCATGGTTAAAGATAAGCCGAGCTTTTTAGGGCGCTTTTTATTGGATACAGAGCGTACCTTGTTTGCCAAACTAAGTTCATCAGTTGGTTCTCTATTGCCCCTATCTTGCTGATTGATGATATTACTGACTGTGTTAAGATACATGTTTCCACCAAAATATCCAATTAATGCCATATCTTATTGATGTAGCATATATTAATTCAAGTTTTCATCATGATAATAAGTGTAAAACTTTGTATTGGAGTTTGAATAGGGTCATCAATGAGTTACGTTAGAAGACTTTAAAGAGGTGAGTTAAGCATGATTTTTAGTACAAAGTGTCATAAGAGTTTCTGAGACGTCCTTTCCTTCTATACGGTAGCAATCGGTCATTTCACCTATGATTTTGAACCCAGACTTTAAATACAGGTTTTTCGCAGGAAGATTATCAGAAAGAACATTAAGATCTAACCAATCGATGGCTGGGTTCTGACTACAAAACTGAGTGACGCACTCAATGAGTTTTATACCTAAACCTTGTTTTCGTATACGAGAGTCAACACTCATACCCAAAAGAACGCGATGAAATTTATATGCATCCTTGTGATGGCGCAAGTCAATATGACCAACAACCTTCTCGTTAGAGTCTTTGATAACCCAGAGCTTTCTCCAGCCGTGCTCTCCTAAGTTGTGCTTAAATCCATCTTGAAACTTAGCTTTAAATTCGTCAGAAATATGGCAACTTTCTTTAGATATTGGTTGAAAAAGGGGGGAATCATCATCGGTATTTTCAAGAAGCTGTACCTCTATATATTCGAAGAATAATTCTAGATCTGACAGACTGGCTTCCACTATTTCCATATATTCTCCTTCCTTTCGAATGGCGTTATTTTTAGCGAAAATCTATTCGACTTCTCTAAAATAACTTATTATGTTATAGATACTTATACTTGTTTTATATGAAATTAACAAGTGCTGAAGTTAATATTTGAATTGACTTGTAGGCCGCTATTGCGAGAAGTAAACTGGCTTTTTTGGATATGGTCTAAACAAGAACCTTTGATTCTGACAGCACAAAATCCATATTTAGTTTGATGGGGATAGATAATGAATGACACTTGGGCGAATTTTTTTCCGTACTTTGCTGGAGCTTTTAAGCTTATTATATTAGCCATTGGAGCCTTTTTAGCGATTAAGTGGCATTTTGATGAAGAGAGAAGGGTAAGGCAAGCAGAAGGTATGGTATTTGATAATAACCCAAGTTTGATGAAAAAGCTGGTCATGAAATTGAGTATCCCCTTTTTTCTTAGCCTTTTAATCCTTGTCGTTATTTATTTGACTGACAGGCTTCTCTACTAGCAGAGTTTATTGTGATTTTGAGTCATTATTAATTGCAAATAATTCACTACCCATTACTAAATGGCTTGTCAGGTAAAATTGAAGTATTAAGCTCCCAGATATTTTCTCTACTTCTAAGCCTTGATTTCGTTTTGTTCTAAAGTTGTCTTTCGATTCATCACTCTGGTGGGAAAGACATGAACGAATGACGCCGCTACTTTCTTTTTGTCCCCCAAAATCGGCATGATCGCTTATTTTTCATCCATGTCTCTATGAGACCTGGTGTGACTTTCTGATCCCCTTACTAAAACCCCGTCTTTCCCAAAGCTAATAGTCTCATTGCTTCCAGTAATAAATAAGGCTAGTTAAACCTCTGTTTTTCTTATGAAGGGTGCTTTCCATTTACATTTATTGACACTTTTATCCTTAGCTGATTTTTTATAAATGATAATGTTAATAATTCTTAATTGCATTTATGCTCGTTATATAAACACTGTATGAAAAACAACCTTAAATTTAATCTAATATCTATGGCTATTATGGCCGCTAGCACTCCTGTTTTAGCCGAACAAGAAGAAACAATAACCGTTGTTGGTGAAAGAACTCAGCACTCTCAAGTGACCACGGCTACTAAAGTCGCAACACCCGCAAAATTGGTTCCTCAGACCATTGAAAGCCTGCCTGTTGAAGAAATCACCGCCTTTAGTAACAGCACTCTGAGCGAAGCCCTGGTTGGTATTCCTGGCGTTAATGCTAGCGGAGATACTCGATTTGATGGCTTAAATATTCGTGGCTTTAAAGCCTCTAATGATTTCTATTTAGACGGATTTAGAGATGACATGCAGTACACGAGAGATCTTGGAAATATAGAAACAGTCGAGATTCTAAAAGGGCCAGCAGCTGTTCTCTATGGTAGAGGTAGCTCTGGCGGTATTATAAATCGAGTCACCAAAAAGCCAGAAGCAGGCCTAGGTTCTAAATTGACAACTAGGATTGGTAACCATGATTTCTATCGAGTTGATGCTGACCTCACTGGTGAAGTGAATGATGACGTTCAGGTGCGTCTTAACATGTCTTATGAAGATGCAGGTAGCTTTCGAAAAGGTGTCGATAGCAAGCGAAATATGCTCGCTCCTTCCGTTAACTGGAATGTCAATGATGACGTGACATGGCTTGTTCAGTATGAACGTCACGAATCAGAACGTGTTCCTGATAGAGGAATTCCAAGTGTTAATGGCTCTCCCGTTGATGTTCCGATTGATACGGTTTACAGCAATACAGACCGTGACTACATAAAAGACATTGCCCAATCAGCACGCTCTAGACTCACTTGGCAGATTAATCCTGAAATGCAGCTTCGCCATCTTTTTAGTTATACCAATCTTAGTAGCGAATTTGATAACACTTACGTTTCAAGTGTAGAGGCGAACGGCGATTTAAAACGCTCTCGCTGGCAGCAAGATTTAAACGCCAGTAACTTTTCAAACACTTTTGAATTAGAGAACCAATTCGGTACTGGTATTGCTGAGCATAACTTACTCCTTGGCTGGGAGCAGTCATGGCAGGAACGTATTCCCAAATTATATAAACATTCGGGTACCATTCCATCTGCTAATGCCTACCAGCCGGATATGATACCTAGCTATGATGGTTCTATGAAGCTTCAGTTTGATTCTGAGCATAAAGTAGAAAGTTATGGTTTGTACCTTCAAGATCAGGTGACAATTGGCAACTGGATTGCTTTGGCAGGCATAAGGTATGACGACTTTAAAATTAACACACATAAGAATACTGATAACTCAGAAGAAACAGTCTCTAATTCAAGTTGGAGCCCTCGTCTTGGCTTAGTTTGGAATCCAGTTAAGGAGCATGCCGCTTACCTTTCGTACAGCAAGACGTTTTCACCTGTCGGTGGTGGTCTTATCGGCATTAGCCCGGGTAAAGAGGCCAATCAGTTAGACCCTGAGTATACCCGTTTGTATGAAACAGGCATTAAAAGTGATTGGTTTGGTGGATCTCTTGCAACGACTTTGTCGGTATACCGTTTAGAGATGTACAACCAAAGAACCAAAGACCCTCTAGATCTAAGCAAAATCATACTTACAGGCCTGCAAAGAACTGACGGTATCGAGCTGTCGTTCAATGGTTTTATTAGCGAACAAATTACGGTGAGAGGTGGCGTCGCATACCAAGATGCAGAATTGGTAAAAGCGGAGGGTAATGTGCAAGGCAACCGCCCAACCAATACCTCTCAATTGAATGGTCAATTGTTTGTTGGATACAAGCAAGAATCTGGTTTGTTTGGTGAAACCGGGTTTATTGCGGTTGGCGACAGATTTGCAGATAAAAATAACAAGGTCAATTTACCCGGTTATGCTCGCTTCGATGCACGTGTTGGATACGAGTGGCATAACTGGATTGCCCAGCTAAGTGTTGAGAACCTCTTGGATAAAGAGTATTACGTCAGCTCAACGAGTGCTAGCCAGATCATGCCAGGTTCTCCGAGAGAGTTTTACCTAACGACTAGTTATAAATTTTAACCAAAAGGTATGGCCAGAAAATGCTGGCCATTTTTTATGAGAAAACGAAGATTCCCCCTACATAACAATAAATGGTTACGCCGAATACATGCATGGACTGGAATTGTACTGATCCCTCTCATGCTTCTTTATGGCATAACGGGTTTGTGGCTTCAGCATAGGTCAACACTAAAAATACCTGGTCCAAAAACCGAGATGATTAACCAGACCCTTAACTTAGATAATCCGTTTAACAGTACTCATGAGTTTAAGTCTTTCTCTAGAAATCAATATCTCGACTGGTTTGATGATACTGAAGTCATAGTGAAAGAGTCTATATCCTTACCTACCAAGAGCGGCTCCATTTCTATTCCACCTGTGTGGAGTTTAAGTAAGGTTGGTCTTAACGGTAGTCTTCGTGTTTATTACGTGCCGGAAACATTGGTGGTGAGAGTGAAACAGCAAGATCCTAATTTTTGGGCTTTCATGAATAGACTTCATCGAGGAATGGGCACTGGGATAAGCTGGCAGTTCTTTGGTGATTTAGCCGCCCTATCTCTGATTTTATTCTCGTTGACGGGCTTATTTATGTGGACCAAGTTACATGGTACCTCAAGGGCCGGTGTCGCTTTGTTTATCTCTGGGATAGGGGCAACCTTTACTATCGTGATTATGAATCTATTGTAATTGCAAAAGAAATAGATCACCCAACAACGGGGTGATCTATTTCAGGAGGCAAGCCAATTAGTGCTGATGTTTCATGCCGCTCATCACCTTTTTGATGGGGGCAGAGACAACTTTCTTTTCGCCGTTAGCAAAGGTGAGGGTGACATCAATATTTTCACCTTCAGCGAGAGGCTTTTTAAGGTTGAACAACATGATGTGTAAGCTACCAGGCTTTAATTCGATCATGCTATTCGCTGGGATAGTGAGCTTATCGACTTGACGCATCTTCATTACGTCGCCTTCTTTTATGACGTCATGTAATTCTACTTTGCCAGCCGCTTCTGTTGTTGCTGAGACAATCACACGGTCTTTATCGCTGTGGTTCATGATCTCACTGAACACTGCGCTGGTTGCAGCATTAGGTGGGGTTGCACGCGCATAAGTATGTGAGAACATAATGTCGCCGCAAGCATTAGCAAATGGGCTAAGAACAAGAGAAGCGAGAATTAGGGCTTTGAACTTCATTACGAATTTCCTTGTGAAGTAAGTGTTTTCATTGCTTGGACCAGAGGTGCTGGTGTCAGCGTGTGCGGCACTTTAGTGATTAATTTGCCGTCTGGTTTTAGGAAGTAAAAATAAGAGCTGTGATCTAGGGTGTATTTGAGCTCTGAATTTTTTAACTGAGTTTTACGGAAAATGACACCGTATTTATGAGCTAAAGGCGTCGTGACATCCAGTGGTGCTGACAACCCCTCTATCATAGGATGAAAATATTGTGCATATTTGTAAGAGTCCGCTGCTGCATCTCGCTCGGGATCGAGGGAAATAAATACAGGTCTAAATTTCGATTTGGTTGAATCATCAATTTGGTTGAACGCACCTGCCAGCATGGCAAGCGATGTAGGACAGACGTCCGGACAGCGTGTAAAACCAAAATACACGATACGAATTCTCGAGTCCTGTTGATCAAAAATAGAAACAGGTTTGTCATCTTTGCCAAACAGAATAACTTCTTTGTTTGAGGTAACAGGAGCCTCTTCGTCGGGCTTCGAATCTAGATAAGAGTTAACGCCAAATCCGAGTGCAAATGCTGCGACTAAGATTAAAGACCATTTTTTACTCATTGTTCCATCCTAATTGATGTGCTTATACTTTGCTGACCGTCGGTGATCTCGCCAACCCAAGTCATAGTGGTACTGGTGCAGACTGGGAGCGTCACTGATCCGCTATATTGATGAGCACCGCTTTTGTTGAGCTTAAACATTAGGGTCCCCATCTCCATTTCATAGCCCTGCAATATTACAAGCAGACTTTGTTCCTCAGTACTTGGCCAATCAATGATGAGTTTGGTCGGGACTAAAGGTTGGCTAATATTGCGATCAGCTTCTACACGAATATTACCAAGTTCACAAGCTTGAGTCGTCAGAGGGCAATATTCTGACAAAGGTTTGACTTGCGAGCGTGTGCTCACCCAGCGATAGAGATCACTTGCAAAGAATCCTACACCAATGGTACAGACTACCAGAAAGAGTTTGAGTATCGAGGACACAGGACATTCTCAGTTTAAAGTAAGCATTGATCCTATCACTAGACACAGATAAATGGCCAAGCCGAAAAAGAAATTTGTGCGGACCGTCAATGAGTTATTTATTGATAAAGAAAGACCCAATCTAAAAGCACGTAACAATGAGACTAAGTGCTGAAAAAGCCAAACCTTAAATGTAGCACGCCATTCTCCCCGATATGCCACAGTCATCACATTTATATGAGTGCTGATTATTTATGTGTAGTCTTGCATAAATGGTTTGGTTTAGCCTGTTCAAGCCAAATGAAGTTGAGTGATAAGAGATGGATGTACTGCTTGATAATGTCAGTATAGACTTGCGTAACTTGTTGTTTGAGATTGCTATTGCCCTTGATGCAGTTGGGGTTGATGATATCCAACATGGCTATCGTGTTGCGTATATGGCTTATCAATGTTCTAAGAAAATGGGCTGGGAAGAGGAATTTTCTCAAGTTTCTTTTGCGCTTGGGTTGATTCATGATTGCGGTGTATCTCAACCTAAAGAACGCGCATCATTATTCGCATCAATGCAACCTGATAATGTACAAGCACATTGCGACAAAGGATACCAACTTTTAAAGGCTTGTCCGCCTCTTTCAGGACTCGCTTTGCCCGTGTTGTATCACCATACTGAGTGGAGAACGCTGGCTCAAGAAACTCGACCTTCGCCTAATGATAAAAAACTCGCCAGTTTGATTTTCATATGTGATAGGGTGGATTTTCTCTATCTTGGAAGCACTCTTGACCAATTTGGTAATCTTACAAAAAACGATAAAAACCTAATCATTGATGAACTCGCTGAACATTCAGGTTCCTTATTTGAGCCTAGTCTAGTGACCTGTATGTCAGAGCTTATAAACAGTGATGACTTTTGGTTTTCTATGCAGCCAGAGTATATCGAGACTTTAGCCAGTCGTTTTCCAAGCGTGCCTTTTTTTTCGGCGCAAATGGGTCTAGAGGATTCTATTTCAGTTGCTGAACTTTTTGCGGAGATTGTTGATACAAAAAGCCCATTTACCAGCCAGCATTCCCGTAAAGTCGCTGCATTGAGCGCTTTTCTTGGCAAAAAACTCGGTTTTTCGGCCAAGGCGCAGCGTATGTTGTATCTAGCTGGATTAGTGCATGATATTGGTAAATTGAAAACGCCTTCGGTTGTTCTTCATAAGCCAACAGATTTAACCAAAGAAGAATACGCCTGTATCAAACGTCATGCGACAGATACTAGGCATGCCTTGATGAATATTTTCCAGTCTAGCCAGATTGTTGATTGGGCAGCTAATCACCATGAGAGGCTTGATGGTAGCGGATATCCTCTCGGAAAGACGGCGAAAGATATTGACTTACCCAGCAGAATCATTGCTGTTGCGGATGTTTTTCAAGCTTTGACTCAGTCTCGGCCGTATCGCGATGGTTTAAAAATGAGTGAAGCTATGCCAATAATACGTGCTTTGGTTGAAGCGGGTAAACTAGACAAAGTAGTGTTTGAGTGTTTACGAGCATATGGACAGCATTGTTTTGGAATTTCAACTGATTATGTCGAAGAAGCCAGCGTTTAAACACGCTGGCAATTGCGTCTTATGAGCCGTTACTTAGCAAGAATTGTTTGAAGCGAGATTGAGTTTCTGCATCGGCTTTGTTGTACCAAAAATGCAACATTTCTTCAGCCGTTGAATCAGTCTCTAGATTTTCACTCGCCACTTTGCTTGCTGACGATGGTATTGTAGAGGAAGTCGTGGTTCCGACTGATGCCACACCACCTCGACGGTTATAGTCGGCTAGCTCTAATTTGAAATTTCGACCAACCTGCATCCCATCTTTAATGAGTTTGTCTTCTTGGATTGTTAAAGCTGCACCACTTGCTGTGGTCAGCTGCCACTTAAGGTTTTTGATTTCCTTTTCACCTTCATAGCGATCTTTGTACTTAGGCAGATCAAAGTTTAGTTCGGTATCGCTGGTATTAAACTTAGCAATAATTGGATCGCTTTCTAGGATGATACGATCGCTACCTTGAGTGAAGTACGGCTGGTAACGAAATAGTATTTGGTTTTCTCCATCAGGCAGAGTGAGGTTTTTTGTTGAAGAGAAGAAACTGCCAGAAAGTTCTGGCTTACTATCGTTTACCACCAAGACATCGATAGTGTCTGGTACAGTAATAGTCACATCAGCCATAGCTAGATTACTTATCGTTAGAGCTGCCGCAGCCAGAAGTGTTGGTTTGATGTTCATGACTCGATCCACTTTGTTTGGAAAGCGTACACTTTGCCTAGTGCTACCCGATATTTCAATTGGAGGAATGTCAAAGTGATAAGATTTCACGGAAAGTTAACTTTCCTAGTTAACAATTGGATCACTAACTAGGGATAATCTTTATAAAGTTTCGGTCGAAATCCACTTTAATATGTAACACAGTAAATTTGCTTCGCGAATTTTTAAGCTTGACTCGAAAACAATGTTTATTTTTTTCTTTTAAAAAAAAGTCTCTTAAATACTCAAACTATGCCCATCGGAATGTGACAAGAGGTTGAGTTAGCTGATCATGCTCCCTTTTTTTGGTGTTTTTTCTGATAAGGCAAGAACAAGATTCCCAGTTCAGGGAGATAGACAAGAAATAAGAGAGACAAGTATGAATAGGATAACTTTGTATGCTGCGAGTATCGCTTTGGCATCATCAACCTCAGTAATGGCTTTACCTGCAACCCCAACCATTGATGTATACGGATCCAACAACCTTCAATTCTCTAAGATTGAACTCGCGATGGATACCACCTCTGGATACAACCAGATGGTGAAGTATTTTGATGAAGCTAATATCACTATCAAGTTTAACCAATGGAGTGGCACAACAGGAGATACATACAAGGTTTACTTTGATGGAGTTGAAGTCGCCAGCGGCAATATTTCAGGGAGCCAAACAACCGCCAGCTTCAAGTATGCGCAAGGTGGGCGTTATCAGTTAACGGTCGAGGCCTGTGATTCATCGGGCTGTAGTGCTAGCTCTCCAGCACAAATTGTGGTGGCTGATACTGACGGCGCACACCTAGAACCCTTGCCGATGAATGTCGATCCAAATAATAAAAACTACAATACAGACGCCAACACTGTCATGGGTACGTATTTCGTTGAGTGGGGTATCTACGGACGAGAGTTTACCGTAGATAATATTCCCGCTCATAACCTCACTCATATCCTTTATGGTTTTATTCCTATCTGTGGTCCTAATGAATCGCTTAAATCAGTTGGTGGTAACAGCTATCAGGCACTCAAAACGGCCTGTACGGGAGTACCTGACTATGAGGTGGTTATTCATGATCCATGGGCGGCATACCAAAAAAGCTTTTCTCAAGCTGGACATACCTTTAATTCACCTATTAAAGGCAACTATGCCATGTTGATGGCGCTTAAACAGCGTTATCCAGAGCTTAAAATTATTCCATCTATTGGAGGCTGGACTCTTTCCGATCCCTTTTATGATTTTACCAATAAGACCAACAGAGATACGTTTATCGCTTCGGTTAAACGATTCTTAACCACGTGGAAATTCTATGATGGTGTTGATATTGATTGGGAGTTTCCTGGTGGCGGTGGCGCTGCGCCTGATCTGGGTGACCCCGTAAATGATGGCCCTGCTTATGTGGCTTTAATGCAAGAACTACGTGCTATGTTGGATCAACTCGAGCGAGATACAGGCCGAACATATGAGCTGACCTCTGCGATTGGTGTAGGCTATGACAAGATTGAAGATGTCAACTACGCCGATGCGGTCCAGTATATGGACTACATATTTGCGATGACTTATGACTTTTATGGTGGTTGGAATAATGTGCCTGGTCACCAGACAGCCCTCTATTGCGGTACTTTCATGCGTCCTGGTCAATGCGACGGTTCTGGTGTGGATGGAGATGGTGTTCCCTACAAAGGTCCAGCTTATACGGGGGACAATGGAATTAAACTTATCCTTGATCAGGGTGTGCCAGCCAACAAATTAGTGCTGGGGACCGCCATGTATGGAAGAGGCTGGGAAGGGGTTAAGCCTGATACTTTGACCGATCCAAATGATCCTATGACAGGCACCGCAACAGGGAAGCTTAAAGGTTCGACACAGCAAGGAGTTTGGGAAGATGGTGTGATCGATTATAAAGGTATCAAAACCTATATGCTTGGGGCCAACAAACAAGGTGTTAATGGTTTTGAGTATGGTTATGACAGCCAAGCTGAAGCACCTTGGGTTTGGAACTCTAAAACAGGTCAGCTTATTACTTTTGATGATGACCGCTCTGTAAAAGCCAAAGGCGCTTATGTTAGAAGCTTAGGTTTAGCTGGTTTATTCTCATGGGAAATTGATGCTGATAATGGCGATATTCTTAACGCTATGCATGAAGGCTTAGCGGGTGGTCCACCGGCGAATAGAGTTCCTATTGCCAATGCAGGGCCGGATCTCAATGTTGTCGGTCCAACAAAGGTTGTTATTGATGGCTCTGCATCCACGGATCCTGATGGACGTATTGAAAGCTACCTATGGGAGCAGATAGCAGGAACGCCAGTAACCTTAACAGGAAATGATACGGCTAAGGCAAGCTTTGATGTTTCAGAAGTGACGCAAGTTGAAACTCTCGTGTTTAGGCTAGTAGTCAGTGATAATCAAGGAGCAACAGGGACAGATAACCTTGTCGTCAAAGTTCAGCCTAAAGATACTGGGCCAGGCAACACACCGCCTATTGCCAAGTTATCTGCCCCAGCTAAAGTTAAAGCTGGAGACTTAGTGGTCGTTGATGCTTCGGGGTCAATTGATGCGGATAATGATCCGTTAACTTACCGTTGGGATATACCTTCCCAATTGAAAGCTGATATTGATGGAGCACGAGTCAGTTTCATCGCTGCTGAGTACGATCTAGACACCTCACTAGTGTTTACTGTCAATGTCAGCGATTCAAAAGCTAATTCGGTTGCATCAGCGACAGTCGTTGTAGCAAAAAAAGGGACAGGTGGTGGTCAATGTGACAATCTCTGGGATGCAAGTGCCACCTATAATGGAGGCGACAAAGTGACTTGGGATCAAAGAGAGTGGCAAGCCAAATGGTGGACACGAGGAGATAATCCCTTGCAATCTGGGCCATGGGGCGTGTGGAAAGAGTTAGGACCTGCCAACTGCTCTACGAATTAAGTCGATTGTTGTAGCGCATACGTTTGGTTGTATGCGCTACGCGGTATTATCTAATCTAAATAAACCTCTCTTTTTAATGCGATTGCCATGGCGATGTTGTCCTTCGCATTCGCACTCTAATTGATGAAATGTGACTCGTCATACCTCTGATTTTTCTGGCATAGATGAAGAATGGTGTTCGATAATAAGCCATTGATTTCCATACCATCGATAGACAAAAGTAAATCTTGCTTGGACTACAGAAGTGTCCATAAAGCTGAAACTATAGATCCCAGAGTTGATTGCTATATTCCCGATAATCCGAATATTGTATTCATCTATTGTTCCAACAGGTTTGCGTTGTAGAAAAATGTCAAAATAATCTTCTATTTCTTGATGATTGTGGCGCACCACATTTGAGATTGTTGGTAAAAGAATCGCGTCTTGGGTATAGAGTATGGAGACAAGCTTAGGGTCACCAGTTTGTAGCGCATCGTTCCAGCGTTGGAACAAATCTAATATTTCCGTTTTCATTACTTTCATTCTTGTCTTGTACCGTCATAATGTGGAGCGTGTTTTAATGATTAATGTCGTTCATAAAGCATGGATGTGCTTTTGTTATTGATGATCTATTGAGATACTATTTTTATCAACATTGCGTTATGTTATAACATAACATTTATTGGTCTCAGGTCGGACGACCTAACGGCATTAAAACGTGTCCTCCATGCTTGTATGGCAGAACTGAACTTAAAGAGAGTTTAAGGATGTGATCACATATTTTATTCATGTGGTAGTTGCAGCAACCATTCGGAGCAGTTTAAACATTAAGTTTAGTCGCTTAGTTATGGTCAATTAGAAAAATAGATTACTTTTCATAGTTATATTGATTCAAAACAAAATAGTATAAACTATGTATGAAACAAATTTGATACAGGTTTGATATTCATCTAGTCTAATAAAGTAAGTTGTAATTAGTTATGTTATCACATCACTGGTGTTAATCTTTAATTCTTGGATGTGGAAGCTAGGTATAGTTAATAATTAAGGTGAGTATAGATATGTCAGATGTACGTACACGAGTAGACTTTAAAGTTGGGCTTAAAAGTAATATCGATGCGGAAATAGTATCTTTTCATGGTCTTAAGACAGAAAAAGAACATGTAGCCGTCATATTTAAACAAGCGGACAAAACGTCAGATGTGCCTCTGGTGCGCATGCATTCTGAATGTTTAACTGGCGATGTATTCCACTCTTCGCGTTGTGACTGTGGAGAACAGCTTGAAGAAACGATAAATCGAATGGGGGAATCTGGGGGCATTATTTTGTATCTGCGACAGGAAGGGCGTGGTATTGGTTTATACAACAAAATTGATGCGTATCGACTTCAGAGTCAAGGTATGAACACCTATGAAGCAAATAATCATTTAGGATTTGATGATGATCTTCGTGATTTCACAGAAGCGGCACAAATGCTTAAAGCGTTAGGTGTTACCAAGGTGAGGCTAGTTACGAACAACCCTAAAAAAATTAACGAGCTTTCAGCTTATGGCATTGAAATTGTGGAAGTCGTCAATACTTCAGCACACATCAAAGACGGCAATGAACATTACTTAAAAGCCAAAGTTTCCCACGGCAACCACTTATTAACCGTATAAAAGAACAGCCCAATGCATTTGCGTGTGTTGGGCTGATTGTTTCTATTCATATTCAGTATGTAAAACTATCAATTAACTGCGCGTATATTGCCTTGTCTCAAATTATTGAGAACCTCAGCTTTTGGTCCGTCGGTTATGATAGTGCCTTTCTCCATCACGATGATTCTATCGACCACATCCAACATGGATGTTTTATGAGTGATCAAAACCAGTGTTTCTGACGCTTTAAGCTGAGAAAGCTGCTGTTTAATATGCATTTCAGAGCGATTATCCATAGCACTGGTTGGCTCATCCATTAGAAGGACTGGTGGCCTATGTAAGAATGCTCTTGCAATCGCAACCGCTTGTCGTTGCCCTCCAGAAAGCAGCAGTCCGCCTTCACCGACTTGTCGCTCAAGACCTGCCGGATCTTGTTGAGTAAAAACGGTCACTCCAGCGCGATTGGCGGCGTCCATGACATCTCGGTCATCGGCGAGCGGTCGACCAAGGGTGATATTGTCACGTATCGAACCATAAAACAGCTGACTGTCTTGAGGAACGCACCCAATGTTGCGTCTGATGTCTATATGATGAAGCTGTTGTATGTCTGTATCGTCAATGCGAACATGGCCTTCAGTTGGCTGATAAAGCCCTAGGATTAGCCGCTCAAGCGTGGTTTTTCCTGAACCTATTCGGCCTATAATAGCAACTTTCTCACCCGGGCTTATGGTGAGATTTAGATCGCGAATTGAAGCGACAGGAGAGTCCGGATAGTGGAAAGTGACTTTATCCAACTCGATTTTACCTTTCACTATTGGCCTATGGATATAGCGTTTTCCCTCTTCTTGTTCATCTGGCATGGCCATTATTTGCTCTATAATAGACAACGAAGACTTAGCTTGATTATATCGAGTGGAAAGGAGTGATAGCTGAACCATAGGACCTATAGCTCTGTTACTGAGCATAGTAGCAGCAATAAGGCCGCCCATAGTAAGCTCGCCATCGGCGATCAAGTACACGCCAAGAATGATCATGCCTACGTTTGAGGCTTGTTGAACAAAGCCCGCCGTGTTGTGAATACCGTCTGTTATTCGTCGACTTTTTATACTCCAATTCGACATGTGGGCAACGGCTTCTTCCCATTTGAACTGAAATTGACTTTGAGCGCCAAACAGTTTGAGCGTCTCTAATCCAGATAAACTTTCGATGAGGTTGGCATACTTTTGTGATGCCAAACGCGACCCTTCTTCAATCGATTGCTTGAGTGGCCCTTGGATGATGGCGGAATAGATGATGAGGATCACAACGCCTAAGATAGGAATCCAGACTAGGTTTCCTGCCATTAGCCATATTAATAACAAAAATAACAGTGCGAAAGGAAGGTCGATAAGAGAGCCAATCGTTGCTGAAGTAAAAAATTCTCGAATTGATTCAAACTCCTGCAAGTGTCTTGCGAAAGCCCCGACTGAAGGAGGTTTGGCTTCCATTCGAATCCCGAGAACTTTACTGAAGAGTTTTGACGATATGAGTACGTCAGATTTCTTCCCCGCCACATCGATAAAATAGCTGCGAAGAATTTTTAGTGTGAGTTCAAAAAGAAAAATTACAAAGATACCACTGGCCAAAACCCACAGTGTTTCAAAGGCTAAATTGGGGACAACCTTGTCATAGACCAAACGTGTAAACATAGGGGCTGCTATTGCAAACAAATTGATCATTATCGAAGCGATAAAAACGTCTCGATAGATATTCTTTGACTGCCACAATGTTGACCAGAACCAGTGACCTTGACGAGTTTTTAAAATTTCTGGTGAGCGTTCATCATAACGAAACTGCTTTTTCACCAGAAAATAGCGGCCAATATAGAGCTCATTAAGCTCCTCAATCGATATCGAAATCGGCACCAGTCCTGATTCGCCAGTGACCACCTCAGCCTCTTGCTTCTCTAGGTTAATCGTATTGAGTACACAAGCCTCCCCACCTTTAAGAAGTAATACAACTGGGAGGACTAGCTCTGATATTTCGGTTAATTGTGAGCGGTTTTCCTTAGCGACCAGCCCAGCGCGTTCAGCTGAACGAGGGAATAGAAACGGGGTTAATTTTCCAGACGATAATGGCAAGCCATTGATCAGAGCTTCTGGTGAATTCGCTAACCCAAAGTAGCGGCTAATGTATATGAGTGAATTGAGTAAAGGATCTTGCATTTACGGCTGTAACCTTATTACTTATCTACAATGAAGCCTTGGAATACATCGATAAAATGCTCCGCTAAAAAGTCGAGTTGCGCCTGAGTTTCTACACGAGATGCAATCGTCTTAATCCCAAGGTTATGTGCTGTGCGCGAAATTGAAGTTAAGGTAAATTGCTGTTTTTCCTCGTCTAAGTGGTGAGTGTAAAGATAGTCAACTTTAACATAAGCGGGTCTGAATTCGTTGATGTAATCCAAAGATTGGAAATTTCTTCCGTAGTTATCGACACCAAAATCAGCGCCTGCATTACGAATCGCATTACAAAAGAGCGCCGTATGATGAGGTGTATTGACAAAGCAGTTTTCGGGAATTTCAAAATGCAGTAGCGGGGCTGTTGACTTGTGTCGGCTTAAGATCTGAGTAACCCAGCGAATAAAGCTTGGCTCAGCAATACTGCTTTGTGAGATGTTAATCGCTACAGGATCAGAGAAAGCGCCCTGTTCAAGTTGAGTAACCATAGTTTGAATCACGTACTCATCGAATAGATGGCTGGCGTGAAGCTGTTCCAAAGCAAACATATATTGATTGGCACTGAATCTTTCGCCATCTCTTTCAATCGCAGAGAAAACTTCTCTATGGTAGGTTTTCCCTGAACCATCGTTTGCGACCTGATAGCGGAATTTGAACCAGTCGTTACTCATGGCTTCTTCAACGAGCGCTTTCCACTGTTGTTTACCCATCAGATTGTCAGAGTTGTCACTGGTGACGTAACCGTAAGTAATTTCTGGGTCCGATTTTGCTGTCGCTAATGCGTTATCCAGCATAGTCAGTATGCTGGATGTGTCTTTAGGCACCTCATTGTACACAACACCTAGCGCCACATTTGATTTCGCCATCCCAGTTGGATCAGGGTTAATTCCTTGGACATAATTAATGATGCTCTCAGAGATATTTTTTAGTTCACTTTCACTCATGTTGGGGATGATAAATGCAAACTCTTCGGGAGAAATTCGCGCTATGGTGATATCTGGGAAGGTTAATGAAACAGTGAGGTGGTCAGATAATTCCCTGACCATACTGTCGCCGGCTTTATAGCCTTTCTCTTCATAGAGATCATGAATAAAGCTTGCCTCGAGCATGGCAACCCCACCAACTCCACCTTCGCCTAACCAAGCATTGAGCTGATTCATATAGTAGGCACGATTACCCAGTTTTGATACGGGATCAATGTAGGCTCGTTCTCTGAGTTTTTGGGCTTCTTGTGCTTGGGCTTTAAATGATTGCTCCAATTGGGAAGACATACTATTGATGCCGTCGACAACATAGATAAGGTCTTTAGTCGAAGGTCTGGGTAATGGGTCTCCAAATTGATTGCGCGCTACTTGCTCCATTTTGGTAACGATGAGGTGTAAAGGACGCAGTGCGCGTTTGAGGATAAAAGCAATCGACATTAAACCAATGGAGAAGATAAGACTAAAAGCTATGGCGAGGCGAACAAATGCATTCCAAAGCTGGGTGTAGGCATCCCCAGTATGGCTTACAATTTCAACCTCAGCGAGTTGCATCCAGCCGCTGGTCACGACCCGGCGATCATGAATACGATCGAATAAATGCAGGCCCGTAAACCAGTCGGGAACCTCGAGTGGTTTGACGGGGTAGGAGCGGATAATTTCTTCCCCATTATCGAGGAAAATGAGACGCACGATGGAATAGCTACTGCCATCAAATAGAGCATTTACGACCGACTCAACCGCTACTTGATCTTTGCTTTCTAAGTAGGGGGCCAAAGCAAGGCCGACAGTGTTGATGGTATTGTTCATTTCTGACCGTTGCTGCTGGATCAGGCTGTTTCGCGTTGTGTTAAATTCGATGATGAAAACCGAAACCATCAGCATCAAAAATACCGCTATCATTCCCGCGACAAGTTGTTTATATAAAGTCATATTGCCTACTCATCGTATTTCAAAATTGGTTTATTCAATTTGAGTGATTTCTCTCTGGCCCTGAGATCATTCCATAAGCTTAGTCTTGATGATTTTCCGGCCAGTTGCCCTTTCTTCGATTTCATTAGCCACAGATTTTTACCGTTAAAGCTGTATACAGGTAATAAATCTCGACGTTTGGATGCTCTTTTAATCTGTGGATCAATGTTATCGAGCAAAATAGGTTCTGCGCTTGGCTTCGAATAATAGGCCAGTACCATATGGAATTGATTTAGCGTTATTGCTTTAACGTAGACTAGCCTGAGTTTTTTATCTGAGACCCCAAGCTCAAGCAGTGAAAAATACTTCGCGATAGTAAAATCCTCACAATCGCCGCCATTACTGCCCAAAAATTCAAGTGGAGTTGCCCAATAGTCTTTCTTGCCCCAAAGCCTATTATCATTGATGAAATTAAGTTGATTGAAAAAGCGATTTACTTTGACCAGCTTTTCTTTCTCCGGCAGCCCTTTGAATTGGACCATTTCACGACGCCAAGTTTCGACTCTTTTTCCTGCTCGCTCTCCATATGTCTTCCTAACCGCATCAACCCAGCGTTGTTCTTGGGTATTGAGTGCCAGTGAAGTGGTTGAGACCATAATGAATAATAGAAGCGAGAACAGAAGTTTCATTTCGTCACTGTCTATGCAAATAAGTAAGCAGAGTTTCTGGCATTGTTATTCCTTAAGTGCGTTGTTTTTGGCTCCGATAATGGGCTTTAGCAAGTATTCCATCACTGTGCGCTTTCCTGTAATTATATCAACTGATGCTGTCATGCCAGGTATAATGGGCAATGAAGTATCATTATTTAGGCTTGTTTCTTTGGTTCTAACCCTTACAAGGTAAAAGCTGTTTCCTTCTTCATCCGTTGTGGTGTCAGCACTAATATGCTCAAGGCTTCCTTCAAGTCCGCCATACTTAGTAAAATCATAAGCGCTAAATTTAACAATGGCATTTAAGTTTGGCCTTAAGAAGGCAATATCTTGAGGAGCGATCTTAGCTTCCACTAGTAATGTGTCTTCACTGGGCACAATTTCCACAATGTCCATGCCTGGTTGTATAACACCACCGACCGTATTCACATTGAGAGTTTTTACCGTCCCAATGACAGGAGATATGATGACAGTCCTGTTGACTCTATCCTCTAAACCGACACTCGATTCTGTTAGTGCGGAAAGTTTGTCTTGCGTTTGGTTGAGCTTTTCTTGTTGCTCGGAACGAAACTTTTGCGCAGCATCAATCCGGTTTAGCATTGACTCTTGAATAGCAGATTGGAGTACTGGCACTTTAAGCTCGCTGGAAGTCATTTCTCGCCGCGTATCATTGACTTGCCGTTGCAGTTTCAGTAATTCTATTTGCGGCACCACACCCTCATCAGCCAATGGTTTGGTGATTTCGAGCTCTTTGAGGGCAAAATTATAACTTTCACGTAAATTTTTTACCCTAGCTTGTATTTCAACCAGATCTTGTTGCTTTTGCTTCACTTGTTGGTCAATCAGTGAAATTTGGTTATTCAGGTTGTTGAGGTCTTGCTGATATTCAGCTCTTTGCCTTGCAACAAGGCGTGGTTGTCGTTCAACCAGAGAAGGGGGAAAAGCCAATTTATTAAAATTAATTTCTACGCTTTTTTGCCAAGAGTTCGGGCTAAATTTTTCATTGACGGTCACGCTCGTAATTGAGGCAGATAATTGCAGTACACTTGCGGTGAGATTGGCAATTTGCTGCTCACGTTCGCGAAAGTCGGACCGAAAACGTGTGTCATCTATTAGTAGTAGCTGTTGGCCTTTTTGAACCGTTTGGCCCTCACGTACTAAAATTTCTTTAACAAGACCACCTTCAAGGTTTTGAACGATTTGAACTTGAGAAGAGGGGACTACTTTTCCTTCTCCCACGGTTACCTTGTCAATCTGCGCCCAAGACGCCCAAACCCCCGCTAAAATTAAAAATAGCAACATTACCCAAAGCATAATACGGGCACTACCGGGGGTATTGAGTAACAAGGCAGCGGTTTTATCATCCACATACTCAAGTTCGCTGTCAGAAAGCTTGCTGTAGTTATCCTGAGTCATGAGTTGATTCCTGTTAATTTTACATGTCGTTTAGTTATGTATTAAGAATAGCCAATTTTATTAAGATACAGTAGTAAGTTATAGCGGTATCAAGCACTTAAACGATGGGGAAGTGATGATTTGTGCGCTGAGTAGGGCGAACGGGTGTGAAATTTTTGCGGCGTTTGATTTAGGCTGTTTTTCTCGCATTAATCTATAGTTTAGTGACTAAGCTTATCGGGTTAAACGAAGTTTTTATTGGGCGCAATAATTCCAAGGAGTGGCAATGAAAAAAACAAACAAAGGTTTTGATACAGAAGCAGAGTTATATGAAAGTGTGTACAACGCGATTAACCGTTCTCAAGGTGTTATAGAGTTCGAGCTTGATGGCACTATTTATAATGCGAATCAAAATTTTCTTGATGTTGTTGGGTATTCTCTGGATGAAATTAAAGGCAAGCATCATCGAATGTTTGTCACGCCTGCACACGCTAGAAGCAAAGCTTATAAGGATTTTTGGGCTAAGTTAGGCAAGGGTGAGTACGATTCTGGTGAATATAAACGTGTTGCGAAAGGAGGGAAAGAAATCTACCTTCAGGCAACGTATAACCCGGTATTTGATAGTAATGGTAAGGCTATACGAGTTGTTAAAGTTGCCAATGATATTACCGATAGCAAGCTTGCCAGCATCAAGGCAAAAGCACATATACAAGCGATTGACCGATCACTAGCGACAATAGAATTCGAGCTAGATGGCACCATCATTACAGCTAATCAGAATTTTCTTGACCTCATGCATTACACCCTCAGCGAAATTAAAGGTAAGCACCATAGAATATTTTGCGAAGATGAATACCGCCAAAGCGTGGCATATAGCCAATTTTGGGATAATTTGGGTAAAGGGGAATACAGTTCGGGTGAATTTGTTCGCGTGACTAAGGATGGACAAACTGTTTTTATACAAGCGACCTATAATCCTGTGTTCAATGAACAAGGTAAACTGGTCAAGGTGCTAAAAGTTGCATCAGATATTACCGAGTTCAAAACTATAAGTAATGAAGCTCAGGCTAAAGCCGATGCGATTGATAAATCATTGGGAACAATAGAGTTTAATCTTGATGGAACAGTCATTACCGCTAACAAGAACTTTTTGGATCTTATGGGCTATAGCTTGGCAGAGGTTCAAGGTAAGCACCATAGGTTGTTCTGTGACAAAGAATACAGTGAAACTGAGCAGTATAGAGAATTTTGGCGTGAGCTCGGTGCTGGACAGTTTAATTCGGGAGAATTTAAGCGCATTGCCAAAAATGGTCGAGAAGTTTATATCCAAGCCACTTATAACCCAGTCTTAGACCTCAAAGGTGAACCATACAAAGTGCTTAAGGTCGCCTCGGATATCACTGATCGTAAGAGAATGTCTGAGGAACGAGCAAAACAGGCCTCGATGATTATGGAAATGTCGACGCCCGTGATGCAGCTTTGGGATAAAGTACTTATGTTACCAGTGATTGGCCTGATTGATTCAAATCGAATCCAGATGATCATGGAAGCTGTGCTGCAAAAAGTGATCGATTATGAAGCGCGCGTGATTGTTATTGATATTCAGGGAGTTCCGACTGTAGACAGCGCTGTTGCTAACCATCTTTTGAAGGTTGCTAAGGCTACAAGGCTGATGGGGTGTGTATGTATTGTGACAGGCATCTCTCCAGTAGTTGCTCAAGCTATCGTCAATCTTGGTATCGAACTCAACGATATAGTGACTCAGTCCACGCTCAAAGAAGGTGTGAATAATTCCTTTAAAATCGCTGGGTACACACTAAGCGAAAGCCAAGGTGATCAGGACAAATGGCATGAGTAATACTCCAGCAGATATGATTAAAGTGGTGGTTCATGATATGAGTCGCTGCTTGATTGTACCAATACAAGAAGAGCTGTCGATTGATGATGCAAAGCGAGTACAAGAGGTGCTGTTGGACAAGCTAGGAGCACGACACGTTAAAGGTGTTGTCATAGACTTTTCGGGTGTTGATATTGTCGACAGTTCATTGTGGAATGTATTTATTAAGCTAGTCAATATGGTTAAAGTTATGGGCTCTCGTGCTGCCATAACGGGGTTAAGCCCTGGGGTCATAGCATCTATGATTGATTCCAATATGGACATTGGAGGTTTGACGACCAAACGAAATATGGAAGAAGCACTGGAATATTTGCGCTCTCATTAATGAAGATGATGGAAAAAGTCCAAGTGCTTGAACCTACTACTCTTGGGGGGCTGGGTGAAAGAAAACGCCAAACTAGACATTGTGACTGACTCAGATGTCGGTTATGCCAGTTTAGATGCGAAACTTTTTGCGCAGCAGCTCGGCTTTTCTACTGTGGACCAATATATGATTTCAATAGCGGTCAGTGAATTAACCCGAAACATCCTTAATCATGCAGGACGGGGGTTTTTGTACCTTAAATCTGTCCAAGAAGGAGAAAAAATAGGGGTCGAAATCATCGCTAAAGACAACGGTGGAGGTATACGAGACCTCGAAAAAGCTCTGAGTGATAACTACAGTACAGGTGGGACCATGGGGGTGGGTTTACCTGGTACTAAACGACTGATGGATTCGTTTCATATAGATACAGAACTAGGTGTTGGCACTGCTGTCACGGTAAGGAAATGGCTAAAGCAATGACAGAAAGAATCGAGATCGCGATTGGTGAAAAGCCGCTCGAAGAGGTGAATGGTGACGACGCTTTTTATCAGCAAAATGGCAGTGATTATTTTATTAGTTTATTTGATGGTGCTGGACATGGTAAAAGCGCGCACAGTATCGCTAGTACGACTCGTCGCTTTTTGAAACAGTTCTATCAGACAGATCTTGCAGAATTAATGGAGCAGTTACATAACAACTTACGAAGCACAAATGGCGGCGTTGCCATTATTGCCAATCTGGATGTGGAGTCGCTGTGCCTAGAGTATGTCGGTATTGGTAACATCTTCATGTGTAAGGTCGGTAAAGAAGTACAAAGATTTATCTGTCAACAAGGTGTACTCGGCTATCAGATTCGGACGCCGAAAAAAAATAGGGTGCAGATGGTGCCTGGAGAAATATTAATACTTTATTCTGATGGAATTATGAGTAATTTTGATCCAAAAGATTATCCAAACATCTATACTGATAATGCTGAAACTATTGCCCAGAATATCACTCGGAAGTTCGCGAAAGCGTCTGATGATGCCACGTGTCTAGTAATCCGAGTTAATTGAGAGCTCGGAAATGCATTATGAATCTCGAAACGGTCCTAAAAGAAATGGAGCAAGCGTCTGACGAAGACAATATCAAGCTTGCCGACTGTAGCATAGAAGACAGCCCATCGGTTGTTGACTTCAGAAATAAAGTCAAAAGGCTTGCTCTTGATTGTCATTTTTCTAGAGTCAACGCCGTTCGTGTGGCCACAGCGGTCTCTGAAGTTTGTCACAAAATGCTATCGACATGCGATAGCTTCAATGCGTCACTTTCTTTTTCACGGATTACTGATAATTGGGGGATAAAACTCGAGTTTCATAGCGCTATTGGGGCGCTTCCATCTATGAATTATGACTACATCTTTGATTCTTTCAGTATCGAGACTGCGAGTAATCATTCTCACACCGTGATGGCCTTTAAGCGCTTTCCTTATCTTTCCTTTAACCCACAAGAGAATACTGAGTTTCAACGCCATAAACTCAATCAGCTTTCGCAACAAGAGTTGATGCGTGAGCTACAAATATCGCTGGAAAGAACCAAAGAGGCCGATGTGGCAAAAGGCGATTTTCTGGCCAATATGAGTCACGAGATACGCACCCCGATGAATGCCATTATTGGCTTGAGTGAGCTGGTTCTCAAAACGCAATTAACCGCAAAGCAGTATGACTATATTGGTAAGATAAACTCAGCGGGGCGCGCTCTACTGGGTATCATCAACGATATTCTCGATATTTCAAAGATTGAGGCTGGTAAAATGGAAATGGAAAATATTCCGTTCCAGCTTGATAAAGTTTTTGACGACCTGTGCACCATCATTACGTTAAAAGCACAGGAAAAAGGCATCGAGGTGATTTTCTCAACCCCACCTGAACTGCCCAACTCACTTGTTGGAGATCCTTTACGCCTTGGCCAGATACTCACCAATCTATGCAACAACGCAATTAAGTTCACTGAACAAGGCGAAATTATCGTTAAGATCACTCACTGTGAACAATCAAATGACAGAGTGAAGTTAAAGTTTGAGGTCAAAGATACGGGCATTGGCTTGAAACCCGAACAAATACAAAAGCTGTTCAGTGCATTTAGTCAGGCAGACACCTCAACCACTCGAAAATATGGCGGAACGGGCTTAGGGCTTAGTATTTGTCAAAACCTGGTTCACTTGATGAATGGTGATATCTGGGTAGAGAGTGTTTATCAGCAAGGAAGTAGCTTCATTTTTACTGCTGAATTCGGAGTGCTTGATAATGAGATAGAAAATCAGCAAGAGCGTATTTACAACTGGAAAAAGCTCAAAGGAATGAAAGCTTTGATTGTGGACGATAACAAGAGTGCTCGTGATATCAACAAGGAACTTCTCCACTCCTATGCTCTTGATATATCCACTGCGATAGATGGCTTTGATGCGATTGATAAAGTTAAAAAAGCCATGGCGGAGGATCGACCCTATGAACTTGTTTTAATGGATTGGCAAATGCCTGAAATGAACGGCATTAAGGCATCGGAAATCATTAAAACGCTCGACTGTTCTCCAAAAATCATTTTAATGACAGCATACGGCAGAGAGGAAGTGGTTCTTCAGGCTGCAGAGGCTAAGATCGATGGTTTTCTGGTTAAGCCTGTTAGCGCATCGGCTTTGTTGGACACTGTCATGGAAGTCATGGGTAAAGCAGTGGTTGTTGATAGTGCAGGGCAAAAAAATGAAACCGAACTCTTATTCGAAAGCTTTGCGTCGGTTCGTGGGGCACCGGTACTTTTGGTTGAAGACAATGAAGTCAACCAAATTATTGCTGTAGAGTTATTGGAAAGTGTTGGCCTGAATGTGGAAGTGGCGAACAACGGTAAAGAAGGGGTAGACAAGGCTCTTGATGGTGAGTATGCGCTGATTCTAATGGACTTACAGATGCCGGTGATGGATGGTCTAGAAGCAGCAAGTGTGCTGAGAGAACAACCGACTCACCAAGACATCCCCATTATTGCAATGACAGCTAATGCGATGCAGCAGGATAGAGAACGGTGTGCCGAAGCGGGCATGAATGATCATATCGCTAAACCGATAGATACCAGTGAGTTATATAGTAAGTTGCTCAAGTGGATTGATCCCAGCTTTAAAGATGAGAATTTTGAATGTTCACCGACTCAACAGAGTGATGAGATTGACAAAGAGTCAGCACTACCAGAACTGTGCGGTATCAATACTGAAGAAGGTCTATCTAGAGTCAATGAGGATAGAGCTTTGTATACCAAACTCCTCACTAGCTTTTCGAAAAATAATCAAACGACTTTCTCTGATTTAAAAGCATCGTGGCAAGACAAAGATTATGCGCAGGGTGAGATTACTGCACATACCTTGAAAGGGGCCTCAGCATCGCTAGGGGCGCACCGCCTATCACAGGTTGCTTTTACCTTTGAGCAAGCGTTTAAACAGCAGGCTAAAGACATTCTGCCAGAGGAATGGAATGAACTTTCATCCGCCTTGCAGCAGGTCCTCGAATCTATTGCGCTTATTGACACTCAAACTGATGCTTCCCCCATTGTGTCTCAGGAATTTGACCTTGAACAAGTGAAAGCTCTGAGCGAGGAAATCAGGGAACAGCTAGAGTTAGGCGAATTTGAAGAGGAAAGCATTGCAAGCTTAGTTGCCATGTTACAAGGACAAGTTGCAGCAGGTGAGATAGAGCGCTTGAATGAAGCAATTGAAATATACGACAGTGACGAAGCGCTAGAATGTCTAGATAAAATACTATCTAGCATATAAGAGTTGAGGTTAGAGGCTAGAATGGATAAAACAATCTTAGTGGTTGACGATGTTCCAGACAATATCCGAATTCTGAAAAGTGTATTGGAGAAAGGCAATTACTCAGTAAGGGCAGCCACAAGTGGTGAGAAAGCGCTGAAGCTCGCAAACACATCGCCTCAGCCTAATATTATTTTACTCGACATTATGATGCCAGAGATGGATGGATTTGAAGTCTGTCGAAGGCTTAAGTGTGAGCCAGAAACGGCTCATATTCCGGTTATTTTTATCTCAGCTAAAGATGACACAGATGATCAATCCAAGGGTTTTGATCTAGGCGCCGTTGATTATATAACCAAACCTTTCTCACCGGCTATTGTTCTTCGTCGTGTTGCCACTCACCTATCTCTAACTCGTTTAGCTGAAGTTGATTCTTTGGCTCTATCGGCGATTCGAATGCTGGGTGTTGCTGGCCATTATAATGATACTGACACAGGTAGTCACATTTGGCGCATGGCCGAGTACTGTAAGTTATTAGCCAAAGCTGTGGGTTGGGATTATGAAAATTATAACTTATTAGAACTTGCAGCCCCTTTGCATGACACGGGGAAAATTGGCATACCTGATGCGATACTTAAAGCGCCAAGACCTTTAGCTGAGGATGAATGGGTAGTGATGAAAAAGCACTCTGAAATTGGTCATGAAATATTATCTATGTCTTCTAACCCTGTATTCCAGTTGGGTGCTGAGGTAGCCAAATCTCATCATGAACGCTGGGATGGAACAGGATACCCAGAAGGCTTAGCTGGGGAGGAAATACCACAAGGCGCTAGGATCGTCGCTATCTGTGATGTATTTGATGCTTTGACTATGGAACGCCCTTATAAAGAGGCGTGGTCAATTGAAGACGCGTTAAGTGAAATACAAAATAACGCTGGCTCACATTTTGACCCACATATGGTGGATACCTTTTTAGGCTTAGAAAGTGAGATTAAAGAAATTTATCACAAATGGAGTCTTAAAGACGAAAACTCGATTGAGTAGCTTTATTGCCCAGTCAAGCGCTAGCACCATTTCTACTTCTGAATGGATGTCCAACGCATTTCTAATGTCGATTATATCTCCAACTTTACTCAAGTCTCCTGACAGGTTCTGACAGTTAGGTGGATTATAGTCATTCCACTGTTCACTTACTTTATCTGTTGAGGAAATAATATGTTAACTATTGATGCCTATGTTCTTTATGTAGAGGACATTCACGTTAGCCAAGGTTTTTATACCAAGGTGCTTGGTTGTGAGTCGAGAGCCCTCTCACCGACCTGTATGGAAATTAAGTTTGCAAACGATACAACATTGTTACTAAAACAGAACTCAAATTTAGTACCAACAAGTTGTATAACAGGTGGTGGAACCGAGTTGTCCATATTGGTTGAAGACCAAACAAAGCTCGAGTCTCTATACCAAAGCTGGAAAAATCAATCGGTTGATTTTGCTCAAGAGCCTAAAGAACTGTCGTACGGGGTTAGTTTTGTTGCGTTGGACCCAGATGAGCATCGTATTCGTGTCACCATTCCCATGGGTTTATCAGCTTAGATTGTACTTGGGCTATGCGTTTTCAAACAACTCGAGCTGCGCTTGTTCGAATTTTTTCTGCTGGCGGTGTATCTTGCCTTTCGGCGTCTCATCGACTCCGAATGAGAGTACGCTAGTGACTGAGTAACCAGTAATAACAATATCTCCTAGCTGATCTAACTTCGAATTCAGCTTTAGTATGCAGCGTATAGTAGAGCCGCTTTGAAAACTCATTTTCTGGCTTAGAACCCTTTGTTTAAAGTCTTTATCACACATGGCAAAGTTGATATGTTGACCTTGCCATATTCCTTTCCATTTATATTTACCCTCTCCGAGTACAGGTGCAATGATTTCAATGGTGGCATCATCAAAGGTTTGTATTGGTAATCGATGGGAGGGCAAAACAAATCTTTTGAATTTGGATCGTTTGATCAATGACTCTGGGATCAAAGGCGTACCATGGCAATCTAGTTCGCTAACTCCAACCTGGGTGACTTTTGAATAGGCACAAAGATGTTTAAATAGGTTTGAGCGGCGTGTGATCACTTTATGACTTTCGTTGACCACTTCTGCCACTTGTTTGATGGTTTTAGGTTCGATTTTATCCTTGTTCGCCTGCTGTTTTAATGTCTGTATTCTAAGTCTCTTCTCTTCAATACTTAGGCGTAATTCTTCTTTTTGTAGCCGTTCTAACTCTGAATCTGATTTGGGAAGCAAAGGTATCGCGATCGAAGCAACACCAACGATGACAGATAGAATGCCGGCATTTGAATTGGCTAACCTCCAAATATCACGCAGTCCACCTTCTTGGCGAGCTTCGCTCTCTATTGTCACTGACACATCAAGAATATTGGCTATTTCATACAGTATTGAAATGATCTCTGTCTCACATTGGTTGCGAACTATGGCATCCATAGAATGAGATTCATTATTAAAATAATAGTGAAACTGAAGCTTTCTCTCTTTCAACTGTTTATCCATACAGTGTCTTTGTGTGAAATGATAGGTAATCAAGTATGAAATTCAAGGGATGCCTTGTGACAGGACTCAAATTTCAAATCTAGGATAAAGAGTTGGTCTTCGTTACGTGATAAACGACTCGAATCGTCGTTTAAGTGATGAGTCCTATAACAATATTTGTTCAGTTCTCCAACGGCTTAGTCTGTTGACCAGACATTTTTGATATCGGGCCAACCCCAGTTGGTTAGCTCAACATTTTTAAGTACACCATGAAAGCGCAGTGTCTGTCGGTGGTGAAATAAAGGTGTTACCCAGTACTGATGAATAAAGGTTGAAGCAATGGGCTCTATTGCATCGAGATATCGATCGAGAGGTGTCGTTTCACGAATTTGTTCTAGCGAGTGTATGAGCCACTGTTTGGCCTTGTGACCAATACAAGTATGAAGTACTGGATTAGTGTATAAGTTATAAAAGGTTGAAGAGTGTCGATTATCATCCAAATTGATATTGGTCACGACTAGCGTTTCGGCTAATTGGTTGTTTTGTGACATTTCATAAAGCTTACGATAAGAGTAGGTACTGACTCTAGTTTCAATACCCAGTTTATTTAATAGGCTTTTAATGGCGAGAGCACAGTCTATCAGCGCTCTGTAGTCATAGACAGCAATGTCTATGTGTGGGGGAAGATCAGCCTCTGGCTCTTGTGGCCTTAACACTGGTGGCCATGCAGGAAGTATGTTGTATGCTTTGCTGCAACCAAACAGTGTTTGGTTAAGTTTGAGTTGGTCATAAACACGCTGTGGATTGAGTATGCATGATAAATAGCGTTTTTGGTTGTCATCAAGCGCAGAAGGAGACGATTGATTGAATAAAACTAGCATGCACCCATCTTCGAGTCGTGACTTGTGGCTATTGCTGTGAAGTTGAGCGTCATCTGTATGAGAAAGGTGGTATTCACACTCGTTATTGCCTTGTACGCCAGGTTGGTTGGTTTGAATTTGTCTATTCGTCAGTTCTTTTTCGTCCAATTTCCAGATAGTGACTTGGTCAGTTAAAGCACGGCAGCCGTAATAGCGCTCGAATGCTTGCAGACAAAGGCGATCTTCTCTGTGTTCTCGTACTTCAAATGGTCCAGAGCCGATGACACCATAATGGTTTGCATTATTGACTTGGCTGGTAGGTTGGATGGCGTACTTTACTCCTGAAACCAAACCGCCAAACCCAAGATCGGGTTTTGAAAATTCGAATACGACCTTATTCGGCTGTGGTGAAGTGACGCTTTCTAAATGAGCCAGCTCGTCCCGGTAGTTTGGCAATGTCGATAGTTTAGCAAAAAGACTCACAATACTATCGGCATCAATAGCGGCGCCATTATGAAAGGTCAATGCAGGCCTAAGGTAGAAAGTCCATTCATGACCCTTGTTTTCGCATTGCCAGTGGTGAGCCAGTTGAGGCTTCAAGTGGCCTTCTAGGTCACTACTCACTAGGCAGCAGTATATCTGCCTGAGTAGATAACGTTCGCTCGAGCGCTGTAATTGGTGTGGCACTATGCGTTCAAAAGAGCGTTTATAAGTCAGCTGTATATGCAGTAGTCCCTCACGTATTGTGGCCCCTGACGTACTTTGTAGCAAACGCCCAAACGCTTTTTGATCATCATCGAGAATGCTTAAGGCCTGTTCGTATTGACCTTGTCGTATGCGTTTGCTTGCCAACTGAGATTTGAGGTCTGTCAGTGTTAAGTTGAGCACAAGAGTTGACCTTTGATGCCTTCCCACTTTGGGGGCCCATGATAGCCACTCTAGTTGTTGCATTTGATTGAGTAAGTTTCTTGCATGGCGATGGCTAGTAAATAGCCGTTCAGCGATATCCGGTAGCGCTGTTTTAATGTCCTCCCCAACACCTAATGGTTCAAGGCGTGCGTAATAGCGCAGCAAATTGAGATCTGACATTTGGGCTCCAAAACAAGCATTTTATTGAAGTGTTATTTTCCCTATTTTATCAGAATACAGTCGATTTTAGTGAAGTTATGGTTATTTTTATCAAAATTAGGAAAGGTATTTTTGAAATGTCTCAGTTTTAAGTTTCCCTATATGGCGAGATAATATCTGAGGTAATCAGAGAGGACAAAATGATGAATACGAATAAGCATAACCAGATGGCGACCTATTATTATGCCAGGCTAGAGCTTGCCCAGTCTAAATGGGAGCGTCGTGCTATTTTGAACTTGATTAACCTATGCCAATGGTCATTCTGATTTGGTTGGAAGGCTTTAAGATAAACTGAAACCACAAAATAAATAACTTATGCAGCACTAGCATTGAAACATGCTCCTAACACCCCTAAGAACGTGCGGTTAGTGCTGCTTTTTATTTCATCGTGAACTCAGCGTTTGGTTAACCCTTTATGATTTAGGTAGCCTTTGATGTGTGGACGGGACTCACCAGCAAGCTTGTTAGTCACTTCTTGAGACCAAATACTTTGCTTTTGATTGGCGCTGCGACTTGCGTAGTAGTCTTGCATCTTTTTATCGTAACTCTCAATGTTGGATAAATCTATAGCTTGATAGCTGTTTTCATGCATGATCACTTTCGCTGGTAGTCGAGGTTTGATCTGCGGGTCTTGATCAGGATGGCCAAGGCACAATCCGAACAAAACGGCGCAATGCTGCGGTAATTCGAGAAGTTCATCGACCTCAGATGCCGAATTTCTGAGTCCCCCAATATAGACGCCTCCTAACCCTAGCGATTCAGCAGACAAAAGGCAGTTTTGAGCCATAATTCCACAGTCTACCGCTCCAATGATAGTGAGTTCTGTATACTCAGCATTGACCTTAGGGTTGATAGTAAAATGCCTGTGATAATCGATGCAAAATACCAAAAACTCCGCTGCGCTTGCTACATAAGGTTGATTGCCAGCGAGCTTTGCTAAGGTTTTACGTTTGTCCAAATCGGTGACGCGAATAATAGAGACCACTTGAAGCATGCTTGATGAAGATGCAGCAAGTCCGGATTGGATAATGGTATCTAGCTGCTCAGGGTCAATCGCTTGCTCGGTAAACTTACGAATGGAACGATGAGATAAAATTGTTTCTATAGTCGGGGTCATCAGAACATCCTTTATAACCTAATGATTGAGAAACATATCGACAGTAGGCTCTTATGTCTAGTCGCCATGTTGTGGAATTTGGGTCGGTTCTTATAAAGGCGAACTAATCGGTTTGTTGGAACTAGAGAATAAAAGGGTGTTGGTCTTTAAGTAGCGAGAGGACCAACACATTTATCTTTTATAGAGGCTTGGTGATAGCAATATCTTCTCCCCTGTAGGTGCCACTAATGTTCACGCTTCTAACCTGGCCACCTAATACATTCCATTCTAAGTTAATGTTTTTAAATGGAGTCAGTATGTTATGAGCTGCCAAGTTAGTGTATTGAGGGGTTTGGTTTAACATATCATACAAAGTAATTGGACCTAGCTGTGCTTTGCCCCATTGATTGACTAATTGTTTGGTAATTAAGTGAGTAGCAACGATCAGCGGAGGGCCAGAAATATTAGCAAACTGGAAATAATCAACTTTGCCTTCTCCAATTGCAATCGCCTTATCATTCTGGACAAATAAGTCTGTCATGCTGCTTGCATCAAAGTCGATTGTTTTGGAAATCCGCTGGGTTTGATTATCAAGTAAGTAGATATTTTTTTTCGTAACTGCAACGGTAAACTTACCATCGGGCGATGATTCTAAATACTTTATAACCCCTTGCCCTTGCCCTTGCCCTTGCCCTTGGCCTTGGATACTAGATAAGGGTTTGGTCGGCGCGCTTTTATTTATCCAAATGATTTTGTGTTTTGTTGTATTTTCGTCTTGTAAAGCAAATACAATCTGCTGGTTGGCAGCGAAACTGGCGGTAGTAATAATCGGGTAACTGTCGTCTTTTTGAAGTTTGATCATTGATGGGGAGCCAAAACTTCGATTGTTCAGTGGAATCAACTTAGCTTCTAATGTGCCAATTGTTTGGCTGTCACTATCCGCAATGAGCAGGATGTCTTGCTCATCTTTAGATATAAGGATTTTTTTTTCAGAGACTTGATCCAGTAGTGATAATTTATTTAGGCTTATTTCATCCAAAAGCCAGAGCTGGTCCTTTTTTGTATCTAAGCCATTATCCCAACGGGCCAGAATACTACTCTGGCTGTATAGGGGCTTCATCCATTCAAAGTTATCGTTGTAACAGGCGGCAGAAGAGGGCTCAATCACCACTGGAGCTGGTGGCAAGGTCGGTAACTCGCTGCCAGATGCCCCGCCGATAGTATCAATAGCCGCAGAAGGTTGAATTGTGATTATGTCAGGAGCCTCTGAAGAGCTGTCGTGGCCAGTGTTATCTTGCAGGCTGGTTAGTAAAATACCATTGCCGCCACTCGCTTCACATGCATCGACTTGGATAGCGTGGTTTTGGGGGTTATAAAGCTTATAGGATTGTACGCCATTTAATGCAGGCAATACTTGCTTTAGCTCTCGAGAAGCATCCTTTTCAAAATCCGGTAGGTTACTTGCGTTACCACCAAAATCGTCGTGTTCTTTATCATGGTCTGATTCGTGATGGTCATCATTTCTGAGACTTGCTCTTGTTATTGAACTTGGGGCTATTGCTCCCTCTGAGGGCGCTTGCTGGTAAGTCGCTAAGCCAGCTGCTCTTTTGACTGAAGTACTCAGTTCTTTAACCGTATCTAAGTCGTCGAGATAGAGGAGTTTATTGTTGGCTGGGTTTAGTGCAATCGATTTAAGTGACTTGAGTCCCTTTTCCTCCTGAGACCCATGTATAAGAACCGCTCCATCAAGGTTCAGCTGTTGTGAACTCTCTTTGTCTAAGTTTATTGAGCTCAGATCCAGCGTTTTGTACTTTATCATCATATCGAGGGCGTGAGCGATTTTGACCAAAGGAGAAGCGCCACTTGGACCGCTTTGTTGTGCTTGAATAAGCGATTCAGTCAAGACTTGGCTCTCATTTTTAGGCCCGTAATTGATATCGAGCGTGTCGAAATTAACACCAACATAATTGCCTAATTTGGCTTGTAAGTAGGCTTTGGCATTGACGACTTGACCTTGAACCAAGGGGTTATAAAGCATTTCGCTGTGTATTAAGGTTGTAAAGGGAGAAATAATATCAAGTTCGCCGGGAGCGGTCAGAATAGCGCCACCAACATTGAGCATCTTAGGGTAACCACTGGCCAGTAATAATTTTTGCTCATATTGACTGCATTGGCCATCAAAGTTTGTATCAGCGCATGCTTTTTGATTGTAGTGAGCATAGCTCGTGGTAGGCGAAGTACTTTCTGAGCTATCACTGCCGCCACATCCATAAAGCGAGATTGCTGCTGAAACAGCGATTGCAACCAAGTGAGGTGATGGTGGTTTGTTCATTTTGATCAATTGTTTACCAAATTTGGTTTAAAGTGTTATCGTGTGCGCTTATTTAATCACTTGTGCAAATAAAAGATCAAATGATATTGATAGTAAATATCATTTGCATTACTATCTCGGCCTGATTTTGTAGGGAACACAAAGTTTTAGGAGTAATTGGCCGTGAAAATAGTCGCTCAAACCTTTGGTATTATGGCCTGTGCGGCTTTTATTGCTGGATGTGGAGGAGGCAATGAGTCGGATCCTAAGCTTGACGCTACTAACCTTGCCGCTAACACGACGACAGATAATGTCTCTTCTAATAATAATCCCAAATTCCCAGCACCAGAAAAAATGGACATTCTATCGACGTCAGATGATAACCCTATCTACGGGAATATGATTTCTTGGGACGACCTCAGTGTGAGTATTTGGAACTCTCCAGTCACATTCGATCAACCCGAGCACTATGAATATACCACTGATGGTGGAAGTACTTGGCAGACGGTAGTTTCCAAACCTCAGTTTATTGGCCCACAAGCATACGCAAAAAATAAGGTTGGTATACGCGTAAAACAAAATGCTCTTGAAGGCATGCCAACTCCGGCTAGCGAGACTCTTTTTGCCACTAGCACCAGTCGAGGTGAGTTTGTAGCACTGCAATTTGTTCCTATGGATAATATAAACAAAGTGATTACCTTTGGAGATAAGGGCTGGGACTACACGCGAGCGAACTGCGTTGCAGAATATAATCCAGATGGATCTGGTGAGCCTATTTTTTGGGCCAAGAGCCAAAGTTACAACCGGCAAACGTTCGATGAGCTGAGTGATAAAGTGTCTGCAATGAATGCTTGTAATATTAAGGGGTCGCGACTTATCGAGGTTGATGCAGCGAAAAGGTTACGCAGTCGTACAGTTGATGAAAAAGTCAGAAGCTTTGTAATCAATAGCTTTTCAGGCCCTCTAGTCGCCAAGCGAAATGGTACTCTTGTTTCTATCAAAGAATCAGGTGAAGGCGATATTAGTCCCGATCTCTCTCACCAATGGTTTGCTGTATGGTCTTTGCCTGCTGGTGCTCAGCTAGTCGATGAGATTGATGGTGCCCAGATTACTCAGAAACTTCGATTAAGTGAACAAGCTGCTCGTTTACAACAAGCTCGTGATGCCGTGGTGAACCTTCTAAGCTTGTTAGATGATACCGAAGTTGATTACACCAGACTCAGTGCTGACAACGCCCAGTATCAAACTCTATTAAGCAGCGCCTTGGCATCATGGCAAGATATCTATTCTGGGCACCAACCCGCGATCACTTTTTTTGTTCAGCGAGCGCTCTTAGCAAAAAATCGTAGCGACAGCAAAAGCCAAGAGTTTGTGTTAAAGGTGGACAACTATGTTAGTGACTGGCGTGAATATGAGTATAACGTTTTAGTCGCAGCAGCTTTACTCAAAGAGCTGCAAGCGGTTGATAGTCTGGCTAAGCTTCATCAGCAAAACTCTATTATTGCCAGTAGTATAGCTGCACTGGATGGGACACAGGACGGTAAAAAACAGCAGATTGGCGCTAATCGTCTCCACAAGGCCTTTTTTACTTCTCAGCAATTAAGGGCTGAGCTAACGGCTTGGCTCGAGAGTCTACCAAACCTAAAAAGTAGTGGTGCCTTGGCGCTGATAGATAAATACGATTTGTTAAGTCACTACGACAAGGAAAATATAGAGCAACTTATTGTAGCGGCACGAGAAAGAGCACAAAACTCAGGGGCGGTTGTCTCGCAATTTCAAGCCATTATTGTTGATGCAGCCGGTAAACAGTATGCCAAGTTGGACAAAGCAGGGCTGTATTTAGCCCAAAATTCCACTTACGAGCAAGGTTGGCGCTGCGTATTAGAACTTGGCTCAGGCGATAGAAGACGAATTTGGATGTTACTGCCCAAGGTTGAAGCAAACACACTTGACTATTTCGCGTATCAAGGCAGCAGTGATGAAAGCAAAAATGTGTTAGGCCCCAAAGGGTATATTTCAAATGTCAACCAAGAGGCACTTTGCGGAGTCAGTGATTGGAGAGTGCCCACTATACTTCAGTTACAAAGCTTGGCCTCTAGATATGTTAAATACTCAGAATATTCTAGTGATAAAGGTCTTAGCATCGACACTGATGTATTTGTTAATCATCCGCACAATCAGCCGGTTTATTATTGGTCTGCTAAGCCAGGCAAAGAGGGTGAACAAACAGCGTATGTTTATGCATCAACAAGTAACAGCGAGGAATCTAAGTCCTTTCCTGCTAACAACATGGCGGCTCTAGTGCGTCTTGTGAGTGAAAACACTTTACCTAATCAATGGCAATATTTGGATGTAAGTGGTGGGTTGGTGGAAAACCGCGCAGAGGCAAGCTGCGCAAAAAATCTAATGACTGGCCATGTTTGGCAACTGTTTGATAAGCGCGGAGACACACGATGGGTTGATTATGAGGACCTCACAGAAAATCTAGACGCTCAAACATCAGAGCAAGTTTGTGGCTTGTCGAATTGGCGTCTTCCCAGCGTTAGTGAGTTAGGTAATCTAATTCCTGTTGAGCAGAATGTATTGATTTACAACGATGTAAAAGATCCATTCGGCACTCTTATCCGCGAACAATACTTCACTGATTTTTCTACACAAAGTACACGTAGTTATTTTGATTTCGTTCTCGGAGAGGTTAAACAAGTATCGTTACTTAATGATAGATACCTATACCGTTTTATCGCAACACCTTAAGTCTAAATGAGACTGAACAGCATTTTCAGGAGTTTATTAATGTTACGTAATACAAAGCAACGTGGGGCAGCAGCGATTGAATACGCAATTTTAGCTGCGGCCATGTCTGTGCTTCTACTCTCATTTGTGGGTGGCAGTGATGGCAAGCTAACAAGAGCAATTGTAGGCGCCTATGACACTGTGATTGAGTCACTCGAACAGACTCAAGACTCAGGCAATTAAAAAGACAAACAAGGACAAGTCATGACAGCGAAGCGATTGATGTTGGTGTCTATCTTATTGTCAGGGATAGGGATAGGATTGCTGCTTTTAAACTCACCCAAGCCACAGTCACCGGAGGTTAACCAAGCTGCAGCGGTGTTTAAGCGAGTTCTGGTTTCAAATAAAAATATTGAAGCAGGGGATGTATATAGCGCCACCATGTTTCGTTGGCAGGCAGTGCCCCAAAATGAGTTGGACGATTATTTAGATTACATTACAGAAGATGAGCTTGAGTCTGCTCACCTTTCCGCTGGGATTGCGCATATTGCGATTGAGAAAGGTCAGGTGATAAGTTCTGCGGATTTAACGCCACCTAGAGGCGGTGTATCACTGGCACTAAAAGTCAGGTCAGGCTATCGAGCCATATCCGTGCCTGTTGATCAAGTCACGGCCAACTCAGGCTTTGTTCAACCGGGAGATAAAGTTGACGTGTTACTATTGGCGTCAAAGCTTAGCGAATTGAAAAAGTATGACAATCAAGTTGAAGGCTTATATGTCAGCACGATTGCGCATAATGTGCGTATCCTTGCTTTCAACAACTTGTCATCATCAGAAGGGTTTCAAGAGCAGCGCCGAGACTACGGCGCCAAAATACCCGACAATAGTTCAGTCTCACTCGAAGTTACGCCAGAGCAAGCAACACAAATTGTTTTAGCCAATCAACTTGGTCGGCTTACTTTGTCTTTGCGCGGTGCTGGAGAGCCGAACTTGACGGAACCCGTTAATTCCATGATTACTTCGACGCAGCTTAACCCACAAAGCAAAATAATCGCGCCAGATGTGGATTTGATTGAGCTTCGTCCAAATAACAAAAATAACTAACAATTTCAGGAACAACCAATGACTACATTACTGCGCTGGTGGGGCTTGTTATTGCTTCCTAGCTTGTTTTTCACATGCTCTTCTTGGGCGTCGGCGCTTGAAGTAAACATAAATGAAGCGCAAATGGTACGTTTGCCCCAAAAGGCAAAATCAATTTTTATCTCTAACACGCATATTGCTGACTATCAGCCAATGACAAATACCAAATTAATGGTATTTGGTAAGCAGGCTGGCACGGCGACAATGACCATTTTGAACGATAAAGAGCAGGTAATATACAGCAATAAGATTCGTGTTGTTCATGACACTCAAGAGTTAGATAGCCTGATTAAAACTCAGTTTCCTGAGGCCTCAGTCAAGACTGAATCTTTGGGTGGAAAGTTATGGCTTAAAGGCTCAGTACCAAGTCCAGCTATGGCACATAGCATAGTTAATGTGGCGAAAGGTTATCTTTCTCCTATCACCGCGTCCCAAGGCACAAATGATAATGATTCTTCTCAATCTGATAGTTCATCAACGCAGCAAGCCGAGCCAAGCTCTGAGAACAATGATGAACTGATCAACCAGCTACTTGTCACCATGCCAACCCAAGTCAATATACGTGTTCGAATTGCAGAAGTTTCTCGTAATGTCTCAAATACATTAGGCATTAAATGGGGATCACTAATGGGGGAAGGGAGTAGCGCTGAGAATGTGATTGGCAGTTTTATGTACAACAAACCATCTGGTGTCAGCAGTTGGACTAAACCTAACTTTAGTGCCTTAGTTGATGCCTTGGCATCGACGGGTGATATGTCGATTCTCGCAGAGCCTAACCTATCGGCAATTTCGGGTGAAGAAGCGAGTTTTCTTGTCGGGGGAGAAGTGCCAATTCCTTTGATTCAAGGCGATACTGCAAAGGTTGAATACCGTCCTTTTGGCGTTAATCTTAACTTCAAACCTATAGTGCTTGGCCCTGATCGAATCAGTCTAAAAGTTGAGCCGGAAGTGAGCAGTGTCTCGGTGGACAACCAAGCCGTATTTAATGGTAATGTGCTGCCCTCTTTCACTTCGCGTAGGGCTTCAACCACGATAGAGCTGGCGAGCGGACAAAGCTTTGCTCTTGGTGGTTTGTTACAAAGTAGTGAAATCGATCAGTTACAAAAAGTGCCAGGAATAGGGGATATTCCAATCTTAGGTACTCTATTTCGCTCTAACCAATATCAGCGTCGAGAGACAGAGCTGATCATCATTGCGACGGCTTATCTGGTTGAGCCTACCCGCGCTAATAACTTTGCTTTACCAACGGATACTTTGATACCCCAGAGTGACCTAGAAAGGTTATTAGCACTACCAAGTAAAAAGAATGCAGCGGCCGGCGGTGATGCAACTTATACCGACAACCGCAAACCGCGTTTGTTAGGTGATAATGGATTTTACTACTGAGGTGAAGATGAGACTAAATCTGTTTGTTTTGCCGGTTTTATTGGTACTGGGTGGCTGCGTGCATGACCGTATTGCTAAACAACCTGCCATTGATGTTGTTGCTGTCACCAATAAGCTGACTCTTACACTTGATAGCAATGAGCTATCTACCGAGCAGATCCTGAAAGTTGAAGACTTTATTGCTAAACGCGGTAATCCCTATGGTTTGCGTGTCAAGCTGGTTAGTGGCTCAACTAAGGGACGTGATCAATTAGAGAAAATACATCAAGTTTTACTAGCTCGCGGCATTAGTGAAAGCAAAATAATTAGTGAGGACGCAAGCCCATCTCAGCAAGGTGATATTCAGCTTATTGTTGAATCATTTCGCGCCAAGGTGGCAAATTGCGGAGCGAGCAAAATGCAGCCAGTAGTATTTAACCAATATCAATCTCATCAGGCTTATGGCTGCACTAATGCGGCTGCTCTTGCTCAAATGGTTGCCAATCCGAAAGAATTGATTGTGGGAGAGCGTTTGGGGCCAGCCAATGGCGAAAAGGTAGTCGCTGCTATCGATGCTTATATCAGCCCTTCGGCGACCAATGGTAGCAGCCAAAACTTGGATTCTAGTGTCGGTATTACAGCAGGTAACCAATGATGAAAGTCGATAACTTTTCCGTATTAGTCGCGGCCTCTCCTTCCCTTGATACTTATCACTTAAGTTTGGCGTTTGCTGAGCGTGGGATAACCCAACTGACTCAAGTTGCTTTAGACAGAGAACTACTCATCAAGCAAGCCTTATCTGACAGTCATGATGTGATAGCCCTAGATGTAATGGGTATGTCTATAGAAGAGGCGCGTGGCTGGGTGAGTGATATGAATCGTCGTACGGGCTGCAAAGTGATTGCCATCGGTGATGATCAGACTATCCCTTACTATCGCGCTATTTGTGAAGCAGGGGCGATTGAATATCTGGTTAACCCTGTGCTTGAACATGGCTTAGTGGCGGTGGATTTTCATGACCAGCAGGAAACTCAGTCAATGGGCAGTCGTATTTCTGTGGTTGGTTGTAAAGGTGGGGTCGGGACTTCGACCGTTGTCGCCAGTTTAGCTCGAATCTTGAGTGAGAGGCGGCAGTCAGTGATGGTCGCTGACCTTGATTTTTCAGCAGGCGATCTGGATTTACATTTTGATGTACAAGGCAATGCAGCATTGGTCGAAATGCTGCAATATCCTGAGCGTCTCGAACCTGTGGTATTTGAGCGAAGCAGCATAAATGTAGAGACAAATCTGTCGCTCCTAACTGGTTATCTGCCGTTGGATAGCGATCCATTTTGGCCTGAAAAACAAGCGCTTGAGCATTTTAGTAAGTTTTGTTTACAGCACACAGACAGTCTAATTTTTGATATCCCGGCGTTTTCACTGAGAGATCAAGTAGGCATGAGCGCATTAAAGAGCTCTGATGTGCGTATTTTAGTCATAGAACCCAGTTTGGCAGCGATTCGTAATGCTGGACAGATATTAAGTATTTTATCTTCCGGGGAGCAAGCGGCTTTCAATAGAAAGAACTTATTGGTGGTCAATCATACTAAATCTGATAAAGCGTCATTATTAACATTAAACGATATTCATCGTACTTTGGGCGCTGAAATTGATGTCTCGATTCCTTTTGCTCCCTTACATTTTTTAAACAAAAGCGCGCTTGGTCAGTCTGCTGTCAAGGGCCACCGGAAAGTCAGCCGAGCGTTTTGTTTGTTAGCTGATAAAGTGATGGGCGTTGAAAGCCCGAGATCATTTCAGTTTTGGAAGAGGGGCGCTTAATGTTTAAGTCTTCTCGACTCATTGACACCCCTAGTCATACTCAGCTAGGTACGTCTCACTCCGATCCCATTCGTGATCATTACCAGCTTATCCACTCTAAGGTGGTGAATACGATAGAAGCGAGTGCGGTTGTAAAACTGAGCTCGAATGAGTTGGAGGCAAGAATTCTTGCCTTGGTTACCGATGTGGTGGCCACTCACCAACTGCCGCTCGGTCATCGTGAAGTTACTAAGGTTGTTCAGCAATTGGTCGATGAGTTACTGGGTTTAGGACCTCTTCAACCTTTGATCGACGATCCCAGCGTAAGTGACATCATGGTTAATGGACCTAATGAGGTGTATGTCGAGAAGCTGGGTAGATTGCATAAAACCGCCATCGAATTTCGCTCGGAAGAACAATTACTTAACATGGCGAGGCGAATTGTCAGTAAAGTTGGACGTCGTATTGATGAAAGTTCTCCTTTGGTTGATGCTCGCTTGGAAGATGGCAGCCGTGTCAATGTGATGATCCCTCCGCTAGCGCTCGATGGAACGTGCATTTCTATACGTAAGTTCAATCATGAAAAATTGTCTTTAAGCCAAATGGTACAAAATGATGCTTTGAGTGAAGGGATGATGCATTTGCTTGATGTCATTGTTCGTTGCCGATTGAATGTACTCATCGCTGGAGGGACGGGGGCGGGTAAAACTACATTGCTCAATGCGATGTCATTTAGCATACCTCCTCATGAACGTATTATTACTATTGAAGATGCGGCGGAGCTTAAACTCCAGCAACCTCATGTGGTGCGTGCAGAAACGCGCTCTGAAAACGCCGAAGGATTGGCTGCAATCACTCAAAGAGAACTGGTTAGGAATGCATTAAGAATGCGTCCTGATCGCATCATACTTGGAGAAGTAAGGGGTGAAGAAGCCTTTGAAATGATGCAGGCGATGAATACTGGTCATGACGGCTCTTTGTCCACTTTGCACGCCAATTCACCTGCCGATGCACTAGTCAGAGTTGAAAACATGCTTATGATGGCGCAATCGACCTTACCTTTATTTGCCCTGCGTCGTCAAATTGCCGATACGATAGATATCGTTATACAAGTTGATAGGATGCGTGATGGAAAGCGGCGCATTGTCGCAATAACCGAAGTGGTTGGCATCGAAAGCGATCAATATATCACTCAAGATTTGTATCATTTTGATACTCACGGTGAAGATCACCAAGGCAAGATTTTAGGTGAATATGTCAGTGCTCGGCGCCTTCCTTCCTTTGTTGCTAAAGCACAGCACTATCAACTTGATTCTCAGCTGCGCGCCGCAATGAGGCTTGCATGATGAGCATAATCTTGTTCACGATTTGGTGCTTAGGCAGTCTGCTGGTTTTGAAACACTATTGGCAGCGTCGTCGATGCGTCAAACTGCGGTTAGTACGATATATTGCTCAGCCCAAGCCTATAGCGAAAGCTATCGTTAAACCGCGATACTCAGCAGGGCCAGTTGGAGGGTTTTGGCGCCGGACTCAAGCACTATTGCCGCGTCAAGATAAGCTTTTTCTGGCTTTAGCAGCTTGCATACTGCCGTTTTTGATTTCTTGGTGGCTACCACCGCAACATTGGTACTGGCAAGCTTTATTAGTTATATCTTGTGTGATTGGGCTGTTTGGCGTTTTGTTTGCCTTGCGCCGCAGGCAGCAGGTCGAAGAGTTTGAGAAAGCGATTGTACAGGTCTTGGGTTTAGTGAGCCGAGCGGTTTCTGCTGGGTTGTCTGTTCAGCAGGCGTTAGAGCAGGTTGCGAAAACTCAAGAGGGGGTACTAGGTAGAGAATTTTCTCGCATCAACGATAACTTATCTCTTGGTATTCCGCTGCGCCAAGCTTTGGATGAGGCATGTACTCGTTTGCCCTATAACACTTTTCGGTACTTTACTGTCGCGTTAGTACTCAATCAAAGTAATGGCGGACAATTGAGGGATATCTTGCACAACCTGAGCAGAACGCTGCATGACAATCGTGCGATGCGAAAGAAGGTTGCCAGCATGACCTCAGAGCCTAGGATGACGGCGAAGTTTTTGTCGTTTCTGCCAGTTTTTCTGGTATTGGCGGTTGCTTGGATTGATCCATCTTTGCTCGAATTACTCATCTACAGTGAGAGTGGCCAGTGGGTGCTTATTTATTGTGGCCTCAGCATAGCGCTAGGTGGGTTGACGCTGCATTCGCTCACAAAAAATAGGAAGTTCTCATGATCACCATGATAGCAACTGTTTTGATTATTACTGGTGTCTTTAGTTCCTTGATGTGTTTTAGGCTCGCGCGCCAGCAAGACTTGGTTCAGCGCCGCCTCAATCAGGTGAGCTCTGTGTCTCTTGCCGCTAACTCACAAAGGATTAAATGGCGTTGGAAGTCCAATCCTGAGCGTCGTAAAGCGTTGGCGTTAATCGGGTTTAATCACGACTTAGCTGAAACACTGTTTGTATTGTTTCGGCTTTCTATCATGGTCGTGGGCGCATTGCTGTGGTTTGCTCTGAGAGATCTAACAGGGTCTATGGTAGATGTTGCTCAGTGTGTCACCATTTCTATATTACTCGGCATTCTGGTCGATCGCTTATTAACACTATGGGTGGACAGGATTCGTTGCCAAGTCGCCAGAGTGGTGCCTGATGCACTCGATCTTATGGTTGTATGTGTTGCATCTGGCTTGACGCTTGAGAGAGCATTTCGAGTTGTGGGCGAAGAAATGGCAGACGTTTCGTCCGCGCTTTCTCGTCAATGGTGTCAGACGGCGACAGAAATGGCTGTACTTGATTCGCCCATACAGGCACTCACTAATCTAGATCAAAGACTGGAACTTTCCGATATCAACAATATGGTGGTAACCATGTGTCAAGCACTGAAGTTTGGTACACCACTTTCGCAGGCTTTGAGCTTAATAGCAGCAGATAGCCGCCATTATCAGTTGCTTGAACTCGAAGAATGGGCAGGTAAGATCCCAGCAAAAATGTCTTTTCCTCTTGTCGTTTTGATCATGCTTCCTGTAGTGGTCATGATCGTTGCCCCAGTTGTCCTGAGCCTATTTGATACCTTGGAGAGATTATGAGCCGGTTGTTTATCCTCATATGGGTTGGAATCTTTGCTGTGGGTTGTCAGTCGACAAAAAACCAGCCTAGCGCCCAAGATTTGCAGCTTGCACAAACCGCATTAACTAATGGCCATCCAGATAATGCTTTAGAAATATACAAGCAAAAGCTTAAGCAAAATCCCAATGATGCTCAGCTGCTCTTTTTGGCTGGTAATGCTTGTAATCAAGCCGCTCGATACGATGAAGCGCTGCATTATCTGACAAAAGGCAGTGCACTGGCACCGTCTTCAGAGTTTGATCGTGAATTAGGCCGAGCACATCTTGCTATTGGTAATATCCAACTCGCTGAAAGTAAACTGTTTGATGCTGTAGAGACAAATAAAATGGACGACGTAGCATTAAATAGTTTGGGTGTGGCTTACTCACTACAAAAAGACTACATAAAGGCTCGTGATGCGTTTAAAAGTGCGATAAACATCCGGCCTGATAGCATGGAGTATCGAAATAACCTAGCGTTAGGTTGGCTCTTAGACGGTCGCCCAGAACAAAGCATTCAAATCTTATATCCTATTTACAGCCGAGGGGAAGCAACAAGTAAGATGCGATTGAATCTCGCTTTATCTTATGCGTCTAGCGGTAAACTTGATGCGGCTAAGACTATTGCCTCCGCAGAGCTCAGCCGGTCTGAACTCGAGAGTACGCTTTTTTATTACCAGACTCTTGCGAAACAAGGAATTCATTAATGATGTTTCGTCGCAACAAAGGCAGTCAGACAATAGAGTTTGCGTTGATAATATTGCCGCTGATGATGCTTGTGTTAGTTGGCTTTGAGCTGGTTCGGCTTATGTGGGTGACTATGGTTTTTGAATCTGCGGTATCGTCAGCGATTCGTGATGCCCGTACAATGATACCTTCGCCTACCGTCGCAGAAAAAATGCGCGAGCATATTGCTCAGTTTCCTTTATTGAGTTTGGATAATATTCAAGTTGATGCTCCTAGCTATGCCGATAGTGTGGCGTCTTTAGCATCAGGTCAGTTGGTCAGCTCGCCTCAGGCTATGCTTGCCCAATATCGTATTAACTATCAATTCCGGTTTTTGTTGGCTCCCAAATTTTCAGAGTCTTTGCCATCGGTGACCAACTTAAACCGCACTGTGTTGGTGAGCTATGACGCGTAAGGCGCACAGGCAATGCGGCTCTGCTGTTATCGAGTTCCCTGCAATGGTTCTAGGGTTTTTGGTGATCGTTCTGGGTTTGTTCGCGGTGTACAAAATCTTGTATCTACAAACTCGCTTAGACAGTACGGCCTATTCTTTGGTCAGCGCAGCATCACGAGCGCTAGTGCCAAATGGGCAAATCACGCCTTACTACTCGGATAGTGCTGACCACCTAATGGTTTTGGCGAAACCCTCCTTACCGGCTGATTTGGATTTAAGCCGCGTAGGTTTGATATTGGAAATGCGCTTTTCTTCAGGGAATGAGACCCAAATCATCACCCAACGCTCAGGCAACGATTGTCAGGGTGAAAAGCAGATTGAATCACTTGCTTCTCTTGCTCCCAAAAGTCAGAGAATGATTGCGTCTCTTCAAGGAAAGACGGCTGACCTTTACCAAGTCACTTTGTGTGTGTCTAAACCTTTAGAATCTGTGGACTCGATTTTTGAGTGGTTAGATTTGCCGTTGCCTACAAAGCTTCAAAGTCAAGCTGCGGTGATTGGGAGAAAGTACAGTGCGTAATCGGGTGCTTGGTTCTGTTTCTTTGTCTTTTCTTGCTCTGTTAGTACCTTTGATAGCATTAGCACTGACTACCATTATGGTTGGGTTTAATATTCAGCTCCACAATCGTGCGATGCAAGCAGCCGATACGGTGGCATTAGCTTGTGCATTTAGTGCCACCTCTGAAGCTGATCTTTCTCAGGCTTACTTAGACTATTACCAACCTAAAATACGTGGGGTGAATGGTGAGTATCTGTCTGGTACGGACTGTGAGATTAGCGTCAGTTATCATCTTGATAGTCCCTTTTCTCTATTGGGCATAGGTCAGGGCTCTAACGCTGCCGAGTCTCGAGCAATGGAGCATACCTACGTTCACCATGTAGCAAAAGTGACGCCTACAGAAATGGCGCTAGTACTGGATATTTCTAGTTCCATGGTCGACTCCATTCAAACTCTAAAAAACATACTTACCCGAGCGGTTAACCGCATTGAACATAACAATGTCCAGCTTGCTGGCCGCAGAGCCGTGAGTATTTCAATTGTCCCTTTTTCTGATGGTGTGTCGGTGATTAATCCCGCATGGGCGAATGTCACGGGAGTACAATGTGCTAATGGGATAAGCAAGGATGAAAACGATAAGTTTTCTGCTGAAAAGACAGTGGCTAACATAGATACGGTTCATTCGGAAAATAAAGTCGAACTAAAGGTACAAGATGATTTCTATGCTGGTTGCAGCGGCTCTTCACCTGTTATGCCACTGACCGACAATATGAGAGAGGTCAAGCAAGCCATTGAAAATTTGCAAACTACAGGTGGAACAAGTTCATTTCAAGGATTGATTTGGGGCGCTAGACAGCTCATACCCAAGTGGCGTCAAGAGTGGAATTATCGCCCGTACGCTACTCATCCAACACAAAGGTTAATTTTGATGACAGATGGTGTCGACGGCAGTTCAGCGTTGGATGAGCTTATCTCCGCAGGAATTTGTGATCGCTTGGCAAATGAGTTCGGTATTCAGCTGAACTTTATAGGCTTTAATATCCCTGATTATCGACTGGAGCAGTTTAGCCGCTGTGTTGATGCTGCACTCAATATCGAATTGAAAGGTCAAGTTTTGTCGGCAACCAATACTCAGGAACTGGATGAGTATTTTTCAAAAGTATTGTATGTCGACTATGACACGACTCTTAACTTTGGGCAGAAATAAGTTCAGAAAACATAAGGATATAAAAATGGTTAAGTTATTGGCTATGGTGCTCGTTATATGTACCCCTTTTACCACGTTTGCATTTCAAGAAGGGGAGACACTGACAGAAAGTGCTTCGAATGAATTAAAGTTGGATCCTAATCGACTGACTATTGTCGATTTCTTTGCTGAATGGTGTGTGTCTTGTAGCTATGAATTGCCAGTCGTTAATAAGTTATATGGAGAGATATCTGATACAGGCGTTACTTTTGTGGGTGTTGACGTTGATGAGGATATTGAAGTCGGGCTCGAATTTCAAAAGTCTCTTGGGCTTAATTTTCCTGTGGTCAACGATCCAAAGCAGCAGCTAATCGCACAATTTAAGCCTGTAGGGATGCCAGCTCTGTATTACGTATACCAAGGGCAAGTAGTGAAAGTTCGTTTTGGCGCGATCACGGATATTCGCAGCGTTATTTTAGATGACTTGGCCCAAATGGGAGTTCAGTTATGAGGCTAAGCATAGTGATATCAACTCTTTTGCTTACTCCAGTTGTGTTTGGCGCAACGCCCAAAATCGATTTGAGTCATTTGGGTAAAAAAAGCACTGTGGAGAATGAGCCTTCAGTGCAGCAAAAGACGGTTGAAGAAGAGGTTATTTCAACTCAGGTATATACCAGTGGCCGCTCTGAAGTCGGAGTTCGGCGCAATATTGAATTGGTGAAACCAAAGGCAGAGAACTTAAATTTACCTAAATTGACACCCAAGGCAGAGACCAATGACACCTCCGCCTTGGCTTTTGTCGATGAAGCGCTTGGTATTGAGGCGGTCAAACCCTGGCAAAAAGGGACACTTGCTAAAAAAGAAATGAAGCCAGGTGGGCCTGTACCTGAATTCGATTTGTTTTCTGAAAAAGTCTTTTCGTACAAACAAGGATCAGTGGGTGGCAGTGGCGTCGGTGGCGGCGGTTGCGGTTGTAACTAGATTATCAAACTAATTAACAATGAAGAAATTACCTATTACTCTGCTTGGTGCAGCGGCTGTGGCCAATAACGTAATGGCTGAAGATCATATTTCAGTACACTACCTAAATTACCAAGAATACGATGACAAAGTGAAAGCTGGTGACAGTATTGTTTCGATTGAAAAAAGCATTGGTTTGGATTGGACAATGAACCTTGAACTGGGTTATGACACTGTCTCTGGGGCATCGCCATCATGGGGGCCAACAACACCGATCGCGAGTGTGGCGGATAAAAATAATCGAGCACTCAAAACTCAGCAAGCACAGGGGATGACAGACCAAGTTATACGTGCAGGTTATGATCCAAACAGCAGTAACTACAAAGTGCAAAAGTACGAACTAGAAGACACTCGTCAATCAATTAATGGCAGTGTCACTTATCGAGATGAGCAGCGCAATGAATGGACTTTTGGTGGTAACTATTCCACCGAAGAAGACTATCGAAGTCTTGGTGTGAATGCCAAAGGGTTAATATATGCTGACTCCCAAAAGAACCGGTCATACAGTTTGGGTATGTCAGCTTTGTTTGATGAGACCATGGCATTTGGTAAGTATGAAACTACGGGAAACTCGCAAGCTTGGGAAGATATATTTACTGCCAATTTAGAAGCTGGATTATCGCAAACTTTTACGCCTAATTATTATATGATTTTAACAGCTTATGCCGGATATCGCTCCGGATATCTGAGTAACCACTACTTGACCGTACTGCGGGAAGTGGATATTGATGGCAATGGTAGTATAGGCTCTGATGAAGTCTTTCTGGGGCAAGACTCGCGTCCAGATAAGCGCGTGTCTGGTGGTGTAAATATTCAAGCTTTCTGGTCCCTGTCTGAGTCCATTGTGCTGCGTCCGCGTTACAAGTTTTTCAACGACGACTGGGGCGTTAGCTCGCACCAGATTGGGGGTAAATTTTCTTGGCAGCTAAATAGTTGGTTAACACTAGCACCTGGATATTTTTGGTACACACAATCGGCGGCTGATTTTTACCGTGACCCTGATGGAAGTGATCCAACTTTTGCATCAACAGGATATGCGACATCGGATTTGCGTTTGGGAGATTTTACCGCTAACTCGTATGAACTTGGTGCGAGCGTAAAGCTGCATAAAACGCTACGCTTGAATCTTTTGGGTGCTTATTATGAGCAATCCAATGGCTTTGAAGCCCAGTGGTGGGCGGTTGGAGCAACCTATGAATTCTAATCTTCCTTTTATACATAGGTTTCAAGCCATGACAGTGGTGTGTGAAGTCCAGATATATGGCACTGCTGATGCGAAAAGTGTCGCGGCGATGATCGAATCCAATACCCGGCGATTAGAAGAAAAATATAACTTTTATTCACAGTCATCATGGCTTAACCAAGTTGTTAATCAGCGTAAAACCTCTACCGTAACCTTGGATGATGAAAGCTACACAGTGTTTGAAGTCGTTAGACGTTTAGTCGATGGAACCAAAGGGATCTTTGATCCAACGGTTGGGACAGTTAAGTCGCTAATCAATAAAACCCCCGAACTGGATAAGTTTACGGCTTATGATAGTGCTAAACACTTTATGGGGCCTCAAGCTTGGTCTTTAGCAGAACATACGCTTACTGTCCCAGCATTAGAGACTCAGTTTGATCTTGGTGGGGTGATTAAGGAATTTGCCGTTGATCAAGCAATTAATATCGCTCAGTCACTGGGTGTATCATCAGCATTGGTAAATTTTGGCGGAGACATTAGAGCCTTGGGTCAAAAGCCAGATGGCTCTGCGTTTAATGTGGCGGTGAGAAACCCAAAGAATAAAAGTGAGCCGTGGTTCTCTTTGCCATTAGTCAATGCGGCGCTAACCACTTCGGCTCATTATGAGCGGAGCTTCCAATTTGCCGATCAGCAAAGCTCGCATATTTTATCTCAATGCGGAACACACCCTAAAGTACTCTCAGTCAGTGTATTGGCTCCGACAGCCCTTGAGGCCGGGGCATTGAGTACTGCACTCACTATCGATCCCAAACTAGAAGTACCAAGCGACGTTGGGGTCGTATTTATTGACGATCAATTATCCATCCATCAGGACACGGGGTTTGTCGCATGCTAAGGACGTTTATTCTTGCTCTTTTCATCTACTTTCCTTGGATCTCTTTGGCGCAGGAACAAGAGTTTCTGCCTGTTGATGAAGCCTTTCCTTATCAATGGTCTGTGACAGAGCAAGGGGTACAGATCCATTTTGCTATCCAGCCGCAATATTATCTCTATAAAGGTAGATTTAAGTTCTCTTCCAATAGCAAAGTGTTGCTCAGCGAACCTCAGTTTTCGTATGCGGGCAAACCTAAGCAAGATAAGTATTTTGGTGATGTGGTTGTCTTCAATCAACCTGTTACGGTACTTATTCCATACAGTGGTGAAGGGCAAATTAAAGTCCGCTATCAAGGTTGCTCTGAACAAGGTTTATGTTATTTACCCCAAACAATAACCTTGGATTTGCCGTCTCGCTTGTCTAGTTCTCCACCTGATTTGAGTTGGAAAAATATCAGTGGTTTAGCAGAAAATACCACAGGATTATCTGAGCTGTTGGTCCACATGCCCAAAGCACAAGCCTTGCTGATTTTCTTTTTACTCGGTCTTGGCCTTTCCCTTACCCCCTGCGTTTTACCTATGGTGCCAATCCTTTCGAGTATTATCGGCGGTGATGCTAAGATGACTGGCAAGAAAGGGCTGTTGCTGTCAACTTCCTATGTGTTTGGTATGGCTTCAAGCTATGCGTTGACAGGTATTTTGGTGACCACCTTAGCCAAAGGGGTCAACCTTCAAGCGGCCATGCAGCAGCCATGGTTATTGTCTCTGTTCGCTATCGTATTTGTTCTCCTCGCATTAGCCATGTTTGGTTTTTATGAGCTACAGCTGCCATCGACATTGCAGCAAAAACTGACGTCTCGCTCAGGTAACATAGGTGGAGGAAAAATTGCTGGTGTTTTTGCCATGGGCGCTTTATCTGCTTTGGTCGTGTCACCTTGTGTGAGTGCGCCACTAGCAGGCGCTTTGTTGTACGTGTCGACCACACAAGACTGGGTGCTAGGTGGTGTGACCTTATTTGTTATGGCATTAGGCATGGGGGTACCACTGATTTTAATTGGGATGAGTGGGGGTAAGTTGTTGCCTAAATCCGGGCCTTGGATGGTCGCCATCAAACAACTATTTGGTATTTTGTTACTTGCTGTGGCGATTGTTTTGGTCAGTCGATTTGCGCCGTCATGGCTTGTTATGCTGTTATGGGCACTACTTGCCATTGGTAGTGGTATTCATTTTGGGGCTTTGGACTCTGCCAAGCCTGGTTGGGCGAGAACGAGAAAGCTAGCCGCATTTATGTCTTTGTTTTACGGCCTGATAGTTTTTGTGGGTATGTTACTTGGCTCACACGATCCTCTTAAACCTTTGAGCCTTGTCTCTGCACCAACCAAACAAGGACAAACGTCTTTATTGCCTTTTGTAAAAGTGGATTCTGTACGCGCATTAGATCAAAGCCTAGCTTTAGCGAAGCAGCAAAACCAGCGAGTAATGTTGGATCTGTACGCGGACTGGTGCGTGTCGTGTAAGGTCATTGAAAGCGAAGTGTTTACTGATCGAATGGTACTTTCTAAGTTTTCTGACTGGAAGACAATAAAGTTTGACGTCACTGAGAGTACTCCTGAACAGATGGCTTGGTTAGCAGATCGAAACGTATTTGGCCCTCCGGCAGTCTTCTTTTATGATACCAGTGGATCAGAAATTGCTCCACAGAGAGTGGTCGGCACTATCGGACTTGAGCATTTTAAGTCGGTCATAGCTAAGCTGTAATACGGCTAAAGTACATAGATTCTTATGACTTGATTAGAATTGTGTTTTTGGTCACTGCGCCGTGCAATGTGGGCATACTATAGTTATCGGACATAAGGGGCAATTGGGTAATATAACCAGATGGAAGGCGTTGTTGATTTTAGTCGCTGGCAAAAAGAGCATGTCCGCACTCAAGAAGAGCTTTACCAACTCTATGCGGAAGTAAAAACATATTATCAAAACGAGCCTTTTTCGACCCATAGCGCCCGTATAGAGAGGCTCAAGTCTCTTAAACGGGCGTTGGTTGAAAACCAAGATGCTCTTATCGATGCATTAAGTCTAGATTATGGTTCAAGAACTCGTTTCGATAGCCTAGTTTGTGATTTACTCCCAGCAATAATGCACATTAATTACACCATTAAGCATCTCAAAAAGTGGATGAGATCGAGTCGGAGAAAATCTGGTTTATTTCTATTTCCATCTTCGGTGAGAGTCGAGTATCAGCCTCTTGGTGTGGTGGGGGTGATCGTCCCATGGAATTTTCCAATTGTTTTGAGCATTGCTCCAATTGTTACCGCCATTGCAGCGGGCAATCGTGTTATGGTTAAGTTTAGCGAGCATACTCCTCACACCAATCTTGTATTAAGTAATGTCTTTACCAGTGTGGAGGGGCATATTTATCCAGTTGAGGGTGAAGCTGATATCTCAAGCTATTTTTCTAAGCTGCCTTTCGATCATCTTATTTTCACTGGCTCAACTCAGGTCGGGAAATTGGTTGCTCAAGCTGCGGCGCACAACCTGACTCCCGTTACCTTAGAGCTGGGGGGGAAATCACCAGTCATCATAGATAATGACATCGATTTAAGATCTGCCGTGGATGCGGTATTACTTGGTAAATCGATTAATTCAGGGCAAATTTGCGTCTCACCAGATTACGTACTCCTACCTAAAGGAAAAGAACAGACATTTGTTGATCTGTATCTTAAACGCTACCAAGAGCTGTATTTGCAAAACAAGGATACGACTCAGATCACACACATCATCAACTCAACTCAATATCAGCGGCTTAGCAGCATGTTAGAGGATGCTCGCGATAGAGGCGCTGATGTACACACAATTGCAAATATTGACTTGGAAGAAGGTCAAATGCTGCCTCACCTTGTTACGGGTGTCACAGAACACATGCAAGTAATGCAGCAAGAGATCTTCGGCCCTATCTTGCCTGTGATTGGCTATAGCCACCTCTATGAAGCACTGAGCTACATTAATTTTAACCCCAGACCTCTTGCTCTGTATTTGATGTCAACCGATAAAGTTCTGCAACGCCAAGTCATAGAGCAAACACACAGTGGCGGTATTGCTATTAATGACTCATTACTGCAGGTTGCCATTGAAGATGCTCCTTTTGGAGGCATTGGAGCATCAGGTATTGGTCAATACCATGGGAAAGAGGGCTTTTTGACCTTTTCCAAAGCAAAAACGGTTCTTTATACACCAGCTTGGTTACCAAGAAGTGCCATGTTACTGAGATTTAGAAACATGGCTGAAAAGATCCTCAATTGGTTGTTTATTCGCTAATCGGAAGCGGCCGTTTTTCCTTTGAGTGACCTCCATTTGGTCACAGCAACTATTGTCATAAGCACGATCAATAGGAGGTTGATACTCCCAGATATCGCTTCAACAAATAGGGCATTGTCTAAGGCGGTGAGATCACCTAGATTGAGGTACTTTATGGAATCTTCAATGGCTGGCAGTATAAAGAAATGAGTATTGAACATGATCAATAAAAAGCCGAATATTTTGGCTCTCTTCCAACCTTGAAAAGACTTTTTACTAAGCATAATGCCACTAAATCCGACTATCCATAGGGCTGGAATCGTCAAATACTGAGTACCAGTTAAGACAACGTCTCTGCTAAAGCTTAAGTTGTTTTCCCCACTGAGAATACCAACCAAAATATAACTAATAATGGTCCCTAGAAATATAGATAATGCGATTACATGGACTATTTTAAATATACTTTTCATTGTTTTACCTTTTTTATATAAGCCCTAATAATTTACACTGCAATTGTTGCGCGAGCAACAATTGCAGTGTAAATTTTCTGCGTTGGCTTTCATCTACTGCGGTTTGATGATGCGAGGAGTTAGGACATGAGTTAACATGGATTGTGTTGTTTAATCGAATAGTCAATCGTTGTGAGTGAAGAATTTAATAGAGAGGAAAGCTTTGGCTGGTTGGTTAATGCCATGGCTCACTATATGTCTAAATCCCTAGACGTTGAATTAAGAAAGCATGGTTTGAGTATTGCTCTGTGGCCTACTTTGATGTGTTTGTGGGAGCAAGAAGGTGTTACGCAAAGAGAAATAGCGAAAAAGTCAAAGGTAGAAAGTTCAACGACTACTCGAACGATAGATAAGTTAGAAAAACTTGGCTTAGTCCAAAGGCAAGTTGATCCAAATAGCCGTAGATCTTTTCGTATCTATTTAACGGATAAAGGGCGAGCCCTGCAAAAGGAAATTACGCCAATTCCACTGTCGGTTAACCATCATATTTTGAGTGCCTTAGACTTATCCGAGCAAAAAGAGATGATACGCTTACTACAAAAATTAGTGGTTAATATTGAGTGATGACGTCTGGGTCATTGTGTTGTGATAGGCCCAGAAATTGTCTGCTATGAAGTATTTTCTATATCTATCAAAAGTTTTCATCTGTTGCATAGTGTTTTTGAGTATCAATAGAAAACTCAAAATAAAATTACCTTGTCATAGAGGCTTCAACGAAGTGAAACACAACTGTCACAATTGAGTCCTAAAGTTAGCATCGATCATGTGAAACAAAGTGGCAATGATGCCAACTAAGGAAATTGTGATGAAAAAGACAGTTATCGGTGCAATAGCACTTCTAGGTGCAATGGCAGTGACTTCCGTTTCTGCTAAGGAAACGATCTCTGCGGTAGGCTCTAGTAGCGTAACGCCACTGATGGAAGTTTTCTCAGAAACATACATGAAAACACACTCGAACGTGTTTATTGAAGTGCAAGGCCCAGGTTCATCAGCCGGTGTCAAAGCAGCAAAAAATGGCTCGGCAGATCTTGGCATGTCATCTCGCAACTTAAAAGCATCAGAAAAGGAACCTGAGCTTAAAGAGATGAAAGTTGCCATTGATGGGATAGCGGTTGTGGTTAACCCTAAAAACAAGCTGCAAGCTTTAACTGCTGATCAAGTTAGCGCTATTTACAAAGGCGAAGTAACTAACTGGAAACAGGTTGGTGGTGAAGACAAGCCTATCGTTACTATTACTCGAGACACGGCTTCTGGTACACGCGGCGCGTTTGAAGACATCATGAAGCTTACCAAAAAAATCTCTGGTACCAAGGTGTCGGCCATTTCACAGCGCGCGCAAGTGGCGAATGGCAATGGCGCACTGAAAACTATGGTTGCTTCAAACCCTTACGCTATTGGTTACATCTCTCTGGGCACTGTTGACAACTCAGTCCATGCTTTGCCAATTGATGGTGTAGAAGCTAATGTCGATAATGTGAAAAATGGCTCTTACAAAGTAGCTCGTCCATTCTTGGTATTGTACAAAGAAGGCAAGCCTTCAGCTGAAACTCAGCAATTCCTAGACTGGATGCACTCTCCTGAAGCTCAATCTCTGGTTGAGAGTAATGGCTACATCTCAGTTCACTAATTATATTGATATTTTTATTGCTCAGCCTGCTTTGGGCTGAGCTTTTGCTTTACTTCGAGCAAATTTAGTTTGTAAGAAGGGTATGACGATTATGACCATTGCAACAAATAGTGACGAGTTTATGAATACTCAAGCGACTCAGTTACCCAAGCCACGTTTGCGCACTAAACGTCGCGTTGATGTGAAAGAGCGTATCTTTCATGGCTTATTTCTCACTAGTGCCGTGATTGGCATTGTATCTCTGGCGGTTATTGCCTACTTCATTGTTCAAGAATCTATTCCTGCTTTTGAGGAAGCTGGTGTCTCTGGCATTGTTCTTGGACAAGACTGGTTGCCCCCAGCACTTTATGGTGTGGCGACTATGATTGTCGCCTCTGTAGTTTCAACGTTTGGCGCTGTACTAGTCGGCGTCCCTGTGGGTGTTTTGACCGCTATTTTTATCGCTGAAATTGCCCCAAAACGCCTTGCAGATGTTATCCGTCCTGCGGTAGAACTATTAGCAGGGATCCCATCGGTTGTGTACGGATTCTTTGGCCTTGTCATCATAGTACCTTTAATTCAAGATATTTTTGAGGTGCCAGCTGGGAATACCATCTTGGCAGGGATTATTGTTCTTGGCGTGATGATTCTTCCGACCGTTATTACTGTTTCTGAAACATCAATTCGCGCTGTGCCTCATACCTATAAAGAAGGCTCGTTGGCGCTTGGCGCTTCAAAAATATTCACGATTTTTAAATTGCTTGTTCCCGCAGCGCGTTCAGGGATCATGACGGGTGTTATTTTGGGAATTGGCCGTGCGCTTGGCGAGACAATGGCCATCATTATGGTGATGGGTAATGCGCCTGCTATGCCGCAAGGTATTTTAGATTCAGCGCGCACTTTGACCGCTAATATCGCGATTGAAATGTCATATGCGAGCGGTGTGCATGCCAACGCTTTATATGCGACTGGCGTAGTGCTTCTGGTATTTATCATGATGCTAAATGCTGCACTGCTTTATCTCAATCGTGAAAAAGCCAAATAAGCGGACGAGGAAGTAATCATTATGGATCGCACGGCATTAAAACAACATCGCCAGTTTAAAGATAATATTCTAAACGCTTTAATCTGGACTGCTGCGGCATTGACCGTTGGATTTTTATTCTGGATCATCTGGTACATATTATCCAACGGGCTCCAACACGTAGATTGGAACTTTATTACCGACAACTACACTCGTACAGGTGAAGAGCATGGCATCTTCCCTATGATTGTCTCCACGCTTTATATGGTTATCGCTTCGATTGCGGTTGCCGCTCCCATTGGGATCATGACGGCGATTTATCTAACCGAATATGCCAAGGTAGGTAGTAAGCTGGTTAAAGTGATTCGTTTTTGTACCGAGTCTCTCGCAGGCATACCTTCTATTATCTTTGGTTTGTTTGGCATGACTTTCTTTGTCGCTATTCTCGGGCTGGGCTTTTCGATTCTTTCCGGTGCTTTGACCTTAAGCATTTTGATATTGCCGGTAATTATTCGTACCACAGAAGAAGCTTTGATGGCGGTGCCTCAGACCTATCGAGAAGGCTCGTACGGCCTAGGCGCTTCCAAGATTTATACCATTTGGCGACTTATTCTGCCAAGCGCTATGCCGGGGATCATCACCTCTGTTATTTTGAGTATTGGCCGAGTGATTGGTGAATCTGCACCGGTATTTTTGACCGCAGGCATGGTAGCTCGCATACCTGACTCGCTTCTTGATTCAGGTCGAACGCTTACTGTTCACTTATATAAGCTCACTACAGAGTTATTTACTATTGAAGAGTGGAATCAAGCATACGGTACAGCGACAGTGCTGATTGTGGTGGTTCTTGTGATCAACATGATCACTAAGCTCATTGCGCGCCGATTTAACACGGCGAACTATTAGGCAACAGAGCGTTAAAGACCCATTTTAGATTTAAGAGATAAAGATCATGAACAAATTTGATATCGAAAATTTAGACCTGTTTTATGGTGACAATCAGGCACTCAAGTCGATTAATTTACCGATTCCTGTTCGCCAAGTAACCGCATTAATTGGACCATCTGGTTGTGGGAAGTCAACCTTACTTCGTTGTCTCAACCGCATGAACGACCTGATCGAAGGTGTGAAAATCACAGGTAAGCTGGATATGGATGGCGATGATATTTACGGCAATATCGATGTGGCAGATCTGAGGATAAAAGTCGGCATGGTATTCCAAAAACCAAACCCATTCCCAATGAGTATCTATGAGAATGTAGCTTATGGCCTTAGAGCTCAGGGCATCAAGGACAAAAAACATATTGATCAGGTTGTTGAGCGCTCATTGCGCGGCGCCGCTTTGTGGGATGAGGTAAAAGACCGCCTAAAGTCGCATGCGTTTGGCTTATCCGGTGGCCAGCAGCAGCGCTTATGTATTGCTCGTACCATTGCAATGGAGCCAGATGTTATTTTGATGGACGAGCCAACTTCGGCGCTTGACCCTATTGCGACCCACAAGATCGAAGAGCTGATGGAAGAGTTGAAAAAGAACTACACCATAGTGATTGTGACTCACTCAATGCAGCAGGCGCGCCGAATTTCAGATCGTACCGCTTTCTTCTTAATGGGTGAGCTGGTGGAGCATGACTCTACTCAGGTTATTTTCAGTCAGCCTAAAGATGATCGTACTAAGGGCTACGTAAATGGTGACTTTGGCTAAGTTTTAGACTCATAAGATTATCACTATAACAAAAAAGCGATGGTCTCTTGCCCCTCATTATGAGGGGCTTTTTTGTGGGTGGCTATAGTTTTCAGGAGGAGAGAGTACTTCTGGCTTAGATAACTCAGTTTCTTGAATATTGGTGTCCCACTGATAATTTCTTAGTGGTGAGGCACTGCTGCTATTAACTTGACCAGTTTGGCTCCAGAGTCGATTGGGATAGAAGATATAGCCAAGTTTGAGCATGTCCTTGGCTAGCGTTTGTAACTCTTGCTGGTTGTTCGCGCCAACCACTTGTTCCCACGGGGTAAAAGCAGTAATAGGATAATCTAACTCGGTGACAGGGTTATCGACTTCACAGCCATGATGAATCACATGACTCGCGCCGGCCTTCTGATTGATTTCCTGTTTCACCTCTTGAGTAAGATGTGAAATTTTGCCTAGGTCAGCATCAACTATTCTACGTTCTTTCTGGGCAAGTGCGCTTTGCACTAGTTTTACCACGGGCTTAAGCCGCGTTGGTTTTTCTGAACTAAATTGGCTTAGGTGTGGTGCAACACAAAACAGATCATAGTCTGCAGTTAAGGGGACACTATTTGACGGCTCTGCCAATACCATGAGTGGTTCTATTTTTTGTCTTTTAGTCATTACCCAGTAGCCCTTTTTAAGGTGTGGCATCACTTTAAACATGGGCAAAATATCCGCATGATACTGACGATGGAAATGTGTATACTCGCTAACAGGCATGCGTTCATTAGGATAAAGAATAAAATCTTGGTGAGGCTTTCCATGACTTGTGACTTTAATGTAACCCTCACTTTTCGATATCACATGAAGCATTTGTTGTTTGATGAGGGACTGTAATCTTTCACCAGAGATCAGCAAAGGTACTGCTTTTGCGTAGTCGTCACGTATAGACTCGGTGACTTTGAGGTTGAACTTCTCTATCTCTTCCTGGCCTTTGTGAACCAATTTACTAAAGGATTGATCGCAACATATAAAGCCAGCTTGTGGGCCCCAATCCGAGGACTTGCCTTTTACATGCAAATCTTTGGTTGCGTAACCTTCTTCAATGAGAGCAGTAGAGAGAGGGTTTACAGGACGAATCATGATAATACAGTCGTGTCGCTTAGCTGTATTTATAATAATATTTTTGTGGGCAGGAACGATTCCCGATTGTTGAACCGCAGAGTCACCGAAATACATAATCGTTAAAATAGTGATGGATGATACAGGTCAATATATCCAACGAGGTGGCTATGAGCTTGGCAATTTCGCCCAATACTCATGTAATTTTAAACCAATGAAGAATGGTTAGGCTTTGCTGCTCGAGTGAAGCAGTCAATACTGCATGTGATTTTGCAGATACAAAAAAGCCCCGATATTCGGGGCTAGAGATTTAATCAAGAGGTGATTAGGCGTTTTGCTTGTGCTTGGCTTTGCATACAGCGGCAGTAAATACTACGTCTGTTGAGCTGTTTAGTGCTGTCTCAGCAGAGTCTTGTACAACACCAATAATAAAGCCTACCGCGACAACCTGCATTGCGATCTCATTTGGAATACCAAATAAACCACATGCCAGAGGAATCAGTAATAGCGAGCCACCGGCAACGCCTGACGCTCCGCATGCTGAAACTGCAGCAACAATGCTAAGAAGCAGAGCAGTAAGGATGTCGATTTCGATACCCATAGTATGCACAGCAGCTAGTGTTAATGTGGTAATGGTGATTGCAGCACCCGCCATGTTTATCGTTGCACCAAGCGGGATAGAGACAGAATAGGTATCTTCATCAAGCTGTAGTTTCTCACACAAGGCCATATTCACTGGAATATTTGCCGCGCTTGAGCGAGTGAAGAAAGCCGTAACACCACTTTCACGTAGACATTGGAACACAAGAGGGTATGGGTTTTCGCCAGTTTTAACCAATACAATAATTGGGTTCACAACCAAAGCGATGATAAGCATAGCGCCAAGTAAAACAGCTAATAGCTGAGCATAGCCCGCTAATGCATCAAAACCTGTTGTAGCAAGTGTCGATGATACGAGACCGAATATACCAAATGGCGCGAGACGAATAATAAAGCGTACGATTTGTGAAACGCCATGGCTAAGATCTTCAAACACGGCTTTGGTTGTCGAAGACGCGTGGTGCAGAGCCAAACCTAAACCAATGGCCCAAGCTAAAATGCCAATGTAGTTTGCATCCATTAGCGCATTCACTGGGTTGTCTACGATTTTAAAAAGCAGCGTATTCATGACTTCGCCAATGCCTTGAGGCGGCGTCGCACCCTCAGCACCAGACACGAGAGTTAACGTCGTTGGGAACATGAAACTTAATGCGACGGCTGTCAGTGCTGCGGTAAAGGTACCAAATAGGTACAGTACGACAATAGGGCGCATGTAAGTGTGTTGGTTCTTTTTCTGGTTGGCGATTGAAGCGGCAACAAGGATAAAAACAAGAATGGGGGCGACAGCTTTTAGAGCACCGACAAATAGACTTCCAAGTAAGCCAACACTTTGTGCGTATTCGGGAGAGATAGTGGCAAGACCCACACCAAGTACGATACCGGCTAAGATCTGTAACACTAAATTTCCGCGCGCGAAACGGGCAAAAATAGAGTTGTGTTGCATAGTTTTCCCTGCAATGAATTGTTATATAAATTTCACGTGAATTCAGTTTTCGCTAACTGAGAGGGCTAATACTAGCGATTTGAAATAATGTGTCTAGGGTTAATTGACGATTAGAATGAAAATTTGGGCATATGTATACTTGGTTAGTCTAGGTTTCTCGTTTAATGTATTGATATGTGGCTAAATTTATTTTAATAGATAAATCGAAGTTTCCGATTAGATTTATTATGTTAGGCGAGCTTCTAGCACACATTTCATCCTCTTATATCTCTATATTTTTCTTCATTGACGCATACACCTTGATTACTTATGTGGCCTCCCAATAGACACAAGCCTGATGTATTTTTAAGAGTTCCAAGTATGCTGAAACTTTTGATATGGCTAGGGCTGTTTACCTTCTTTTTTGTATCTCCATTTTATTAAATGCATGAATGTTAAAGGTTTAATCTGTAAAATTAATTGTTCACTCCGATTCATATTGAATTGTCCCGAATAGCATAAAGACGCAACGTCACCATTAGCGAGATATAAGGACAGTTCTATGCATAAGACAGCTATCATTTCGTCACCCCGAAGGAATCAGGCCCGTGAGAAATACGACTCTAAACAACTTGAGGCCTTAATTGATTGCCCACCTATCATGGGAAATAGTGAGAATATAGTGAGGACAAAGCAGCAAATACTCTATGCTTCACAGGCTAGCCTTCCGATTTTCATATGTGGAGAAACTGGAACAGAAAAACGTGCAGTGGCACAAGAAATTCACAAAAATAGGTGTTTTACAGTTGGTCGATTTGTTTGTGTGCCTGAGCAAATTGCAGGGTTTGATGAGTTTCAATTCCTTTTTAGTGAGAGTATCAAGAAAGCGGAGAACGGGACCCTATTTCTTGCAGAAGTTGACAAGCTAAGTGATAAAAATAAAGACTATTTGACTTACATTTTTTCCAATCGAGAGATATACAATCAGCTTGCCAAGGCTAATACTCAGTTGATTATTTCCAGTGAACATCTATTGACAGAACAAAAGCATTTCCTTTCTAAAACTTTCTCCAGTCATGCACCATTTTTAGAACTCAGCTTAGATCCACTTCGCGAGCGAACACAAGACATCCCTCAATACATCGATTACTTCATGGAAAAATTTGGCTGTGGGAACCCTGCTAACCTCACACCTCCAGCTAAAGAGAGACTTTGCCAGCTTTCTTGGCCTGAAAATGTTAATCAGTTGCAGAGGGTTATGGTATTTCTGGTTTCTTCTTGTACCTATCAAATTAGTGAAGACGATATTGTAAACTTAGGCATACCTGAGTCGATAAAAGCACGCCCTGACCTAATTGATGCTCTCCTTACTAAAGATCTGGACGCCTATCGCCATATTCACCTTGGTTTGCATAAGGCCTTAGAATATTTGAGTAGGCACTTTTTGGACGATGTTTCTTTGCATGATCTTTCCAATGCCTGCTATACCAGCCCATCGCATCTGTCATTTTTATTTAGAGAGCATTTAAATCGCCCATTTAAAAGCATATTGGTTCAATTGAGAATGCAGCATGCGAAAGAATTAATTGCGAATTGTCCGAGCATCAAAATTACCGATGTCTGTCTGCAATCTGGGTTTGGCGATCTGAGTCACTTTGAAAAAATGTTCAAGCGTCATTTTGGCTCTACGCCGAGGAAATTCCGTGAGTCTCAGCGGCAAGCTCATGCAAAAATGATTTCTTAATCCCCTTAAACAATCATCAAAACGGTCCTTTATAGGGCCGTTTTTTATGATTAATCACTGGGAAACGTTTTGCCTAATTCACGCCGAATAGTGGGCTGATTCACCTGAGTTTATTTATTTTGGCTGTTACATACTGGATTTATAAAAGCAGCGAGGTGACCGCGTTTAGCATTGTCACAATCAAAGGAAACCACTATGTCAGACCCAGTATCACAATCTGTATCAGAAGCTACTTTGCTCACGGTTGGTATGTCATCAGCGAACGCTGCTGCCAATTTAATTAACACAGCCAACACTGCGCTTTGTCTCTCGCTAATGAATGCTGTCGCGAATCAGCAAGCAGGAAATATGACTCGTCAAACCTCGGCGATTCAGGCAAATACGGGAATTATGAGCACTGGCAGTGCGGTTCAAAGTGCCGTCGTGGAAAAGATTTTATAAATGCCAAAGCCTATTACATGCGGTGTGGCACACCGTGAACTACCTCTACAAAGCAAAGGAGACAACTATGCCAAACACTGTCGATAGTTCAGTGACCGACTCTGTCACGCAAGTGAACACTAAAGTTTTGGGTGATACGCCAGCATCAGCAATGGGAAATCTGATGTTGACAACTAGCCAAAGCTTGAGTGTCTCTGGTCAGAATGCGGCCACAGGTCAGCAGCAAGCGAATGTGATGCACCAAGCCGCTACGGTACAAGGAATCAACGCGCTGATGAACACGGGTAATGCAGTAACAGGTACGGTTACTGGCAACATTATCGACCGAGGATAATCTCGATAACTACATTTTAACCCACAGATAGAAAGGAAAAACCAATGCCAAACTACGTAAATGAAGCCATCACAGACTCAGTGACTCAAGTGAATACCAAAGTTATTGGGGATGTGCCCGCTACCGCGATGGGCAACTTAATGATGACCACAAGCCAGGCTTTAGGGATTGCGGCGCAAAACTTAACCACTGGTCAACAGCAAGCTAACGTAATGTGGCAAGCTGCAACTGTACAAGGGATCAATGCATTAATGAACACGGGTAATGCAGTGACAGGTACCGTTTCCGGTCAGATTATTGACCGTGGTGACACTCGACGCTAATTCAAGCAGTAGGGGGGACGCCCCCTACATTGTTTCTATTGAGGAGGGCGTATCATGCTTAAAGATGAAACTAAGCAAACTTTCCATATCACAGATAAATCACTAGCTCAGTCAGGGGCGTTAGCCGTACAAGATGCAGCAAACTCTTTTAGAGATATGAGTACGCTACTGACAACCGCAAGTGGTGTTGCATTGGCTAATTTTATTGAATCTGGTGATGCTTCCTATTTGCAGGCGCTAGATAAAATTAACGAACAAGCAAAAGCGTCTAAAGAGAACTTTGTTGAACTCTACTCGCATGTCAATCAGGCACGAAAGAACATCTGACTAGAGAGCATGATAATGGATGAAAAAACTAACACAAATTCTGTTGATGAGAATGCACAAGATAATTACTCACTTGATATGGTCGATACCATCTTTGCTGATACCTTATCGCGCGGTATGCAAAACGCGATAGTGTCACAGCAAAATGCTCAAATGGCATCATCGAGTTCCGTCACTCATGCTTGTGCGAGAATTTTGCAGGCTCAATCAAAACCTGAAGCAGCAATCGAAATCAACTCGGGAGAGAAGAAGCAGCCTATGCTGGAACAAAGTATTGATGTTCAATCTGATCTAACAAAAAAGGCTAGACCAAGATCTAAACTTGTACTGCCTGTCGTTGGTGTGATTCTTTTATCTTTGTTTATTGCAGGCACAGTTTGGCAATACATAGCGATATAAGGTGAAGAATATGACAGAAAAGCAAAATGAAAACATCGCCAAAGATGATTTAAACGCTGAAAAAGGCCGCTATACACCAAGGCCAACAGATCAATTTGAGGCGCCGCAGTTCGATTTTGTAAGTTTAAATGCTCAGCTTAACCAAAACTTTGAGCAATTGAGTACACAGCTAGAAACTATGCACAAAGATTTGGCACAAGCACTGAGTGACAATATGACGTTTCTTACAGAAAAGATGAGCCAAGAATCAAATCATAACGTGTGAGTATCCACTAGCCTTCCTGGCAGAACATATATGTCTGTCAGGCTTTTTATTGCTCACAATTTCAATATTAAAAATATGGAGCCGACTGGCTCCATGCCTTATCTGTTTTGCTCTATGATTTTTTCAACTTCCCACAGGTCAACCTCTGGCTTGAATTCTTTTTCTTGAGCACTTGGTTTAATCCAAGAAGGCTTTCTTTTAAAGCCAATATGATAGGCAACGGCCTCCAATACCACTTGATGCTCACCGATTCTGACCAGTGAAAAACTGCGCTCTGTACCTATAATTCTTCCCCGTGGCGAAGTTTGCAAATAGGCGTTGAGCTTATCAATTTTCAGTTGGTTTTCTTCTGGAGTTGGAATAGCGTCTGGTTGTGTTGAACCGACAATTATCCGTTCAACGTGACCAATATCAGTAATATCATAACAGGAGGTGACTCGATCTGACTTAAACATATTTGTCTCCTTTAGAAGGCACAACCTAGTTGTGCCATAAATTTAGGCCTGAGATTAGGCTTCCGCAGGAATCGGCATTATGCATTGATCAAGCATATCCAAAACACGTGACAAGCCTTCAGGTGGAGGGAGCTGCTTAGCCATCACATTGACATCATATTTGGCTGAGTTATCACTTTTTCGGGTGGACTCTTTGCTCGATGAAATTGAACCGCTCATCTTGGCTTTCATTTTAAACAATCCAGCATTTAGCTCAGTTTCAACCTGAGTGCTGGCTTCCATTTCGTCTTTACTCGACTCAGAAAATGATGACTTAACCTCCATTGAGAAATTGATATCAACATCAGTGACCTGTAGAGACGGGATATTAATGATCGACATTAAAGGCACTTCAACTGTGTACTTTTTTTGCTCGTTTCCTTCTTGTTGTTTAAAAGAAAAGGGAACAGTGCGGATTTCATATTCTGGGATGTGCATGGCGCCATCACTCGGTGTGTGTTTAGCATTGAGATCTTTAAAACAAACACGTTCAATAAAATTGATAGTAGTACTTGCCAACATTTCCTGAGCGTTACAGGCCGCAGTCAGGGGGGCCCCAATAAGGTCTTCCATTGGTAGACCTCGGAATTGATCGGCGATGTTAAGTAGTTTTGAGTCTGGCATAGTTTGTCTCCTTAGATGAGTTTATATAGCTCGTTCATCAAACGCAGATACCCTTCAGAGGGTTCTCCATTTTCGAACTCGACTTCAATACTGGCCATGCGCGAACTGTTGTCGTTGTATAGGCTTGCCAGAATGTGCTTTTCCGCTTCTATCACCATGTTGTCAGTTTTGGTTCTTGTCTCTACTGGCGTAACTTCAACTAAGTCATCTAACCCTATTTCAAACTTAGTGTTCATTTGTTTGATTTTGAGTGGCGAAGGTTGGAATAAAGTAATGGTTGGAATGGAGATGGTTTTGTACGTGATGCCTTCAGAGGTCGAGGGGTTATCCATATCAGGGATTTTGGCTTCGATTTGCTTTGGTGTCCCATCAGGATTAAACCACTGCTGAAAAGAAGCGACTTGGGCATTATCTATTTGCTTTTGGGCTTCGGATGCTGAGCCTAGAATGGCTTCTACTAGAGCTTGAAGTGTGACTTGCTTTTTCATGTGCATAAGTTCCTCCTATTATTGCATGCATCATTATTGTCAAGTCTTAGAGAGTTTGTTGATTGGGGGAAGCAATGGCATTTTGCGGCAATGGTAGGATTATGGCGCATGTTTCCCCAAGTCCCTTGCAGTATTGCTCTTTACTCTATTTGAGCTAACCAAAGGAGGAGCTTATGACAGTTCGAGGAAGCACTTATCTTGAAAATGAAAGTAAGAGGATTGAAGTTATCGCAGGAGAGCAAGAGCCTGCGGTTGTTACCTTTATTCCTACCCGCCGATTTGATTCTGCGATGTTGACGATTGAGATGAAGGGAGACTTGGGTCACAACAATGAATTCATCGATCTTTATGTCAATGGGAATAAAGCAGAAAGCTTAACCACTCATAATCATGACAAAACCTATCAAACTGTATTTAAATGCGATATTTCACAATGGGTGTTGGATTCTAGAGCGATCACATTGGAATTTATGCCCACGCGCTATGTGAATAAACTTTGGAGCTATGCATGGGCTGCAAATATCATCTTATCGCTAAGTGGTTTTGAAGTTTCAATCGATGGAGGAGAGCTAGTCGAAATGCTCACTCCAGCGGCGGCGAGTGCCAATCAGATGGTGTCGATAGGTCATGCACTGGCGACTTGTGCTCAAGCTGCCAGTTTGAGTCAACAACAAACTATGAGCCTTCAGTTCTCATCCAATAGCTTGGGTGTTCAAACCATAATGTCAATTGGAACTGGTGTTGGTGGGACGGTTGCTGGAGGGCTTATTGGTGGTAGCGATTAGAGTTCATTGAAATAAACGCCACCTTTCATGGTGGCGTGATTAACGAGGCCAACTGATAGTACTAGAGTACATTGATGTATGGCTCAAACGCACTAACTAGGAACGGAAAACGATCCGTGACATCCACGGTTGAATACCAAGATTCTAATGCACTGGTTTTACTGTCTTGGAAATTAAATACCACATAGACCAGCGTTCTCTCACCTGCATAATGGACGCGAGCATCAATGCTTACCAGATGAATTGACTTTTGATTGCCTTCACTGCGCTGCCGATACATTTTCTCATAAAAGTCATATCCGTAACTAAGTAAGTAATTGAGTGCTCGTTCTTCATCGGTTACTCCATTATTGTTTGCCAGCGATAAATAAAGCTCGATCACATGGGTCAGATCTCGACATGATTGAGGATTGTGCAGCTTGGGAATATGTTTCGCGATGTCATGAGCCGTCATTGAACGAAATTTTGTGATAGTCAGATTATCTAAACCACTAATATGTCCATTTGATTTCCCGACAACCAAGGCATTAATGGCTCTTTGCTGAGTCGATTTGGTATCGATTAACGTATTGATAAGCTGCTGCATGTTGTACTCACTTGGCAACAACTTATAAAGTCGGTTGTGGTAAATATCTTCCAAATACCAATCTAGCTCTCTAGCGAGGTATCGGCATCGGCGTGTTTTTAGAACTTGTCGGATTAAAGCTTGGTCTTTGTCTTTATTGCGAGTGGCGTAGCCTGTTTTGAGAAGAGTAGTCGCGCAAGGCTCAACTTTTTGGCAATAGTCACTTTGACTAACACCAACACCGTAGGCATCGATCCATCTGGCGTTGGCTCGAAACTCATTTTCGACGCTTTTGTCGGGCCAATCTGTTCCCACACAACCAAGGACGTATACATCACCAGCCAAATCCTGTAAACCAAAGGTAGAATTTGAAGCGTGTTTTTGAATCACATTATTTGAATTGGATAAATGATAGGGAATGATCATGTTATCGCTCCTATTAGCTGTGGGGAATATAATCACTCAACGGTGAGTGTAGGTAAGGAAAAAGCTGACTGACGTCGACAGTGGCGTAATAGCTAAATTGTCTGCCACTGACACTGCGTTGGTAGTGAAAGATAACATCAACTAAGGTGTGTTCAGGAGCACTTTGAGCTATGCGGGTGTCAATGCGGCGCAAAAATTCATGTTCCGTCTGACCGGCTGTTGTGTGTTCAGAAGACTTTTCTATGACTTCACTATTGCGTATTGCGTATATATCTGGGTAGCGAAAGGCCAAAAAGTTCTTCGCCCTTTCTGATTCAGTATTACCACGATTTTGTTTCACATTAAGTAGACGCAATAAATCGTTGATCGCTCTGCTTGTGGTGTTAATTCCCGCTCCTGTCAGTTTTTTCTCAACCGCCTCGTTGTCCGCATTGAAAGAAAACATATGTTTGCAGTGAACCTTTGGCAGCACAGACGCTTCTTCATTGCCGCTTTCGGTATAACCGAATTGTTCACCAATAATCACACACAAGTTGTGACTATTGCTTTGACTTTCATTTTGCTTCAAAAAGTGAATGAACTCATTAAGCTCCACCACACTATGTGGTTCAATGACATAGGTGTCTTGTTCATCAACTGATAGTATCCATTTAGCATTCTCTGCTAAGTAGCGATATGGACGAGTCTTACGGCTTAAATAAGCGCTATCATCACTTTCTTTGCCAGCTTCATAACCAAAAATAGTACCGTAGTCGTGGGGTGAGATAGATTGATTGGTTATGGCTGATAGCTCTTGCGCTGCGGCTTCACACTCTTTTTCGAGACCTTTGTTAGCAAATTCAACCCGCAGTTTACCTGCCACATATATAGCAATGGGCGCTAACGGCATTTCTTCATCAGGAGCGACAGTTTCACTTGGTGCGGCTTCACGCTGAACAACCGCATTGTCAGGGGCTGGTTCAATCAGCGTGGTGCTAATTTGGTCTGAATGACTGCTAGAGTTTTGTGGTGATGATGACATAAGTCCTTCCTTATTTATGAGTTGCATCATCGGATAAGAATAAAGACAATTGGTAAACTTTATTCGGGTTAATAAATGAAGTATTCATGGAAATAAATTAACCGTGTTCAATTCTTACTGAGTAATAATATATCCTTACTTTTTGGTTATTTACCCTGAGTAATCATAGACTCCTTTTATATAGTTAACATATTGACTTAATAAAAGTGTTTTTTGCTATGGAAAGAAAAAAAACTTATATAGAGATTATTAAACCATTGCCAAGTAAACTAAGGCGAAGTATGGAAAAGCTAACGGGAGTAAACTTAAAAAATGTCAGAGTGTATTATAACTCTGATAAACCGGAGCAAGTTCAAGCTCATGCATATGCCCAAGGGCAAAGTATTTATATTGCACCGGGTCAAGAACAGCACTTACCGCATGAACTCGGTCATATCGTGCAACAAGCTAAGGGAATGGTAAAACCGACAGTCAATATTAATGGTTTGGAAATTAATGATGACCCCTGGCTAGAGGAACATGCAACTGAATTAGGGAATATAGCATCCCATAGATACTAAATTATTAACTATTTTAATTTTTATATGACTTTCATTTATAATATAACAGGGTTTCATATTTATTTAAACTCATGACATTTATACCATTCAACATCTTATTATATTTGGTTTTATTTGGAGGTCGAATATGAATATCCATATTGCATTAATGCAATGCTATTCTTTAATTCATCTTAGATTGGAACAAGGCTTCCAATATGACGATCAAGATAATAGAAATTTTTCTTTTGATGAGTTTTCGGAGCTTTGCCAAGCTCGGTCTTGTTCTAGTCAATATCTTAGTGTTCGTAAAATCGCCATTTGCTTGGCGCTTATTCCCCATCTTCAACCTGATGCTTTTGAAATTCTGATGCAGCCAAATGAACATACCCATCGTTTATATATGGAATTTGGGCTCGTGGAAATTGAAGGCGTAGTGTGGGCAACAGGTCAAACGTTGGCGTTTTTGCTTGGTGAGAATAGAGTTGAGCATCGGCAGCAAGTGTTTCAATGGCTGTCAGGTATCAACGAATCTCAAGCATACGATCTGTTCGATCTGGACTTGATTTCGGAAGCTTGCCCATTGATGTGGCAAGCACTGATCTTAAGACCTGACGTGCTAAACCGATATTTGTTGGGAGGCAATGCAAAGCTACCGATAGTGGTCAACAACCTTGCCAGTTTATTGACCACACCACTAGAGTGGAATGCTTTGATATTGCCAGAATCTGTCTATGCAGACCTAGATGAAATTGACCTTTGGTTAGAACACGGTTCTACCTTGGAAAAAGAATGGCAATTGGAAGGGAAGTTAAGGCCTGGATTTCGAGCCTTGTTTTATGGCCCCCCAGGTACCGGAAAAACGTTGACGGCGACCTTACTAGGTAAACGTACTGAACGGCCAGTATATCGGGTTGATATTGGCGCTGTAACATCCAAATATATTGGTGAAACTGAAAAGAATCTCGAACAGGTTTTTTCCATGGCAGAGAAGCACAACTGGTTGCTTTTTTTTGATGAAGCGGATGCATTATATGGTCAGCGGGTACAAACCAGCGGTGCGAACGACCAGTTTGCTAACCAGAACGTTGCCTACCTACTGCAACGAATTGAATCCTTTTCTGGCATTATTATTTTGGCTACCAACTTACAGGATAATCTTGATGATGCTTTTTTCCGTCGTTTTGAAACCACAGTTTATTTCGTTAAACCAGACGAAAAGGTGCGTCTAGCACTCTGGAAAAATGCGCTGCCTGACAGTGATCGGGTCGATCCTGAGATATCACTTTTGCACTTGGCTCGTGATTATGAGTTAACCGGAGCAGAGATCATTAATGTGGTCCGTTATGCAGCGCTTAAGGCATGCAGTAAAGGCTCTAGATGGTTGCTCAAGGGTGATATTGAAGCAGGTATAGCGCGTGTTAAGCGTTTGCAAAATGGTTTAGACAGTAACCTCGCTCGTCACTCATTTTTCTGATCTTGACTATGCTAAAGCGCCTAAACTTGATATCTCAGGTTTAGGCGGCGCTATGTTGATAATGAATTGATGATGGTTATAGCGATGCAGCGGACTTTTTGAGTTGGTCATACAGTATTTTCCGATTACTTTTATCGGCAAAGGCAGTAGCTTTTGATGTATAGACTTGACGCTTGGTGTCAAGGTTTAGTAGCCTTGCTTGACCAGTCGTTCCCCAAAAGGCATTGACTAAGTTGCGATCTTCTAAAGGCATTTGATGCAGTTCAAAAGAGCGATAACGAACCAAGCGTGTAGACGAAGGGGGAAGCTCTGAGGATGCTTGAAAATCAAGCATCTCAAGTTTTATATCAACATAGTTATTGCCACTAATTGTAGCGCGTATCAAACCAATAGGGCGAAGTGCAGCGCCCACCCGACCATTATTGGTCGCGACAGCGTCAACTTCAAAGTAACTATAAAGATCTCGCTGTTCACTCTGGATTTTGTTGAGCTGAACATCAATGCCACGCATGTTATCACGCAGCTTACCAAGCCTAACATCATTGGCTGCGATAACCTCTAACAGATCTTCTTTTAAATCGGACAGCAGAAACTCCAACGCGGGAACATTGAGCTTAGGCGCCTTACCTGACTTGAACGTCATATCGGAGTAATTTCGAGTGATAGAAAGCACTTCATGTTCATAGTAAGCTGCTTCGTCGTCATCGATGTAGGAGCTCAGTCCCCAGCTTTTCATCTCACCCACACGAAACTCCATTAATTGAAACTCAAGGTTATCGGTGGTCAGATAGGCGTCAATAGTTTCAATATAATGTGAAAGTTGACGTTTCGTTTCTGCGATATTTTTAAGATCAATTTTTGCTTTTTTGTACGCTTGGATGAGTGTATCTACATCGAATGTTGGGTAACGAATTCTATCGCCGCGTTCGCCATTAGCTTCAACTTCGTAAAAAAGCGCTTCATCAATGTAGGGTTTGAGTAACTGGAGCTCTTCTGTCGACAGTGCTACGCGGTAATCGTCTGAATGAATACGGCGAATTTCACCTATTTCAATCTCAATGTCCGAAGTTTCTACGAAATAAATTTGCCAGATTGGAATAGCTGCTGCGGACAAAAAGCCGATGGCCGCGACACCAATCGGTTTGATATGGGAGCGCAGTCTTTGTTTGATGTTTTCAAGACTCATATGTTTGAATCCTATTCAGCACAATATTTATTGTAAGCGGCAGCGAGCTTTTCATCGTAGTGATTCTGAGCAAAGCCAGAGCCGTTGTAGTGTAGAGCGAATCGAGGCCAGTTGTGGGTTTGTATTGCATTAAGTAGCGTCACATTTGACTTAATAAAATTCGTGAAGGCTTTGAGGTGATTTGCTTCGGACAAGAATACGTCACGAACATAAGCTTCGATATTATTATAGCCTGCCGCTTGATAGTTAAACCCCATGATTTGGTAGCGGCCAAAAGAGGTCGACATTAGTGCTGCGTATCTATCTAGCTCCATGGCTTGTTGCAATCGCAGATATTCACTCTCACCCCCACTGTATAAAGATGGATTCCAAGCTTTGCTAGACAAGTTTGGATATGAACCATCAAATACTCGCTGGGTGTATTTTGAAAACTGATGAGCTTCAAATAAAATTTTAGGTCTGAGCGATCTCAAAAAGCCACTACCGTTTGATTCAACGTCGGAGACGGCTTTGATGGCTGCGATATCGCAGTCAAGCGCTTTAGAAGCAAACAGATAATCTTGCTGGCTCAAGCCTAAAACTGGCTCAATGGAAGGCAGAAATAGACTGGAAACTTTGTCCATACACATGCAGTTGAGTTGCTTATGAGTCTTTCCATTTACATCGACACGATAGTCAGGTTTTTTAAAGCAAAGTACGGATGTTTGAAAAAGTCCGATAGCCTGGCAAGTGGGGGAAAGTTCAAAGTTGCCCTTAATCTGGCCGTCAATGACAAGAAGTGGTTTTAGGTGAATTTTATTCGCGAGACTATTAAGCATAGTTTGGATCTTTTTGACGTCCTCAGGACTGTTGTAAGCTTTGTTTCCTACCGAGTTTTGAATAGATACAGGTGCCATAGATATGTGCCTTTATTGTTTACTTTCAGTAAGATTGTATTTAGTCGACTTTTGTGAACCTTGGGCTTATCTATGTTTAATTGGTGGTTTTAAATGGACTTGCTATTGGATGAAATTACGAATTGCGAGCGCTTAATTTTGTTGGTATGAGCGAATTGGGTATACACTTAAAGGCACGACTAAATTTACGGTTTGGATTGATGTTATGGCAAAACAAAAGCCCCAAGAACCGGAAGATGTAGCGGAGCTTAAATCAGCTCAAGAGGAGCAAGAGGCACAATCGCCCAGTCTGGAAAGTGTTCAATATGGTGAAGACGTTTTCAGTGATGTTAAGCCACTAAGTGAAGTTGCTTTCTTTATCATGACCCCAACAGGGAAAATATTTAAAGGTAAAACCAAATATGTGGGTCTGCACTCCAACAACTTGATGTTGCTTGAAACTCCTAATGCATCGCCAAAAGAACTCGCTGTGTTTTTTCAGCGTGGATTTCCTATCAAAGCGTGTGTGATTTCTGAATCAGGAGGTGGTGCTCGAATTTATTTCAAAAGTAAGGTTGAATATGTCATTGATGCCGGAGAAAACAGCCTTTTTCTGATCTCTCTTCCTTTGGCAACTCAAGTTGCTTCTGGTTTGAGAGAAAGTGCCCGTTTGGAGCTAGCTCTAGATGGCATACTGGCTCCCACTAGCCATAACTTTAGCTGTCAGGTACGAGATATTTCGAGCCATGGCTGTCTTGTTGTTTTAGAGCGTGATTTAGCCAAACACAGAGTCGGTGACATTATTTCTTTGCGTATTGAAGATAAAGGTGGTGAAGAATCGGTGTCTTCAGAAGTACTTGAAGCCGTGGTTCGTAATGTTAAAACAACAGGTCGTTATAATAAGATTGGGGTAAAGTTTGTGGAAACTAGCCTTGAGCCAGTGGCAAACTTGATTGATAACTTACACTTTTGTCGAATGAGCCAAAAGTTCACCTTGTAGCTATGGGTTGTTAACGCATAGCTATCAAGCCCGACTCAAGGTGAATCAAGCTTGATGACGGCTAGCCGATAGCTAACTATGGAGCTATTTTACTAAAAGCCCTTAATATTTTCCGCCTCTAATTCAGTAAAGTATTTCACGGTTTTGACTTTCAATTCTTGAGTCGAAGGCTCGTCACACACAATCACAGATTTAGGGTGAAGCTGCAGCGCAGACACTGTCCAAAGATGATTAACGCATCCTTCCACAGCGGCTTCTAGTGCAAGTGCTTTGTTATGCCCAGTCACTAATATCATAATTTCTTCAGCGTCGAGGAGTGTGCCCACACCTATGGTTAGCGCGTATTTCGGAACCTGGTTGATATCACCGCCAAAGAAACGAGAGTTAGCAAGACGAGTATCTTCAGTCAGCGTTTTTATTCGGGTTCTAGAAGATAATGAGGAAGCAGGCTCATTAAAGGCGATATGTCCATCATTACCGACGCCACCCATGAATAAGTTGATGTGGCCATAAGATTTTATTTTATCTTCATAGCGCTGACACTCGGCTTCATGATTGTTGGCGTTCCCATCCAAGAGATTGATATTTTTCTCTTGAATATCAATATGATTAAAAAAGTTGTTATACATAAATGAGCGGTATGATTCTGGATGTTCAGCGGGTATGCCGATGTATTCATCCATGTTAAAGGTAACTACGTTTTTGAAACTTACCTTTCCTGCTTTATAAAGGTCTATCAATGCATTATAAGTTGCTAGCGGCGTGCCGCCAGTTGGAAGTCCTAGCACAAAAGGGCGTGCTTCTGATGGGTTAAATTGATGAATGCGCTTGGCAATATGTGCTGCAGCCCACTGACCGACTTGAGCTGCACTGCGTAATGGGATGAGTCTCATTGATAACCTCTGATGAAAAATACTAGCACTTTGATTTGTTATTTTTCATTATAAAATAAGATCCAATTCCAAGCTATCGTTTTCCATCCACATTGCTCAAATTTTGATTTTATTGAGTTTTAAATGCGCCTTTATAAACGCTTTTACTAGTAAAACTTTCCACCGAGAAATAAGGGCTAATATTTGATCTTGAGGGCGATTTTTCACTTTATTCATCAACTAATCCTAAGAGTACTGTACACTTAGATAATAAAGGTAAATGCATCAAGCCTCAGGATAATCTGGGTCTATACAAATAAAACCGTTTTGAATTATATGTGAAGAAAGTAAGCTGATGAATTTGATAGGGATAGCGATTGGCGCAACGGGTTTGTTATTACTGGGCACCTTCATATGGATGCTTGTATTACAAATGCGCAAAAAGAGATTAGAGCAAGAGCGCGTAGAGCGTGGCATTGCCAAGCGCAAAGCACTGGAAAAAAATCGCCAGCAAGAAGAGAAAGATCGCGTCAAAAAAGCCGAAGGTGGAGATATACCAACGATTTTGTTCCTCGCTAAAGAAGCTGAGCGGATGAACCAGAAAGATGCAGTTTACTGGTATACGAAAGCGGCTCAGCTTGATAATACCACTGGTATGTTTGGTATTGTACGCCTGAGTGAGAAACTGAACGATGTTGTTTTAAAAGAACAAGCAAAATTTTGGCAAGTGTGTATCCAAGCTCAAGAAGGTAGTATGCCTCATAAATTTGAGATGGCGACTGCACTCTTTAATGGTCTGGGTACAGAGCAAAATGTAGAGAAAGCCGTTCAAGTTATGCGAAATGCTGCAGATAGTAACTATGTCGAAGCTCAGCTATTTTTAGGTGAATGGTTCGTATCGCCCAGAAACCCAGAGCCTAATCCAAGCCTGTCGACTCAGTACTACCAAAAAGCAGCTGCGATGAGAAGTAATGAAGGGCGTTTAAAGCTTGGTCAAAACTATCTGAATGGGATTGGTGTTGCACCTAATTTCCTCAAAGGCTGTTACTGGATGGAGCGAGCTGCTGAAAAAGGGCATACTGAATCCATGTATCAAGTCGCTGAGGCATGGATGAAAAGGCCACCTGATGGAGAATGTGTGGCATATATCTGGTTATTCGTTGCTGCTCATCTTGGCCATAAACAAGCGGCAGGGCTTCGTGATCAAATCGCTCTAACTATTGGTGTTGATACGGTTGTGGGCTTGCAATCTCTTGCTAAGCCTATCTTGAAGAAAATTCGTGAGAATAAGGTGGGTAAGCACTCGGTAATTAAAGCCTTAAATAAGCTTTATAAGCGGGGTATTATCCTAGAAGATCAAGAAGTTTTGCAGGAACAAGATCCTGATAACGATGCCGAAGCGCCTCAAGATACTGTATCCACAGAACCGGCGAGTGATGAAGCTTCAGCTAATGCGCCTTCTTCTGATCAGAACCTTGATTTTACTCAGTCAAATATAGATAAAGCTTAGCGGTTTATTACTCCGACATTGATGCTTTTATTACCAAACATTTACAATGTTACAAACCTACCTTCTTGATTTACATTTATTAATAAATCATAACTTTTGATTGATTATTATCGCTAATTCGCTCACATTAGGCGAAAACAATAGCGAGGTAACCAATGTCTACAGCGAGCTTTTTACGCTTAATTTGTCTTGCTGCCATTTGGGGCAGTTCTTTTCTCTTCATGAAGATTTCGACTTTTACCTTTGGCCCAGCATTTCTGATTGAGTTTAGAGTTGGTTTTGCCGGGCTTAGTTTATTTCTGGTTTCTATTTATTTGCGAAAAAAGCTAGCTTTTTGGGTTAACTTTAAGCATTTCATGATTATAGGCTTATTGAATTCAGCACTACCATTCTTATTGTTCGCCTATGCAGTTCAAACCCTTAACGCCTCAACTCTTGCGGTGCTTAACTCTACGGCGGCGATCTGGGGAGCTTTAATAGGTGTTTTTTGGCACAAAGCTATTTTGACACCTAAAGCGTTAATTGGCATGGGGATGGGAGTCACTGGAGTCATTGTATTGGTTGGTCTAGATGCAGTTAACATAGGTATAGATGCTATATTGCCTATTGCAGCAGGTATGATGGCTGCTTGCAGTTATGGTGTAGCAACCAACTATACCAAAACAGCGCCACGTATTGATGCCTTTGACAATGCGCATGGCAACATGTGGGCTGCGATGCTTTGGATTCTGCCTTTACTTCCTTTTGTACCTATGCAAGGAGAGCCTTCTATAGCAGAAATGTGGTCGGTATTGGTGTTAGGAGTTCTGTGTACGGGTGTAGCCTATTTACTTTACTTTAGATTAGTTGTTGATGAAGGCGCCTCTTCTGCCTTGTCAGTGACATTTTTGGTGCCCGTATTCGGTATTCTATGGGGCGCCCTTATTTTAGGGGAACCTTTAGGACTAAATACCTTTTTGGGTACATTTCTAGTTCTATCGGGGACTATGTTAGTGACTGGATTTTCACCTGCTCAACTTACTCGGAAAAGACAAAAGATTAAGCAGGTATAGTTATCATCACTTAGCTTTACGGTTAACAGTTTAGCTCTAAGGTCATAAAGTTACTGTTAGGGTCGGGTTGATAGTTTGCAAAGGGAGAGCAGTACTTAAAGCCGAATTTTTTGTACAGCTCTCTTGCTGGTTTGAAAAATGACATGGATCCAGTCTCTAGGCTAATACGCTGGTATCCATCATTCTTCATTTGAACGATGATATGTGACAATAATGCGGATGCGACCCCCTGATTACGTGCCTTTTCAGCAGTGCGCATTGATTTTAATTCGACATGTGAGTTAGAGATGGGCTTGATCGCGGCGCACCCTAGTAATTCATCTTCTTTCCAACTTGTCCAAACTATGGTGCCTTGTTGTTGCAATTCTTTTTGATCCAATGCATGAACGCTCTCCGGTGGTGATGTAGCATTCATATCTTCCATGTGTTCTTCAAGGAGTTTTATCACTTTAGGGTGATTTAATTTATCTACTTTAATTTGCATTCCTTGCCCTTGTAGACGATTTAAAAACGTCACTCATTCTGCATCATACTCTTTTTGAAGACAAATACTCTTCTAGTTGTATATGTGAGTTACATCAAACTACTGATTGCAGTACGATGATTTGTATAACAAAGCCTTAGATCTCATAAATAACAATTCAATAGGTTCATCTTTCAATTGATGCTTGATTCTAATCTCATAAATCAATCTTATAGTTCGGTAGCTCAAAAAATCGATATCTCATATTGAAATGACCAATAATAGGACGAGTGAATTAAGATGAAAGAAGTCAAATTTAGAACGATAGATAAATTGTTCATAAAAATGTCTATCAACGACAAAGTATGGATACTGTTCGTTCTTTTTTTAGTGGCCATAGGAAGTATTGCTGGGAACGGGTTTTATTCGCAATTGCAGCAAATAGAATCTCGGGCGATTGAGATTGCACATCAGCGACTGGATGCCATCATTCATGCAGTACCTGTCAATTCCATAGAGAGTCAAGTTGATATTAGTAAGGTTGAACTTGTTAGTGAGCCTAGATATAAAAATGGCGTCGCAACTGTATCTAAAAAAACCTCTGATGGTTCGATTTACCAACTCACATTTGATAATCAAGCACAGGATCGTCAAGCGCGCTCCCGAGCTATATATGATTTTATGTGGGCGGGTATTTGGCTGGTACCTTTTGCTCTTTTTTCCTATTGGACCGCGACTTTTATTGGCGGTGCGCTATGGGTTTTGCATACTACAACGCAAAAAATAGCGGCTGGAGATCTAACCTCCCGTTTGGGTTTCCACCCAGGGCGCGATGAGTTTGGTACTATCGGTTGTGCGTTAGATGATGCTATGGATACGCTAACTGATCTCGTGAACAAGGTTAAGGCCAATACCGATACTTTAAGTGAAACATCAGCATGTTTTGAGCAAGAAGCCAAGCTCAGTGAGGATCAGATTCATTATCAATATACTTCTTTAGATTCGGTTGCTACGGCGATGGAAGAAATGACGGCGTCTGCGAAAGAAGTCTCTAGCATAGCCCAGCAAGCAATGCATAGAACGGAAAGTGACATGCAGCACATTGAGCAAAGCCAAAAGCGTGTTCAACTTACCATTGCTCAGATAGACCAGCTTTTGGGTTATATTGAGCAATCCTCTCAATCGGTAGAAGCTCTGAACAAAAAGACGGCCGAGATTCATGAAGTCATTACTACGATTAATAGGGTGTCTGAGCAGACCAACTTATTGGCGTTAAACGCAGCGATTGAAGCGGCAAGAGCAGGAGAGCAAGGTCGTGGCTTTGCTGTAGTCGCAGATGAAGTCCGTGCACTTGCCGGCAGTACACAATCAGCAACCATTGAAATTCAATCAATGATCGAAAAGCTACAATCTGAAAGTGGTAATATTGCTCATATCACTCAGAAAACGGTTGAACAAGCACGGACAAGCAGTCAAATGACCCAAGAGGTTGGCGATGACATACGTTCAATTTTCAATTCTGCACAGTCACTCATGGATATGAACATTCAAATCTCAACGTCTGCTGAGCAGCAAAGCACGGTTGTTAATAATATCGCTTCTGAGCTGAGTGATATCCGCTCTACAGCGAATACGATTCGTGAAGTGGCTGAACAATCATCAATTGGTATCAGTAATCTAACCAAGGCGTCAGAGTCCTTGTCAGACACACTTATTCAATATCGCACCTAGTTTATGTTTAGTGCAGAGCGACAAGCCTATCTGAGGATAAGTTTGTTGCCGCTAAATTTGAGCTTGGATAGCAGAAGCTTGGAGCCCTCAATGCCTTTTTCATCAAATTCTACGCCATAACTAGCATAGTGGATTGAACTTTGGGAATTACGGACATGTCCAGACATTGACTGGAACTGGTGTTTTTTCGCCAATGCTTCGTGAATGCAGACTGTAATTTCATCGCCGACTTGAAAAGCTTTGCTTAAAGGTGATGTGACAAAACGACAGCCATGGACAGACAAGTCTCGCATTTGACATTCCATTTTTATTCCCTGACATTTCACGCTTGCGGGAAGGTCGAGGTTATACCTCGGCTCCCTACGCAGTTGATTCACCTGCATAGTATTTGGAATATTAAATGCCACGATTGGGATTGGGCTGTGTAAAACGTATTCTAGTTGTGTTTTGAATGACACTAAGGCACCTTCACCACGCGGTGAAATCGCCCTGATTGTTGCCCAAAAACCTGACTGGAAGAAAAATCCTGTATCTTCGAGAGACAAATTTGGCAGTTCGGCTAGGATAAGGTTGTGTGAGTGAGCGCCAATGAATAGTGTTTTGCAACTAAACGCACGGCCAACAGGTGTCGTTATAGTGACGGTTAGCTCGCCGCCATGCTCTAGCATCGCAAGGGCATCAGTACTGTTGATCGATGTAAAACCTTTCTCCGAAGAAGGATTCGAGAGACGATCTGAATGATCCTCTTCCTTTAGTTCCATCTAGCCTCCAACAAAATGATGTCCTTATTGATGATATTATAATTATAAATCGACCTAGTCAAAGTTTAGAATGCTCATTTATCGTACAGGGGTGTGCTAGATTTTACCCAAGGATTGGGAGACCTTAATGTTTTCGTGAGTTTATGCAACTGAGAGTTATGCAATTTAATTTTTCTTGGTGAATTAATTGTAAATAAATTTGTCTATTGGTTTGGACGGATTTAAGCTAAGCCTACTGGTTTAAAAGGACTTAATCATGACTCATCACTCTAGCTGGAAAACTCCTCAGAATTTCTTAATTATTATCTCTATTGTTGTGCCGATTGCGTTTTCTAGTTGGATGGCGCTGCTCAACAACTTTGTTGTTGAGCGTGCGAATTTTGATGGTTCAGATATTGGATTGCTGCAAAGTGTACGTGAGATCCCTGGCTTTCTGGCGTTCACAGCTGTCTTTGTTCTGGTGTTCATTCGAGAGCAAAAGTTCATTTTGTTTGCACTTGGCGCCTTGACCTTAGGCACCGCGATTACGGGGTTCTTTCCGTCTCTATTTGGGTTACTTTTCACCACACTTCTCATGTCGACAGGTTTTCATTATTTTGAAACGCTGAAGCAGTCTTTGTCTCTGCAATGGTTGTCAAAAGATGAAGCGCCAGAAATGCTGGGTAAGTTTATTTCAATTGGTGCCCTTGCATCTTTATTTACCTATGGTGCGCTTTGGGTCTGTTTGGAAGTTTTTAGTCTGGATTACCAATGGGTTTATCTTATTTTCGGGGGGATAGGTTTTGCACTTGTGGCGTGGATGGCCTTGGTATTTCCCCAGTTTCAAACCGAGGTTCAGCAAAACAAAAAGCTAGTATTGAGAAAACGATATTGGTTGTATTACGCCTTAACTTTTATGAGTGGCGCCCGAAGACAAATATTCACTGTATTTGCAGGATTTTTGATGGTTGAACGATTTGGTTACACGGCTGCTGATATTACTCTGCTATTTTTAATCAATTATTTGTTTAACTTCTTATTTGCTAAAAAGATTGGTCGCTATATTGGAAAAGTGGGTGAACGTAAGGCCTTGATGTTTGAATACATTGGTCTCATTGGTGTCTTTGTGGGTTATGCCTTAGTGCAGAGTGCCCAGTGGGCGGCAGCTTTGTATGTTATCGATCATTTGTTTTTTGCTTTAGCATTGGCTATAAAAACGTACTTGCAAAAAATAGCTGATCCTGCAGATATGGCCTCTACCGCAGGTGTTTCTTTTACTATTAATCATATAGCGGCGGTATTCATTCCCGTATCTTTTGGCTTTATTTGGCTTGTATCTCCTGCGGCTGTTTTCTACATCGGGGCGATAATGGCAGGTGTATCCCTGATTCTATCTTTGAATATTCCAGCCAAACCAGAAGAGGGCAATGAGGTGCGTATTCTTCGCTGGAACTGAGCGAATATTTGCTAAGCACTTTAGCTAACCAGAGCTTTACTCTATAATCTCGCACGTTTTTAATAAGGGTGTTTTTTTACCCTTTTACCTTGGATTTATTATGATTTCGAAAAATCAGCTCAAACTTTTGCGTGCTTTAGGCCAGAAAAAACAGCGTAAAGCTCAGGGACTGTTTTTAGTCCAAGGAGAAAAAAACGTACTCGAGTTAGCAAACAGTAACTTAAAAACCAAGCATATTTTTGCAACGGCAGGTTTTCTGGCCTCTTATCACGATGAGCTTAATCGTTTTGAGTGTGTGCAAGCAACGGAAGATGAACTTACCAAAGTCAGTACTCTCGTGAGCAATAATGCTGCGATTGCAGTTGTTGAGATACCGGATACCAAGGTACCTAAAGCAGAGGGAGTTATTATTGGACTAGATGGTGTTTCTGATCCAGGAAATTTGGGAACCATAATCCGTGTTGCCGATTGGTATGGTATAAAGCACATCGTTGCGAGTAGAGATTGCGCAGATCCGTACAATCCGAAAACTATTAGCGCTACTATGGGCAGTTTTGGCCGAGTGACAGTGACGCAGCTTGACTTGCCTGAATATCTTGAGCAGTCTGAGGTTCCTATTTATGGAGCATTTCTGCAAGGTGATAGCGTCCACAAAACAAGTTTTTCAGGCCAGGGTATTTTACTGATGGGGAGTGAATCTCATGGTATTCGTGAAGCCGCAGCGCAGTTTGTGACTGACAAAATTACTATTCCCTTATTTGGTGGGGCTGAATCACTTAATGTGGCTATGGCTACAGGGATTATTTTGGACAATATGCGTCGCCAGCAAGCATATGATGAAGCTTGAGTACTCAGGATGTATGAGGTAGTGATCGAATGAGTAAAACATTGAATGAATGCATAGTGCCTATGTATCCGACTATACAGACATTAGATGTTGATACTTTAGAGCCAGGAGAACACAAGTTTTGGTTCGCTGTTGCAACTGATGCAATTGGTCACCCTCAAACTTTGCCTGTGAGAGTTTTTAAAGGTAGTAAACCTGGTAAACGTATCGTCATTACCGCAGGTATTCATGGTGATGAACAAAACGGGATTTTGACTGCTCAGAAACTGGCAAGAGTGCTGGAAAATCAAACGATTACAGGTTGTATTACCATAGTGCCTACCGTGAACCTATCAGGTATAGCTCGCCACAGCCGAGACTTTCATTCTGCGGCTCCTGATAGTTCATCGGCAAACCTCAATCGTATCTTCCCTGGTAGTCCTAACGGAGATGATGCTAATCGTTACGCCAACAGCCTTTGGCAAAACCTACTTCAGCCCAATGCGGATCTGGCTATCGATCTTCATTCACAAACCAGTGGTTCAGCGTATCCTCTGTATGCCTTTGCGGATTACAGACTGGATGATGCGATTAAGATGGCAAGGCTAGTTTGCCCAGATGTTATCTTAAATGATCCCGGGGATCCGGGCATTTTGGAAACCGTGTATAACCAAGCGGGCATCCCCTCGATCACGATTGAAGTGGGCATTGGTCGATATACGGATATTAACATGATAGAGCGTGCTGCTCATGGGATCTTAAACATTTGTAAGCACTATAAAATTATTGATGGTCAAGTTGATAAACAGAAAAAACCATGTGTTGAAGGGAGTCGCATAACAAGTATAAGAGCAGAGCAAGGAGGCTTTGTTATTTGCCATGTTTCTTTGCTTGAGGCTGTCGAAACAGGGCAGGTGTTAGCAACACAATATAATAGTTTTGGTGACGAAATTCATACCTACCGTGCTCCGACTCAAGGCACGGTGATTAGTCATAATGTTGAATCTGTGCGTGCGCCAGGCTCCCTTGTGGTGCGCTTGATTGATTAGTACCACATTCAGATTATTGCCTTATATATTCTTGGCTGATTTCCTCCATAAATTGAATCACGGCTTTCAAGCGCGGTGATTGCGTCATTTTACTGGCATAAACTGCTGAGATTGCCACTTTAGGGAAAACACTAATTTCTTGCGCAATTTGTATTAGCTTCCCTTCACGGCACAACTGACGACAATAGATATCGGGTAATAGAGAAACCCCATTTCCAGAAGCGACCAGATCTCTTACCATTAGCACATCGTCAAGCTGATTCGCATGTGGAAATACAACTTTCTGCTTGATGCCATCTAGGCCATTCATATACAGCTCAGGCTGATTGTTCTCTTGATCATGGTAGAAGTTAACATGTGGTAAAAGTGTGTCTGGTGTTGACTGTTTGAGCTCTGGGTTTGCGTGCAGATAATCGGGCGCACAGAACCAGAGTAGGGTGACTGTAACTAGAGTCTTAGCGTAGAAGCCTGAAGGTGCCAAATCTCCGAGTTGAATAGCCAGATCAAAGTTATCTTCAAGCAGGCGCGCTTTGTTTGACATACTTCGGATAGACAGTCTTATCTCCGGATAACGCTCAGTAAAGGTTGTTAGCTTAGGCGATAAAATCTCACGTGAAAAAGCAAACGTAGTCGCTATTGATAAAGGTCCTTTAAGACTTTGCGAGTATACCTGTTGTTTGATGTGATTTAAGTTTTTAACTAAGGGTTCCACTTGATTGAAGAATTGTTGTCCATCTGATGTAAGTTTTAGATGGCGAGTGTTGCGCTCTATGAGCTTAATTTCCAGCGACTCTTCAAGCCTAGAAATTGCACGACTGACACTGGACTTTTGTATACCAAGCTGTCCTGCAGCTTTTGACATTCCGCCCGACCTTACAACGGCGATAAATACGGGAAGATCATTTAAGTTCCAATTCATAGTATACGATTTTTATTCATGATATCGTCAAATAACATATTCTAATCAATACTTAAAGCAACGCTGTGTTGCACTTTTTGCCATTCTTGAAAGCAAGATAAAAATCTATGCTGTGAGTATTCGATCTTTGCCTGAGACAATACGAGTGCCTAAACCCAAACCCTATCTATGCCTAGGTTACTCACCCTTCGGTGTTAATCTATCTTGTTTTAATAAAGGTGTATCAAAATTTGCCGACGTACCTATGGTGGTGGTATGAAAATAAATATTATGGACTCATCTATAGTTCCTGAGATGATGAAGTATAGAGGGTCGTTAACTCAGGCTCTTAGGTTTGTGTGTTTAAATTTCAATATAAGAAAACTTACGCAACAAAGTGAAGCTCCTCTCTATGCCCGTGAAGTAATACTGTGTGATGGTGAGTATCCTTTGGTTTGGGCTAAGTCCTATCTGTTTTCTGCGGATAGGTCGACAATCAATGCGTTTTTGGGCTTAGATGGGCGGTCTCTTGGCGAACAACTACTATTTACTGGCGACTCAGTGAGTCGAGGACCCTATCAATTTGGAGTGTGTAGCCGAGGAATTGATCAGTTCGATTCAGGGTATGAGTTTGAAAAAGGTATAGCACGTCTGTCCAAGTTCTCATGGCATAATCATTCGACTACATTAGTGTTATCGGAAATCTTCAACGAGACTGCGCTAGCATTACTTGAATCGAGAGAAGAAGAAATTCATAGAAATTTCACCCCCTATAAGTCCTGAATACGAATTTTTTCGTAACACTCATTAAAGACAAAATGGGAGAGTCTAGAGTGAGTGAAAAGATTGGACTATATTGGTTTCATTGTGATTTAAGAGTTCAGGACAATGATCTACTTTTCAAAGCTTCTCGAGAAGTGGATCGGTTGATTTGTTTTTATTGTTTTCCTAGTGTGGACCAGTATCTTTGCCAATATTCACAAGAGCGAGAATTGGGTGAACAGAGACAAGCCTTCTTGTCTCAGAGTGTCGCATCCTTATCCCAAACACTTGGCAGTTTGGGTCAGAAGCTTATCGTTCTACATGGTGAAGCTTTCGATATACTCTCGGATTTTATCAAACAATATAGGGTTACCCACTTCTACTGTGATTTGTTCCCCGGGTCTAATGAACAGAGTACGGTTGAATCATTATCCCGCCTATACCCTCAACTCATTTGCACTCAGCTACCGGTAAATAACCTATTTAGTGAAGCATTATTACCTTTTCCATTGCAAGACCTGCCCAACACGTTCACTCAGTTCAGAAAGAAAGTAGAGCATCTTCCCATAGGCTTGACGCCGAAAATTTCGGAATTACCACCAATCGTGTCAGGCTATATGGATTCAAACGCTTTTCAATCAAGACTTTGCAAGCAGTTTTTAGGTGGAGAGCAAGAAGGAATGGCTCATTGTGAACACTATTTTTCGGGTCACTTGGCTAAGCAGTATAAGCAGAATCGTAACGGGCTAGATGGTATTGAATTTTCAACAAAGTTTTCACCATGGTTGGCTTTGGGATGCATAAGCCCAAAGAGAATTTTTATTTTACTCAAAGAATTTGAGAGTAAGCAAGGTGCCAATGATTCAACCTATTGGATTTTTTTTGAACTACTCTGGAGAGAGTACTTTCGATGGTATGCGAGAAAGTGGCGAGCACGCTTGTTTCATTTCTCGGGCATAAACCGACAGACGCCGTTAACGAGCTTTTACGGTTATCGGTTTCAGCAATGGAAACAAGGCGAAACACAATTTCCTATTGTTAACGCTTGTATGAAGCAGATGAAGGCGACCGGATATATGTCCAATCGCGGTAGGCAGTTGGTAGCAAGTTGTTTGATTCATGAACTTGAGCTCGACTGGCGTTATGGCGCAGCGTATTTTGAAACTCAGCTCATTGATTATGATGTCGCTTCAAATTGGGGAAACTGGCAATATCTGGCAGGTGTCGGAGCTGATCCGAGGGGATCTCGCCAGTTCAATTTAGATAAGCAAACTCAGATGTACGACCCAGATGAAACCTTTATCAAAAAATGGCAAGGTAAAGCGGTGATGAGACAATTAGATCAAGTAGATATGGTGGACTGGCCGATAGAACCCGCTAAAGGAGACAACTAATATGGGGTATCGTACCGTTCGTCTCATTCTGGGAGATCAACTCAACGCTCGTCATTCATGGTTTAAAAAAGCAGATAGCTCTGTCTTATATGTGATTGCTGAGCTTCATACAGAAGCAACCTATGTTAAGCATCATGTCCAAAAAGTTTGTGCATTTTTTTGCGCTATGGAGGCCTTTGCCAATGAACTACGAGAGATGGGGCATCAAGTTGAGCACTTAAGGCTTGATCAAACCAAAGACTTTGAGGCTATCACTGATCTTATACAATTTGTCGTGCAAAAAGCCGATGCGACACGGTTTGAGTATCAAAGGCCTGATGAATATCGTCTATTGAGCGCTTTGAAGGGATTTACTCTCTTGGAATGTCATATTGAATGTGTCGAGACTGAGCACTTTCTGTTGCCATATGATGAGATTGAACAGTTTTTTCCGACAGGGAAACACATCATGATGGAACATTTCTATCGTAAGATGCGCAAGAAATTTGGCATTTTGATGGATGGGAACAAACCTGTTGGTGGGAAATGGAATTACGACGCCAGCAACAGAAGTAAGCTCAAAACGTCAGATATAGAGACCCTACCTTCGCCTTTACTTTTTAGCACCGATGTTTCTGAGGTATTGAAATCTATAGATGAACACAAAATTAAAACCATAGGGCACATGTCTGGACCGCTTTTATGGCCGATAAATCGCAATCAAAGCCTGACGCTTTTAGCTCACTTCTGCTCAATATGCCTACCAAACTTCGGCCGCTTTCAAGATGCAATGACCAAAGAACACAAAGCTAAATGGTCGCTGTATCATAGCCGACTTTCTTTTGCGCTGAATACTAAGATGTTAGACCCATTAGAGGTGATAGATAGTGCACTATCAGCCTATGAAGCGAACTCTGAGGTTGATATTGCTCAGGTAGAGGGGTTTATTCGCCAAATTTTGGGCTGGAGAGAGTACATTCGAGGTGTGTATTGGGCCAATATGCCCGATTATGCTGAGCGTAATCACTTTCAGTTTCGTCGCGATCTACCAGACTATTTTTGGTCAGGTGATACCAAAATGTCATGTGTAAAAGAGGCGATTGGTCAGTCTCTAGAGTTTGCTTATGCCCATCACATCCAACGTTTAATGGTAACTGGAAACTTCTGCCTTCTCACTGAGATAGAACCAGATCAAGTCGATGACTGGTATTTAGGGATCTATGTCGATGCAATCGAGTGGGTTGAAATGCCGAATACACGGGGTATGGCTTTATTTGCCGATGGTGGAATCGTTGGAACAAAACCTTACGCAGCGAGTGGGTCTTACATCAATAGAATGAGTGACTATTGTAAAAGCTGCCACTACGATGTGAAAGGCAAGTCAGAGCCTAATGCTTGTCCACTGAATAGTTTGTACTGGCGTTTTATGCATAAACACAGGGAGCTTCTCACCCAAAACCCTCGCGTGGGCATGATTTATCGTTCGTGGGACAATCTTGACGATGATGCTCAAGGAAAAATTTTGCAAAAAGCGGAATACTATCTGCAACACTTGGATGAACTCTAATTATGATCAAGTTAAATAAATGTCAGAAACTCACTTTTGAGAAGGAGCTAAACGACAAAATTAGAGTATGATAAAGACTCTAATTTAACAAAGTCTTAACCGATATGTACAGTGAATGGATAACCGGCGAAGCATTAATTGCGGCGTTTTTGATTTTTTTGGGCTCATTCGTTCAAACAGCAATAGGTTTTGGTTTGGCTATCGTTGCTGCGCCTTTACTTTTTTTGATATCACCAGATTACGTGCCAGCACCTATATGTTTAGTTGCTCTATACATTTCGATTCTCAATGCCCTCAAACATAGAGAGAGTGTCGAAATAGGAGGGCTTAAAATGGCATTAATCGGTCGTGTCCCCGGTTCGGTTGCTGGTGGTTTACTGCTTGTGATGGTATCGACTGACATTTTAGCTTTATGGTTGGGTTTATTAGTATTGTTAGCTGTCGGAGTGAGTCTACTGCCATTTCGTATCGAGCCTACTTCATCAAGGATGGGGATAGCGGGCTTTTTCTCTGGTTTTTTTGGCACCAGTTCAGGGATTGGTGGTCCCCCAATGGCATTATTACTACAACACCAAGAAGCGAATCAACTCAGAGGAAACCTCTCGGCGTTTTTTGTCTTTAGCTCAGCTATGTCTTTAATTGTTCAGGTTCCAGTTGGCTTTTTGACATTCCACCATTTATGGATAACCGTGCCTTTACTTCCTGCAAGCTGGCTTGGTTACAAGTTAGCACTGGCAACCACTCAGAGTTTACCTAAAGAAACAATTCGTCTCGCAGCCCTGCTACTTTGTACTATCAGTGGTGTGACAGCGGTATGGCAAGGCTTATCATGATTTTTGTTCTGATGTTCATTCTCGATTCAGAATAATTAATGATAATAGAGCCGATGCTAGGGTTTTGATGAGGAGAAAATCAGGTGTTAAGAACGATAGGTAATATTCTGTGGTTTGTGCTGGGCGGAGTCATGATGGGACTAATGTGGTGGTTCTTTGGTCTACTTGCGTTTATCAGTATAGTGGGAATACCTTGGGGGCGAGCCTGCTTTGTTATAGGAAAGTTTTCCTTTTTTCCTTTTGGTCACGAGGCTGTTGCTCGTGATGAACTGACCAAGCAAAAAGATATAGGTACTGGAACTTTGGGGCTCATTGGTAATGTTATTTGGTTTATATTTGCAGGAATGTGGCTAGCCATTGGGCATATCATGTCTGCGGTCGCTTGTTTTATAACTATAATAGGGATTCCATTTGCTCTCCAACACCTGAAATTGGCCTACATCTCTTTAGCACCGATCGGAAAAACCATTGTACCCAAAGAACAAGCGGCAATGGCAAAATATGGACGTTAATTAGTCATTACTCTCAACAAATCTATACCCTACCTCAGCAGCATTTAAACTCTGCTGAGGTTTACCTCTTGATACGAACATGATAATTCTCGCCCTAGCACTTTAGATCTACTTTATGTTCAGCATGACCTAATTCAAACTGCGAAAAGTCATTTATTCTTTATAGAGACACAGACGATAAAAAGGTATGGTTTATTTAAATTCTTTTATTCTAAAAAAATGGAATAATGTCATTCACTTATCCAGTTTTATTTATGATTTATGTCATAAAATTAAGTTAATATAATTTTTATTATATTATTACAAGGGGTTTTATCATCGTTAATGAGTCACTATATTATTTGTTTATATCCCAATATAATCTATCTGAATATCCATATAACTAGTTAATTATTCTGGCATTGGTATTTTATTTGCTCTTATGGTGAAGCATTTATTTGTATTAGTTAATATTATATACAAATATCCCTTTGCGTTTTGTGTAATTAAATCGATACAACAAGACATTTGTATTTTTACTGTATGATTTTATAAATTATAAGTTAAATTTATTGTACACATGTTTGATTTATTAAATTGATGTTAAAAATGGGTAGTATTTTTTTTAATCATTAGTGTTATGGTTCTAGTGGCATTTATCAATGCCATGATAAGGAGAATCATAATGAAATTAGACAACCGTCTATTGGCTGTAGCCGTAGCCAGTGCTCTTTCAATGTCAGCACATGCCGGTGAGTCAGTCTATCTGAGCAAACCCATCAACTTTACTTCTTTTTCTGGGCTGAACTCTCAGCTTGGTGTGGATAATTCCTCTAGCTTCAAAATGGTAAAGCAGGTCAACATACAGAAGCGTGGTATTCACAAAGTTAAGGTTCAACAAAACATTTGGGGTGTACCTGTTTGGGGGCACTACCTAAATGCAACGCAAAGTTTCCGAGGTGGTGCGCTTAAGTCGGTTCAGGGTAACTATGTCAAGATGACAGGCGTTGATCGTAAGTTTGTTAAGCCTTCTTTCAATCGAGCTCGAGCCTTAGAGCTAGCAAGTAAGGACATTAAAACTGGCCTAACAGGTGATAAGTCGTTATCCAACACGCAAGATAAGCTTTATGTTTACCAAGATGGCGACAAAACTCGCTTGATTTATGTGGTTTCTTACTTAGTTGAAGGCCAAGGACACCCATCCCGACCTTTCACTATGCTTGATGCTCATAGTGGTGAAATCATTAAACGTTGGGAAGGTATCGCGCACGCAGAGATTGGTACAGGCCCAGGTGGTAATGAAAAAACGGGTATGTATGAGTATGGCACGGACTACCACTATCTTGATGTTCAAGAAGATGGTACTGACTGCATCATGGAGTCGGAAAACGTTGTTACCGTTGATTTAGATGGGGCAACTGACGGCACAACACCATACAAATATGAGTGTCCACGTAACGAGCACAAATCAATTAACGGCGCATACTCACCGCTAAACGACGCACATTACTTTGGTAATGTTGTGTTCGATATGTACAAAAACTGGTTTGACACTGCGCCTTTGACATTTAAGTTGATGATGCGCGTTCACTACGGAAGCAGTTATGAAAACGCTTTCTGGGATGGTCAAGCGATGACATTTGGAGATGGTGGAAGCCGATTCTATCCTCTTGTCAGTCTGGATGTATCAGCTCATGAAGTCAGCCATGGATTTACAGAGCAGAACTCGGGTCTAATTTATGCTAATCAGTCAGGTGGCATGAACGAAGCTTTCTCGGATATTGCTGGTGAGGCTGCTGAGTACTTCATGAAAGGAACCAATGACTGGATGGTTGGGCGTGACATTTTCAAAGAGGAAGGTGCACTGCGCTACATGGACGATCCATCTCGTGATGGCGTGTCTATTAATCATGCATCTGAATACTACGATGGGCTGAATGTTCACTACAGCTCAGGGGTATTCAATAAAGCCTTCTACCATATTGCTACGACAGAAGGTTGGGATACCAAAAAAGCCTTTGAATTGTTTGTACTAGCAAACCAGATCTACTGGGCGGAAGACAGCAACTATTGGCAAGGCGCTTGTGGTGTTAAAAACGCAGCTAATGACCTAGGTTACAGTACAGATGATGTCGTTGCAGCATTCGATATCGTTGGTGTTGAACCTTGTGCTGAGCCACCACTACCACCAGAGCCAGAATATCAACGCCTAGAAAATGGCGAATCAGTAAGAGTTGCAGGCGAAACAGGCTCTAAGACCTACTTTGATATAGAGGTGCCTGAGGGCCAAGACAAATTCACTGTAGAGTTGACTGGCCCAAGTGGTGATCCAGATATCTATATTGGTTTGGATTATGCACCGAATCAGCAACAGAACATCTGTAAGAGTGACTCTGTATCTGATGAAATTTGTGTGATTGAAAATCCTGAGGCTGGGCGTTACACAATCAATGTATTCGGTTACTCAGAATATGCAGATGCAAGTCTAACGGCTTCCTATGGTTCTGACAGTACTAATGTGCCACCAGTAGCGTCGTTTGACTATGTTGTCACAGGTGAAAAAGTCGATTTGACTAGCACAAGTACTGATAGCGACGGCCAAATTGTGTCTTACCAATGGGATCTTGGTGACGGTACCTCGAAGTCTGGTGCTGTTGTTAGCCATACTTATGCAGCAGCAGGTGATTACGTGGTAACTCTAACAGTAACAGATGACGCAGGCACAGCGACTTCGACCAACAAGACGGTCACTATTGAAGGTGGTCAAACCGATGCATTCCCACTAAGACTACAATTTGGTGATAAGCAGCCAAATGGTAAAGCGCGAGTCAAGTTAGCATGGGAATATGCGACGGACGACTACTACGTAGTGAAGCGTGACGGTAAAGTGGTAGGTGCGACTGAGTTCACATCTTACGTTGATAAGTTCCGCCATAACGGCAGCATCAATGTTGAATACCAAGTCTGTACTTCAGGTGGTATCTGTTCTGAAACCAAGCGCTATCGCTTTATCAAAGTTCAATAGCCAACCCTAAACCTTCAGGGCTCCATTTGGAGCCCTCATTTGCAATTCGTCTAAAGAAGTCACAAGGAATTGAGTCTCATTATGAAAAAAACACTATTAGCTATTGCTTTAATAAGCAGCACATCTGCTTTTGCCTCAATGGATAACAGCATATTAAAAGAGGGTGAAGTTTGGATTACTACAGATGCAGATGCGAAGGAGCTGATCACTCAGCACGGGGCTACTGTATTGAAAAGTTTTGCCCATAAAGGCTTTGCAGCATATCCAAATGCGGTTGTCGCGAAAGTTAAAGAAAGTCAGCTTGCTGCGGTATCAAGCCACATGCACAAGGATAAACATAGATGTGGTGGTTACATGGTGCACGCTAATAAAGAAAGTGCGATCAAAGCGGCATCTATGCCTCTTTCTATGAGCGATTTCGAAAAACCAGTCATTAGCCATAATGATACTGTGGAGTCTCTGATTGCTCAGGTAGAACCGAATAATTTGGTTGAAACGATTGAAAATCTGATGAGCTTTACCAACCGTTTTTATACTACCTCTACAGGTATAGCGGCGTCAGATTGGTTGCTTGAACGATGGAGTGAGGAAATTAAGGATGTTCCTTTTGCATCGGCACGTCAAATAACTCACAGCGATTACCCTCAAAAATCAGTTGAAGTGACATTATTGGGTGCCAAACATCCTGAGGAAATCGTAGTGGTTGGTGGTCACTTAGATTCGACTGTTGGTTCATGGACAACGGAAGGTACAATTTCTCCGGGAGCCGATGATGATGCTTCGGGTATTGCTACGGTCACCGAAGCACTTCGCCTTATGATAGCCAGTGGTATTCAGCCTGATCGTACGATCAAGTTTTATGGATATGCTGCTGAAGAGGTGGGTCTGCGTGGGTCACAAGATATTGCTGAAAACATGAAGGCGGATGGCGCTAATGTGGTGTCAGCGCTGCAACTTGATATGACCAACTATAACGGTTCCGCGCATGATATTACCTTTATCACTGATTACACAGATTCAAATCTAACCGCTTTTCTGAAAGAACTTATCGATACTTACACCAGCGAACTCACTTACGGATTTGATCGTTGTGGTTACGCTTGTTCTGACCATGCTTCTTGGCACAATGCTGGATATCCAGCAGCTATGCCTTTTGAAACCATGTTCCATGAATATAACTCCAATATTCATACTGCGGAAGATACGTTAGAAAATTCTGACCCTACTGGCAGCCATGCAATGAAGTTTGCCAAATTAGCCATTGCTTATTTGGTTGAAACGAGCCTTGATGATGTTGAATCTCCGATCAAAGAACTAGAAGATGGCGTGCCTGTTGAAGGCCTCTCTTCAGGGTATTTCGATGAGCAATTCTTTACCTTCAATACGACTGAAGCTGGAGAAGTAACCATTTCGATTTCTGGCCCACAAGGTGGTGATGCGGACTTATATGTGACCTACGAAGGCCCAGTATCGAAGACTGAATTTGATTGTCGTCCATTCCAAAATGGTAGCAACGAGCAGTGTGTGTTCAACAAGCCAGCAGGCGAGTTTAACATCATGGTTCGTGGGTATAGAAACTTTGAAGACGTCGATATTGTCGCAAGTTTCAGCCCTGAAAGTCCTCAAGACTAACCGTCAATCTAGTCACGCTTAATCAGATCACAACAATATAGGGCTCCTCATGGAGCCCTCTTTTGTATTTAAGCAACATCAAAATAAGGATGAATTTTGTATGAATAAAACGCTTATCGCTCTTGGCTTACTTGGATATATGTCAGTATCTTCAGCAGGATCGACCGATTTAAAAGAGAAAGAAGTTTGGATCACCACAGACGCTGACGCCAAGCATCTTATCGTGGAACATGGAGCAACGATACTTACTAGCTTTGCTCACAAAGGTTTTGCAGCCTACCCTAATGCGGTTGTCGCAAAAATTGATCAAGGCCAGCTAGCGGCATTGTCGAGTCATATGCATAAAGACAAACACCGCTGCGGCGGCTATATGGTGCATGATAACGAGGAGAGCGCTTTAAGAGCAGCAGCAATGCCCCTTTCCATTAGTGTGTTTGAAAACCAGTCATAAGTCATCACGAGACGGTCCAATCACTCATAGGTCAAGTTGAACCCAATAACATAGTGAATACTATTGAACAGCTTACTAGCTTCACTAATCGTTTTTATACTACAACCACAGGAGTGGCAGCCTCCGACTGGCTTTTTCAGCGCTGGAGTGAGGAAATAAAAGAGGTGCCTTTTGCCTCGGCAAGGCAAATCTCACATAGTGATTATCCACAAAAGTCGGTTGAGGTAACCTTACTCGGTGCTAAATATCCTGAAGAAATTGTTGCAATAGGCGGACATCTTGATTCGACAGTGGGTTCATGGACAACAGAAGGGACAATCTCGCCAGGGGCAGATGATGATGCATCAGGTATTGCTACAACAACTGAAGCCCTACGACTTATGCTAGCTAGTGGCATTCAGCCAGACCGCACAATTAAGTTCTATGCGTATGCAGCAGAAGAAGTGGGCCTGAGAGGTTCTCAAGATATTGCTGAAACGTTAAAGGCAGAGCAGGCTAATGTGATTTCTGTGTTGCAGCTTGATATGACCAACCATCAGGGTTCGGCTCATGATGTGACCTTTATGACGGATTATACAGACGCTAAGTTAGTCGAATTTCTTACCGAATTAATGGATACCTACGTCAGTGAATTAACTTATGATACCGATCGTTGTGGGTACGCATGTTCTGATCATGCGTCTTGGCACAATGCAGGTTACTCAGCAGCAATACCAGCACAAAGCTATTTTCATGATACCAACCCAAATCTTCACACACCAAATGACACGCTAGAAAATTCTGACCCTACTGCAAGTCATGCAACAAAATTTGCCAAATTGGCGATAGCTTATTTGGTCGAAACAAGTCTTGATGATATTGATTCGCCAATAAAAGAATTGGAAGATGGAGTACCAGTTGAGGAGCTATCCTCTGGCTATTTTGATGAGCAGTTGTTCAGTTTCACAACAACGGAAGCTGGCGAAGTAACTATTTCCATTTCTGGTCCTCAAGGTGGTGATGCGGACCTATATGTAAGTTATGAAGGTCCTGTGTCAAAGACTGAATTTGACTGTCGGCCATTCCAAAATGGGAGCAACGAGCAGTGTGTTTTCAATAAACCAGCAGGAAAGTTCAATGTTATGGTCCGTGGCTATCGGAATTTTGATGATGTCAGTATTGTGGCAAGCTTCAAGTTAGATCGGTCTATTAACTAACACCTAGAGTGTAAAATAAAGCCGTTCATTGAATATGAACGGCTATTTTGGTTTGGTGTTGACGGGGGTTACTTACCTAACCAAGCTGATTTCGTTGCGGCTTGAATGAGTTTTTCTCGATTTTCTGGTGTTGCTTCGGGCTCTGATTGACCAAAAATAGCGGCAAGCCAATGGCCATCTGTTGGGTTCGGGAAAAGGATATACTTGCTGCCAAAAAGATCTTTATCTTCTTCCATTTTAGCTATGCGTCCTTTCACATCACCTTTGATGTAATACTTACGCCTGAAATCATTGAGGTTGTCACCAAGAAAGACAACCACGTTATAATCCCTTAATATTTCATTTTGGCGTGTTTCTTTGTTGGATGTGTCTGTCAACACGGTAAGATGGGCATCGTCTTTTAGCGGGAAGCCCATAGCTAAGATATTTTGCTTGGCTAACTTCCATGTTGGCTCTCCTTGATCGCGAGAGGTGACGTAGAAGATGTCTACATTATTGCGAGTTGCGTATTCAAGAAAATCATTAGAACCAGGGCTTGCAACCATACCGTTTGTCGGGATCCATTCATCCCATAATGGATCTTCAAAGAAATCCTTATTGTTTTGTATCAATTTTCCCCAGTATTCAAGTGGCAGCACTAAAGTATCATCAAGATCTGTCACTATAGCTAGAGGCTTATCTCCCTTTTTATGTTCCGCTAGGGCGTTATCAAGATGCATTTTGGCAAGATTAAAGCCCTGATAATAGAGTGCTCTATACTCTGCTGCGGTCTGCTTCCAAGCAACGGAGTAGCCGAGTAAATTGTGATTGTTATCAGAGGCAGAGCTCGTATTAGGTAGGATAGATGCTAGAGTCGCCAAGCCCCAAGCTACCATTTTTTTTCTGCTGTTTTTCAATGTTTGGTCCAATCCGTTAGTCAATCCTTATAGGATTTTGATGTATAGCGTAAAACATTCCGATAGTCACTTTAAAAATGCTTTTTAAGCAATAATGCACGTTATTGATCCAAAATTTACTCAAAGTCTGCTTTATTATTTAGTTTGATACTTAGTTAATGAAATATGCATTTAACTTCACATTAAAAACGGAAAATAAATTATTTAATAATTTTTAAATAGTAGCGGGTTGATCTATAATTAAATTCATATAAAATTTAATTATACTATTATTTTGCATTTTAATTTCTTAAAAAATTAAAAATAATAATTTAAATATTAATTATTTTTATAATTTAACACCACATTAAATTTTTTACTCTATCATTTAATTACCACTAACATCAATATGTATTTAGGCTTATTTTTGTTTTTGCGATCCATGGTTAAAATGAAAATAATTCCACTTCTCAACTTATATTGATAATTGTATTTATATTTGTGTCGAGACTACTTGTTTAATTAAAGTTCGTTCTAGACACCCATGGATGAAAGGGCAATATTCTGCTTATAAAACAATTTCTTATGCAATTGATTTCTAGTTGGTTATAACGCTCCATTACAGTCATTTCTGATTATAATAATATATTTTTATATGAAAGATAATGAGATCTATTAAAAGGTAGGACCTAAATGACAAATTTGTAGAGGTTTTTATGGTATTAAACAAAAAAAGGACACTTATCGCTATTACTATTGCATCTTGTATAGCATGGAATACAGCTAGTGCGACGATAAATGAGCCCCAAGGTGTATCCGTTCAAATATTAAGTAGCTTACAAAATAGTAGCCAAGTAGCCTACATTAATGCGAGCTATTGGCTGAATGGAGAAGTTGAGCCTCCATCGATGACGACCATTAAAGATAATGTTTTAAAGTTAGAACGACGTTATCTAATTGACTTCACTGCAATTGAAGACCCATCTCAAAAAGAAGAAGCAAAAAAGCTTCTCAGTAATAAAACTGGACTATCATTTACTAGTGACTTTTTGGTTATTACACCACACAAAGGAGAGTTGCTCTATACTCCACTAGTCGATGAAAACGATCCAAATAAGTTTGAACTAGAGACCCCTCTAATCTCCGAACTTCGAGACGGCAGTGAAAGTGTTAACTCTGATGCAAGCACTATTCCTCATGTAGCATTCTATTTAAGGGTAAATCGTCCGATTACTGACCAAGAATGTACCTTTGATAAGTCACTCAACTTTGAAAATAAGGGTCAAAGAGTTTTTTGTGATAACGCCAATATGTCTCTTATTTACCGTGTTATTTTGGAGCGTTCTCTACCCTATGGTAAGTCTGGTTCTGCAACTCCTGATGCAAAAATTGTTCGTATTAGTCTAGATAACGATACATCAGGTGTTGGTATCCATCTTAATGAAAATCTTGATCACGAGTTTTCTCATATCGACCTCGAAGCCGATAATGCTGCATTTGCAGGAGCGGTTGTAACGAGTATCTTGAGTCCGATTATCGGTGCCGGTTCTATTGGTGCTCTTAGTGCATCAGGCACTGACTACAATAGTTATGATGGGTATGTAACTGATTGGGCAACGGATGCCATAGCGCAAGATTATGAATTTGCTTTTAGTGCTTCAAATGATAAAGCGGCAATTTTGAGAACCGTTCCAAGAACAAACCTTAATGCAAAATACAGTTCTACAGAGGTGTCTGGGTTTGAGCTAGGGGTGAGCGCAGGCGGAGACCTTGGCCCTGATGGTCCTAAAGCATCTTTGGGTGCAAGTGCTAGTTATAGTCAGCAGCTTAGATTCACGTTCGACACACAGGATTACCGTGTTGAAAGGATAGGTACCGATGCACAGAATATTCGATTTAAATGGGTACGTGATCAGTTTGATACCGCTGAGTCAATGATGAACCGTTCGACAGATGCTCTATGGGCCAATGTGTATCCATTGGATATCAGCAGGATAAGTACTATCAGTCACACGGGCTTTGTTCCGAAAATGGAAGTCATTTATACGGCTGACCCGAATGCGACAGGTAAAACTGAATTTACCATTGACTCTTCGGTGAATATCCGTCCTATCTATAACGGTACCTATAAACATTTCGTAACAAACCATTCATATCATGGTTTTGAAAACGATGGCCGTCGCCGAGTTAATAAGAGTGTCTCGTTTGAAGTGGATTGGAATCACCCTGTATTTACTGGTGGCAGACCTGTTAACCTGCAACTAGGTGGGTTCAACAACCGTTGTATTGGTGTTAGCAAGGATGGAACTATTGTGCCTGAGACATGCGATTCTACCAAAGATACACAATCTTTTATTTTTGATAAATCGGGGCGATACATGAGTGCAAATAATGTGAGCATGTGCCTAGATGGGGAGTCATTAGACAAGCTTCAAACATGTAGCCAAAACCTGAGCCAGCGTTGGAGCTGGAAAGACAACAGCAATCACTTGGTCAATGGTCTTAATAACCAGAATTTAGGTCATGATAAATCAACGGGTCAGTTAGGCTTGTATTCGCAAGAAACTGACAGTGCCGAAGTTAGCCTTCGTACAATCACGACTTATGCAGATGTCTTTACTGCGGATGCTCAGTAGTTTACTTACTGTTTTAGACGTCGACAGCGTGTAAGTTACGACTATTATACTCTTTATTCGTATATCAAGGACACACTTACATCAAGTGTGTCTTTTTTATTTTTGTTGTCAGCTTGAATTCCCCATCATCATATGCTCATGATGTCTTATTCGTAAAATAAGAAGGAATTTTGCTGTGAGTTGTCCGTACAACAGTTTTCGAGAGATGGAAAAAGACATTCATACTGATTTTAAAGATGATATGTCTTATGGTGATTACCTTAAATTGGATAAAATTCTTTCCGCTCAAACCCCTTTGTCTGCACAACATGATGAAATGTTGTTTATTGTGATTCATCAATCGAGTGAGTTGTGGTTGAAACTTGCTGGACATGAGTTGTCTGAGGCAATAGAAAACCTTAAACAAGGAGACTTTGGCCACGCATTTAAAGTAATTTCTCGTGTCAAACAAATCTTTAATCAACTTACTCATTCTTGGACCATTCTGTCGACATTAACTCCTGTCGATTACTTAAAATTTCGAAATGCTTTGGGCCATTCTTCAGGTTTTCAATCTTATGGTTATCGAAAGCTTGAATTTTTGCTTGGCAATAAAAATCAAGCATTTCTTAAAGTTCATGAAAGCGATGCTAAAGTTTATCACGAGCTTAAAGAAGCATTAGAAGCACCCAGTTTATATGACGTAACACTATCTCTGCTTGATGACCAAGGGTTAGAGTTAGATCAAAACCACTTGTCGAGGGATGTGAGTTTACCTTATGAGAGAAATACGTCGGTGCTCAACGCGTGGGTTAGGGTTTATCGAGATGCTGACCGATATTTTGAGTTGTATGAGTTAGCAGAAAAACTGGTGGATATTGAGGACAGTTTCCAGCAATGGCGATTTAAACATATGTATACAGTACAGCGTATCATAGGCCACAAAAAAGGGACTGGTGGTTCATCTGGCGTGGCATTTTTAAAAAAAGCGCTTGATATAAGCTTTTTTCCAGAGCTGTTTGAAGTGCGTACACAACTTTAGACGAAGTGAGATTAAATATGGATATGACCATAGACCTGCAAACGCATTATCAGGGCTTTGATGTGAGTGAGCGCATTTTGTTATCTGGGCATTCTCATCAAGCATGGCCTGATGTGGCCAAACAGGGCGTGATGGATTGTTTTAATGATGCGGCCAAGCACATTGATGATAAGTGGGAGCTTGCGTTTGAAAAAGCAGAAAAAGTCAGGAATTTCTATCGACGTGCTATGTGCGACCCTAGTGGACAAATTGCGCTTGGAGACTCAACACACGAGCTTATCTTGAGGTTTTTATCGGATCTCAATTGCTTCAAAGTGAAGAAAAGCACACAGATAAAAATAGTCACGACGGATGGCGAGTTTCATTCAATGCGCCGTCAGTTAAATAGACTAAAAACACTGGGTATTAATATCGAGGTCGTCCCAACTCTACCACTTGAGACCTTATCCAATCGGATTATCGAAAAATTGGATCGATCGACTGATGCTGTCATGTTGTCAGCGGTCTTCTTCGCAACCAGCCAAATATTTAAGCAAGTCGGTGAAGTTGTACAGGCTGCAAAATCACTCAACATTCCATGTGTTGTTGATGCTTATCATGCGATTAATGTGCTTGAGTTTGATCTTGCCAAGTGGCGGTTACAAGGCGCTTTTGTTATTGGTGGCGGGTATAAATATTGCCAAGCAGGCGAGGGCAATTGTTTTATGCGTATTCCTCCTGACTACCAAGGCTCCCCAATTATCACAGGCTGGTTTGCTGAGTTTGAGTCGCTCAGTCAAGCGCCTGATCAAGTGAGCTATGGAAAAGGGCAAGCGGCATTTGCTGGCTCAACTTATGACCCGACTAGCCATTATCGCGCGGCTGCTGTGTTTGAATTTTTTGACCAGCAGGACTTATCTATAGGTCGACTTGCTGATCTTAACAAGCAGCAAGTAAAAAGGCTTTGGCAAGGCATTGAGAGTTTAAATCTCGGCAGCACAGTCTTATCTCTTCCGCAGCATAACATTGAAGATAACGCAGGTTTTTTATCTTTAATCTCACCATATGCTTGCGATTGGGTGAATCTACTTAAAGATAGAGGTATCCATTGTGATAGCAGAGGAAACAAGCTCAGACTCGGCCCAGCGCCCTATGTATCCAATGAGCAAATCGATAATGCGCTTAATGAGATAGAGGCGGTAGCTAAGAAGTTTTCTTAACGGTCCCTAAAAGCATACAAACGGAAATGTATAGGACACTCAATACCGTGAGTGTCCTAGTATCCTAAAGAGTTGATTTGTAGTATTTCACCATTTCTTTTTGATCAATATCCTTACAGTCAAGGCTCTGTTGCTCCTTTAATATTTGGCCTAGAGAGGGAAGTATTGAACGTTCAACCTTATATTCACCTGACCACAGTTTTCCTCGCATTATGGCTTTAGCACAGTGAAAATACAGGTTTTCTATGGTAACTTTGATGACTACTTTAGGCGCTTTTTTTCCATCAGGACACGCTGCCAATATCTCTGAGTCGGTGTGAATGCTTGCCCTGCCTTTAATGCGAATCACTTCATCAATACCGTTGACCATTATCATCAATCCAATTTTGGGATTGTTGATAATGTTTCTTAGGCTATCTAATCGATTGTTACCCGAGCTATCAGGTATCAATATGGTGGAGTCATCGACCACTTTGACGAAACCAGGAACGCCTCCTCGTGGAGAGATGTCAGTAAAGCCTAGTGCGTCACAAGTGCTTAGAATGACAAAATGGGTGTGATTGACCATTGTTTTGGCGTGGCGATCTAAAGTGGGTAAAACCTTGTTCTGGGCTCTAGGACTGGGTTTGGGATAGAGAGCTTCCAACTGGTTTATTGTTTTAATTTCACTCATTTTTAAACTTTTTTGTTAAGGACAGTGAGCATTAAACTGTAACCTAAACAAATATTTATATCTAAGAATATGCCTGCTATTAACTGCCTCTATTGGCGTTTTGCTCCATAGATCACGCCAGTTTATTAAGCTTACCTAAACCATGAACATTAACACGCATTAAATATTAAAAATTTAATGCTTTTCGATAAATATTTGTTGTTTTATTGGTTTTTGATGTTAAGATGCCTCCATCAATTAATAGGAGACTTTTATGCAACAGATTCAAACCTACAGCCGAAAAATTGGACTAATTCTTAACTTTTTGCTGGTGTTATTGCCTTTGGCGACGGTTTATTTTTGGCTCACGGTGCAAACTTCGAGTGATGTTTTAAACGAGACTGGTATCATTCAATTATCTTATGAAATTGACGCTTTTATCCAGCAGCCTTTAACACTTCAAACTCGTCTCTGGGCCTTGTTGGCTAGCGCATTGCCTTGTGGGATTGTGTTTTATGCCCTTGTTTTATTGAAGAAATTATTTAGAAGTTACGAAAATGCTGAAATATTTACTCTTCAGACGGTTAAGTACTATCGGCAGCTTGGTTTGGTATTCTTTTACTGGGCGATTGGTGGTTTTATCTACTCAGGGCTTATTTCAGTGGCGTTAAGTTTTAATAATCCGCCAGGTGAGCGTGTTTTGTCGCTAAGTTTTTCAGGTTTGGATGTGATGGCCATATTCTGCGGGTGTATTGTGTTGGTTATCTCACATGTTATGCACCAAGCCCAGCAAATTGCTGATGAGCAAAAACACACAATTTAGGAGTTTGCGGTGGATATTATAATCAATCTGGATGTGATGATGGCCAAACGTAAGATGCGCTTAAAGGAGTTATCTGAGCGAGTGGGTGTCAGTGAGCAAAACCTATCAATCTTAAAAAATGGTAAGGCCAAAGCCATTCGCTTCAGTACATTAGAAAAAATCTGTCAGGTCTTAGAATGCCAACCCGGTGATATTTTGGAATATCAGCCAAGTGCTTAATCAAGACAATGTTAACTAGGCGCTGTTATTCAGCGCCAGTGACTGAGGAGTCATCTATGTCCACTAAACCATCAAGACAATGGCTTGGGCTGTATTTGTTTGTCATGGGTATAATTGCTGTGAATATCCATATACAAATGATGCATCTGGGGGTGTTGTACCCTCAATGGAAACCGACTCAATGGACAGAGACCGCTATGTTTGTCATTCAAAGCTTAGGACTATTATGGCTGAGTTTGCAATTGGTGCGTTGGAAGTCATCAATCAGCTTTGCTCAACAATTTGGCATCGCTTTTGTCACTATGGCTGCAATCCAAGAGCTTTTTATCCGTTTACCACTCACTGCTGGCTATACGGTGGACCAGAAGTATTTATTTGTCTGGGTTTTAAGTTATCTTCCCGAGCTTTTAGTCACCTTTGTGACAACGCTTGGCATTATTAGCTTTCAACGCTACTTAGTAAGGCGCTACACTCTATTTGTCATAGCAATAGTGGTCACTGTTTATAGCGTTGGGATACATCTTTGGTTAACCCCATTTTTGCAACAAATCACGGCCCCACTTGCTCAGTTTGTTACTCCGCCATCCGATTCGGGGGTGCTGTCTTTCCCATATCCTAAGATAGTCGACATTATCGCATCGGTGACCTTTATTGAGCCTATGATTGCCGCCTATTTTGTGTGTTATTTGATTGGTCAAAATGGTATCAGAAATCTAAAAATTCTTGTGCTCAAAACTATAGCAGCTCTGTTGATATTGACTCAAAGCGGCGCAAAGTTTGTATTGTATATGTGGACTTCAAAGATCGATGATTTGATGGACCGTTTGCTGAGTATCAGCCAATTTACCCTAGAATGGGTGTTTATTGGCGTGGCGGTTAGTGTTGTTGTGTATAGTAATCAATATCTTTTGGATCCACTAGGTTCACAAAAAGAGTAAACATTGGATGCATCATTACACTAGGATGCATCCAAATACAAACTACCTAATCGGTTGTTCAAAATTTAAGGTTTAGTCTTTCTGAGTATGGATTTTTCTCACTGTTCGATGTATCACCGCGTGATAATATTAATGTTAAAGATTTGTTTCTATAACCATATGATATATTCTTCAAAAGATCAGAAATGAAGTTAATCTCATTTGCATAACCTGAGCGAATATCTCCTGTTGAAATCATTTTCTCTGTTTTTCTCATTACTCTTTTCGTATGGTTACTTATATTGACACTACGAGCATAATATTTATCTATTGACTCTGGCTTACTCAAAAAGTCAGATCTAAGCCTTTGTAGCTTATCTACTGTTCTAATCAGGCTTTCAACTATATCAATCAGCTCAGACCTGGAGTCCTCATCGCGAGGAGAGCTATATAGGAACTCACGATTGATGTCAGATGTAATATTTTGTAGCCTTCCTCTAACCTTATTGAGTGTCATGTATACTGCGGTAATATCACCATCATAACCCTGTGGCATGTTATTTTGGTCATAGATAACATTATTTTCTAAATAAATTTTGAAAATATCCTCATGCGTCAAGGATGATGTATTTTGACCTGCTAGCTTACTCTCAGAAAGAACGTTGGAAGAAATAGCCAGTAAACCTAAAGCCACAAATATTGATTTTTTCATTATCTAAACCTTTTTAGCAAGAAATATTATACATGTAACAACCATTTCATATGAAACTATTAATTGTATGATCTTAATCTCATATTTAATGTGTATTTAATTGTTATTTGTATCATTACTCTTTATGTGTTTTTTATCAAGCATTTTATATAGATAAGGAATGTATTTTTATTATATTTACCATTAATATCTTAATTGAACATAATGTTTCTTTCTCTTTTTATTTTTATCGTTGCAATTATAAGAGTAGGAAGTATCCGACTATATGACGAAGTCCTGTTACTGACCAAACTCCCGATATCCTATTGAGATAAAGCAAACAAGGTTCAGTTTTCTGAATTCTGGCTAGGATATAGTCTTTTTTGCGTCTACTTGATTGATAATAAGGCTGTTTATGTTTGATTCGATTCCGATACGTTCACTTGTTTTGGTTTCATTAATTGCCAGTAATATGGTGTGTGCAGCGAGCGCTTATACGCCATATGTGATTGATGATGAGATGGTAAAAAGGCAAGTTTCTTTATCTCCCAATAAGGAGCCTAAAGCTCCCAGTCCATCTGATTATGGGTTTGGTCCGGATGGGCGATTTTATCACCCAAAGGAAGCGCCAAGTTCTCATCAGGCCCAGCCATTTGAAGGCCAGTTGGACTATTGGGATACACAAAGCTATCAGCATAATATGACGGTTGAAGCCTATTATCCGATTACCGTTGAGCCTTTTCATACTTGGCAAAATATGGTGGATTTTGATGGCAAGCGCTACTTATATCAGTATGTCAGAGGTGACCTAAAAATCTTTGATGTGACTAACCCTAAAGATGTGCGTTTGCTACTAACCAAAGGTCATACTTGGGGGAAATCTGGCCCTGGAGAGCTGCAGTCTCCTTTCAAAGACGGAGAAATGATGGGCGCAGCCTCGATTCAATGGAGTGAGTCTGAGCAAAGTTATGTGATGGTGCAAGCCTATGAGGTAAGGCGCTTTGGCTTGCTTAAGGATAAGTATCGTAGTCCAGAACAAGTTAAAGCTATTCGGCAAAGTCAGCATTTAAAAGGTTTTAAGGTATACAGCATGAAAGGGCCCATGCCGGAAGATTGGACTTTGCTTGCTGAGCGCACCACAGATATTCTTCACCCAGATGCGCCAGTTGGTCAACAGCAAGGCTCTGGTGTACGCGATATCCCAGTGTATTATGGTGACGGCGTTATGTATCTTGCTGCAGCCCCAGATAAACGATATGCCCTAACTGAATATGCCAACGATCTTTATAGCGCTGGATATCAGGCGTGGGATATGTCGGATCCTCGCAACCCTCGTTTGCTCGATATGCTGTCGGTTCCGGGCCAAATTGTTGGTGACGCTGAGCATGAAAAGGCGTATCAAGATAATCCGAGAGCAGGTAACCGCACGTCGTGGATGGGCGCTCGTATGTCCTTATTTTTGAGTGATAAAGATGCGGACTATGCCTATGCAGCTATGGGTGGATTAGGTTTTTATGTGGTCGATATCCGTGACCCTAGTCAGATGAAGGTCGTAGGACATGTGAACTTTCCACCGAGTGTAGCAGGCACAGAAGGGGATTTTATTGATGTGTCTCAAGTCCAGGAAACGGGTCTAGTATACTACAGCGGCTATCCACTCAATGAAGACTGTTATGAGCCTTATAAGGACGTTTATATCATCGATGTATCAGAGCCCAGTAGTCCGGCGGTAAAAGGAGTCCTCCCTCGTCCTATGCCGCCAAAAGAGGCAGACTTTAAAGACTATTGTCAGCGCCGAGGCAGCTTTGGTCCCAAACGAACAGGAGCCTACCATCAGCCAGGCACGGCCCAATCTGGTTTGCTGCCTTACAACTTCTACAATGCTGGCCTACAAGTGTTTGATGTTTCTAAGCCAAATGAAGCGTCTGTCGTAGCTTATTTTGTACCGCCTTTTGCACCAGACAAAGTGGTTGACTATGCCATGGGCAATTTATCTCATTCTGTCTATGTTGAGTACGACCGAAACCTATTTTGGCTCTTCACAAACCATGGCTTCTATGTCTTGTCGAGCCAAGTGCTAGGAGAGCCTAGTTTCCAAGCACCGAGGAAACCATGGCCTATTAAAGGAGAATAACGGCATACTCAACATGAAAATTATTCATGTTGAGTATGAAGAAAACTAACTTTAACTTGCGTACTGTTATGGTTTAATGATTATTTGGATGTTAAGACGTATGGATGTCTGAATGGTTAAGCTTACAATATTAGATGGCGGAATGGGGCGCGAGTTAAAACGCATTGGCGCGCCCTTTTCTCAGCCCTTGTGGAGTGCGCAAGCACTAATCGAATCACCAAAGCATGTCAAACAAGCTCATCATGGTTTTATTGATGCAGGCGCACAAATCATAACCGTCAATAGTTATGCTTGTGTGCCTTTCCATTTAGGTGAAACGCTTTATGCGGAAAAAGGATATGCGTTGGCTCAGCAAGCCGCGCAGCTTGCCCGAGAAGTGGAACAAGAGTCAGATAAAGAAGTGCTGGTCGCTGGAGCAATCCCACCAGCTTTTGGGTCTTATCGTCCAGACTTATTCGATGCGAAAAGAGCACAGGCAATCACATCTCATTTAGTCGATGCTCAGCAGCAATATGTGGACGTTTGGTTGGCAGAAACGGTTGCAAGCCTTGGCGAAATGAGGGTGATTACGCAAGTGTTATCTAACACAGATAAGCCCGTATACATCTCTTTTACCCTGCAGGATGAGACTGACCAGTCACCATGCCTTCGTTCTGGAGAACCAGTTTCTGACGCAGTTTCTGAGCTGCTGGATAAAAATGTAGCAGGTATCTTCTTTAACTGCTCAATACCTGAAGTGATCGAACATGCTATCCAAGAAGTGAATCAAGTAATAGAGCAAACCGGTAAAGCGCTCATTATTGGCGCGTATGCCAACAGCTTTGCGCCAATTAAATCTGATCATCAAGCCAACGAGTCTTTACAAGAGATGAGGTATTTCTCACCTTCGGAATACCTTGAATATGCGCAAAAATGGTATCAACTGGGCGCGAGTATCATTGGGGGTTGTTGTGGTATCGAGCCAAGCCACATCCAAGCATTAGCAAACTGGAGAGATAGCCTTGAAAAATCTTAACTTAGGACTGGCTATCCCCGCGATTGTAACCGTTTTATTGATTTTGCTGGTTTCATCGCTGTACCCAGAGCAAGCTCAGGGATTAGCGGGTAATGCGATGACTTTTGTTACTGATTGGTTTGGCTGGTTGGTACAACTGAGCAGCCTTGCGCTGGTTGGTTTTTTGCTATGGTTAGCGTTCTCAAAATACGGAAATATTCGCTTGGGTGACGATAAGCCTGAATACTCCAATTTCTCTTATGGAGGAATGATATTTACCGCAGGTGTGGGGGCCTCTTTAATTTATTGGGGAATTGGCGAACCCATGTATTATCTACAATCACCTCCTCTTTTTGCAGACGCCAATAGTTACAGCGCTGCAGCCTGGTCTGTTACCTATTCTATTTTTCATTGGGGGATCACTGGCTGGGCGATTTATTGTTTCCCTGCGATTCCGTTTGCTTATGCCTTTTACGTCAAAAAGCAACGAACCTTGAAGCTTTCTACCCTGTGTGAACCAGTACTAGGTCGCAATAAATTCATTGCTAAATGTATCGATTTACTGGCGATTTTTGGCACCTTATCGGCTTTCGCCAGCTCATTGGCATTGACGGTTACTCTGCTTAGCGCCGGCGCTGCTCAGTTATTAGGCGTTGAGAACAACCTCGTTTTACAAGGCAGTATAATATTGGTGTTCGTGCTGGTTCTTTTTGCTGTTACCTTGGTAGGATTTAATAAAGGAATCAATAAGGTATCGGACTATACTGTGATATCGGCGATTATTTTCGCTCTATTTGTTCTGTTCTCGTCCAATGTACAATTTATTTTGAATAACTTCACCGACTCTGTTGGTGTAATGCTTGATAGTTTTTTCCGTATGTCACTTTGGACAGACCCGGTACAGCAAAGTGGTTTTCCGCAAGCTTGGACCCAGTATTATTGGTTTTGGTATTACGCTTATCTGATCATGATGGGCTTATTCATTACCCGCATATCCCGAGGTCGTACGATACGCGAAGTTATTCTTTATTCTATTTCCATGGGCTCTTTGGGCTGTGCGTTCTTTATCTCTATTTTTGGTGGTTATGCGGTTTGGGCTCAGTTATTGGGGGGGTATCCAATCCAAGACTGGATGGGTGAAGGCGGGCTCACTTTTGCCGTTGTCTCTTTAATTCAAACACTGCCAGCTAAGAACTTGGTTCTTGTTCTGTTTTTGATTATCCAATTCTTTTTAATGCTGACGACGATGTCGAGTGCGAGTGTTGCTACCTCTATGCTGACGACTAACCAGCTGTCGTTAAATGGAGACCCAGATATTAAGGTTAAGCTTCTTTGGGCAGCAGCCATTGCCTTGATTAGCTTTAGCGTGTTTCTAACCGGAGGAGGCATCAATACCATAAAATCGCTTTGTGTGGTGGCCGGGCTTCCTATGATGTTTATTTATGGCATATTGATTAAACAAATCATGATGGAACTTAAGGGTAAAAGCGAGCTAAGGGAGCCTCTCGCGCAGCCATTAGTATCTAAAAAGTTGATCGCCTAGCGTTAAGAAATATCAAGAATCAGACCAAGAGTAGAGGCAGTGAGGGGCGGTTCTTGTTAAGATGAAATGTATCAGTGCAGTCGCCTAGGAGATTTCATGCTTAACCCTGTCACAGCCAAAGCCGTCATTGATCATGCCCTATTCTTGGGTGCTGATTTTGCCGAGCTATTCGTTGAACATCATCAGACGAATACGGTTCAAGTTGCTTCAAGTGAGGTAGATAAAGTCAATTCGGGTATCGATTTTGGTATCGGTATCCGGCTTTTTTATGGCCCAAAAGTCCTGTATGGCTACACCAACAGTACGGATGAAACCGAATTAAAGCGCGTTACGTCTTTGCTTGCAGCCAAAGATAAACGTGAGCAAATTGCCTCAGCAGGAGAGTTAAATTTACACCCTTACTCAGTTCAACATGGCTGTACAATGCCTCTTAGCCAAGATGCGAATCTCGATGCGAAAATTGCCTTTTTGCTGGATGCAGATCGAGCAGCGCGTGAAGAAAGTGAATGTATTAGCCAGTTTATCGGTAGCGTCCTTCAACGTGAGCAGAAAGTCGCTATCTTCAACTCAGATGGCTTACAAGTGGATGATACTCGTCACTATATTCGCATCGCAGGTAATACTGTTGCGCAAAAAGGCGGCGAGCAAACATCTGGCTCTGAAGGCCCCGGCGCTCTATCAGGTTGGGAATTTAGTCAGCATTTGGATGCGAAAGAGCTTGGGCAAACTATTGCTCAGCAAGCCTTGGTGAAATTAGGTGCAGACGCGTGTCCATCGGGTGAGATGCCGGTGGTAATTGGTAATGGTTTCGGCGGTGTGATTTTCCATGAGGCCTGTGGTCACTTGCTTGAAACCACAGCCGTTGCCAAGAAAGCCTCTGTATTTCATGACAAAATGGGCGAGATGATTGCACACTCTGCGGTGAGTGCGGTTGATGATGGCACTATGACCAACGAATGGGGATCAATTCATATTGACGACGAAGGCATGCCGACGCAGCGTACCCAGCTAATTAAAGATGGTCAATTGACCAGTTTTATGGTTGATAAAATGGGCAGTCTAAAAACAGGTTATCAACCAACGGGTTCTGGTCGTCGCCAAAACTACAAGTTTGCCCCAGCTTCACGGATGAGAAATACCTTTATCGAAGCGGGCAGTCATTCTCTTGATGATATGTTTGCTGGTATAGAGCGAGGTATTTACGCCAAAAAAATGGGAGGAGGGTCAGTTCAACCCGGTACTGGAGAGTTCAACTTTGCGGTGAGGGAAGCTTACTTGATTGAAAATGGCAAAGTGACCAAACCCCTCAAAACGGCGACCCTAATCAGTACGGGACCGAAAGTACTTAAAGAAATCAGTATGGTTGGTCAAGACATGGCTTTGGCACCGGGCATGTGTGGTTCGGTCAGTGGCTCTGTTCCTACCACAGTTGGCCAGCCTTCGCTTAAAGTGGACAATATTTTGGTTGGAGGTGGCAACTGATGAGCCAAGAACAACTTCTTAAGTCAGTGGATTACGTGTTATCTAAAGCCAAGGAACATGGCGCGGAAGCGGATGTGATTGTCAGTCGTAACAGCAGTTTTTCTCTAAAAGCAAACCAAGGCCAACTTGATGAGTATAAGGTAAGCTCTAGCCAAGTTATGGGTGTACGCGTTATCAAACAAGCACGCGTGGCGACCAGTTATTCCGAATCATTGGAGCCATCTAGTTTAGATTCGATGTTGGCTAATGCGTTAGAAAGCGCACGATTTGCCAAGCAAGATGAGCATCAAACCATCGCTTGTACCGATAGCCAGATTGAAACTGACGTAGCCGAGCTGGCACAGCAAGACACAACATCAGTCGATGAAAAAATTGAACTAGCCCTTGGGTTAGAGCAAAACCTTATCGATAAGTCGGAAGGCGTCAGTTCCCCTTACAATGGCTATAGCGATGAGGAAGTCGAGCTTATTGTAGCGAATACTAAAGGCAGCTTGTGTCAGCACTTTGAACGCTCGTTTAGTTGCTATGCCTATGCCTTGTTTGAGCAAAATGGTAAACAAGCCATGGCGGGCAAAATGTCGGTCGGTCGACGCTTCGCTGATTTAAATTCGAACTTATGTGTTGACGAAGGCTATCGTCTAGCCCAAGAGCTACTGGATGGTGCTTCAGTGGCAACCGGAAATTATTCTGTTGTGTTCACTATTAACGCCCTTAGCAGTTTATTTGGTGCTTTCGCTAGTGCTTTTTCTGGTGTGAGTGCAATGAAAGGCGTGACGCCGCTTGCCGACAAAGTTGGACATACGGTTGCCAGCGAACTAATTTCTCTGTCAGATGTGGCTTATATGCCGAGCGGTATGGCGATTTCGGGCTTTGATAGCGAAGGTTTTGCTACCCAAGATAACATCTTGATTGCAAATGGCGAGCTGAAAACCTTACTGCATAATAGTCATAGCGCAAGCTATCTAGGAGTTAAATCGACGGCAAGCGCTGCGCGAGGGGCGAAATCCAGTTTGGATGTTTCGGCTAATCACAAAGTGATTGCACTTGGTCGTAGTAGCCTTGCTGAAGTCCAGTCCGGTGAATATCTCGAACTTGTAGAGCTGCAAGGTGTTCATTCTGGCGCTGATGTTGTCAGTGGCGATTTTTCGTTTGGCGCTAGTGGTTTTTTGTGTCGTGATGGGCAGCGTATTCAACCGGTGCGTGGAATAACTGTGGCTGGTAACTTCTACAAGATGTTAGCTGAAGTGGATGCTGTAGGGGATACACAAATGAACAATGATAGTCATACCTTCTTTGCACCAGACATTCGGTTCGCTCGATTAAGTATCGGCGGTAAATAAATCCGGAACTTTGAGAGAGGACTGGCTGAGTCCTCTCTCGTTCGCCTATAAATTGGAAAGCTATACATAGTCTTAAGATGAGCAACTGTAGTGAGAAACGCCGCCAGAGGCAAAAAACTCTAGCGGTCTTAAGCGATAGTACTTTTCCTCTACCTGTGATGATTGCTCGCCATAAGGATCTTGGAGTACTTGTTCTAACTCATGAATAAGTGAATAATCCCCTTGCTCTGCTTGTTGATAGGCAGGCACAATCAGCCATTCTCGCCATGTATACTTGGGATTTACTTTTTTCATCTGATCCGACGCAGATTCAGGACTTGAAGTGGAAAGAACCTTATCTCGCCATGAAGATAACCATCGCTGCCATTCATTAAGGATTTCTTCACTTGGCTTGGCGTAGAAGCTCGGCTCAATACCTGAGACGTCACCTGGAATATGACAAAGCTCGCGGAATAAGATGGTGTAGTCGACATGAGTTTTCATCATCAGAGTAATAAGTTGATTGAAAAGAGCATTGTCGAATGTTTCCCAGCCAAGTTTGTCGGCCCACATCTGACTGACTTTATCCTGCATCATTGGCGAAAAGCCTTCACAAATATCGTCCAATTGCTCCTCTTGCTCTGGTGAAGAGTGCAACAGTGGCTTAAGTGCGGCGCAGAAGGTTTCAAAGTTTTTTTCTGCAGCTAGGGGTTGATTTAGAAAGGCGAAATGGTTTCCACCGCCTGTCCATGGTTGGAAATAAGGCTCAAAGTATTCACAAAAACCGAATGGTCCGTAATCTAGAGTGAAGCCTCCTGCTGCGCAGTTGTCACTGTTGAAGTTACCTTGGCAATAGCCAACACGAATCCAATTAGTGACAAGAGAGGTTAATCTCTCTCGAAATTTATCGGCAAGAATAACGACCTTCTGTGTGAGTGGCAGTGAGTGCTCAATCTCGTCTCGATATTCTCGCTCTATGATATGCAGCACTATCATCTCGAGTTCTTTCATGACATCAGCATCGGTGAGGCTGCGAGCACGACGACTAAAGAGCTCAAGCTGACCAACTCGTAAGAAAGAAGGCGCGACTCGCGTGGTAATCGCGACGGGGTTAGACACCATGATGTCGGGGTTATCTGAGCGAGTACCTTCACTATACCATGGTCGGTCGACAGTGTCGGTTCGAGATACAAAAAGGCATAAGGAACGAGATGAGGGTATCCCTAAAGCATGCATGTATTCTTGAGCAAGATATTCTCGCACACTTGAGCGAAGTACTGCTCTACCATCGGCCCCTCGACAATAAGGCGTTGGACCACCGCCTTTCAGTTGCATTTCCCAGCGCTTATTATTCAATACGCCTTCAAATACTGAAATGGCTCGCCCGTCACCGTAACCATTACCGGTTCCAAATGGGCACTGTTGTATGTATTCGGTACCGAAGATCGAGAGTGCATAACCCGTTGCCCAGCCGATATTTTTCATCGCCTCTGGCACATGATTCATGTCGCCGGAAAAAAGGTGTTTGAACTCTTCTGACTTTGCTAGTTTGTCACTGAGGCCTAGTTCTTTAAAAAACGTCTTACTGTGACTGATGTAAACAGGATCAGCAATCGGAGAAGGTTTGACTGGCACATAGTGCCCAGACAGCACCTGTCTTGGCAGATGATCCTCACCACTGCTTGTTGCATCTGGATCTGCGTGTAGAGTGTTGAGCAAAGAGTAGTCTGCGTTCATAGCAAAGTCCTCCATATTTTTTTTGAAATGCGGTGCTTCAGTGCCATTTGTTTTAGTCACAACTTTCATGCTCCAGCCAATAACTTTATTAATCAGTCATAATACGTTCTTTTAAAAAAAACGCATCAATGATTGATATCAAAATTGGGTGTAGGTTGTGTGGTTGGCGACTTTCTTTTTCTATTCTGTCAGCACCTTAAGACTCGCCGAACGTCTGAATGAAATTGTAGGGAGGGCCATAATCAGATAAAGATACTCTGGTTTTACTGCATTCACTAATTACTTAACTATCATTAACAATGTGCATTGGTCATTTCTCGATCCAGTTGTGCGACAACACTTTATTTTATTTTATTTTTAAAGCCACGGATTTAAACACTATGATTTGGACATCAAAACTAAAGCAAAAAAATCAAGAACTTCAAGATAAAATCGACGAACTTGAGTTGAAATACCAAGCCTCTTTGGAAGATATTCAGGCCTTAAAATCTGATTTGGAAGAGAAAGGCACATCACAGCAACAAATAGGTTTCTCGTCTCAAGTACTGCCACTATTAGTTGGAAGTAGTGATTTGATAGATAGAATAAGAAACGGTTTGGCAGATTCTGCAACTGAACTTGAACATGAAACAAGGGTATTGGAAGACGTTGGTGGTACGTTTAATGAAGCAGAAAGAGCGTTGGCTAAATTGTCTGAGAGCGCCCTTCATATTCGAGAACAATCATCAAATAGCATGAGATCTGCAGAAACTCTTTCTGATACAGCTTCTAACATTAGTCACTTAGTAGGCGCAATACAAGAAATATCCGAACAAACGAACCTCCTGGCACTAAATGCCGCTATTGAGGCTGCGAGGGCTGGCGAAGCAGGACGTGGGTTTGCAGTCGTTGCTGATGAAGTAAGAACTCTTGCGGAAAAAGCGAATAAATCAAGTGAAGAGATTGAAGCACTAGTGAAAGCTATTTTGGCACAGTCTTCTGAAATTAAACAATCAATTCAGAATGATGCTCGGAGTGTAGAACAAGTTGTAATATCTTCGGACGCAATACGTTCATCGCTCAATGAGGTACTTGAAAGCTCAGAAAATATGAAGCGAGTAATTTATGATAAGGCTTCGAGAGCATTTCTGGATACTGTAAAAATGGACCATATGGTATGGAAAAATGCGATATACAAACAAGTGGTTAACGAAGACTATGATACTCAAGTTAACAAACATACTGAATGCCGTCTTGGAAAGTGGTATTTCGAAGGTAAAGGACAACAGTTATATAGTCACCTGAATAATTTCAAGTCTCTTGACGCTCCCCATAAACAAGTTCATGAGTCAGGCAGATTAGCACTTGAGTCAGGAAAAGCAGGTGATACACAAGCTATGTTCAAACATCTAAACACTATGGAAGCGGCGAGTGAAGAAGTCGTCGCTTTATTAGAACGGTTGATTGAGGACATCAATGAAAGCAAAACGTAAGCGTTCTGATCTATGGTCACCCTAGATAAGTATAAACAACTGATCGTACTAAATTTTGATAACTATACAATGAATAGAATTAACCCCGCTAAGCTTGCCAATAGTAAATGGACAGCTGTTACTCCCTTAAAACGAGAAAAACATTTTTTGGTGACAGACGCTGAATATGATGAGGAAGGTAGGGTTGTCTCTTGCACCCTGCAAGCGATTCTTTCAAAAAATGACTATCTTATCGATTGGCGTGATTTGAAAGATGTAAGCCAGTGGCAATATGGTTGGAAGTAGTCTTGATAGCCGTTAAATGATAAATTCAATCGCTAACAGCAGTAAGTAAGACATTATTATGGTGCAATGGCCCTGTATATTTAAACTTGAAGGGGATTGTGAGCTGATTTTTCTCGCCAGCGAACAAGCTTTATCTAGCGAACTTGACGGTCTGATTTTTAGCTCGTCCGATTGTCTGATTGACGGCCTTGGCCAAACCTATCAAGTCAAATCCTGTCGACCTGGCTATACACTTGAATCACGGGATCGAACGCTCTCGCTTGCGAATGTTACTGAGCTGATTCAGGAGCACCAGTTTGCTCAAGCCGAAGTGTGTCTTACGAAGATCCAGTTCACTTCGATTGCTGAGGCTATCAACTCTATAGTGGTGTTGTAGCGAGAAGTTGCCAATGCTGGTCTCACCTTACGCCCACACTTCGATAAGATGGTTTGGCTTTATTTGTAACTAACAATAGAATCACTTAACTAGCTTGTGTTATGTTATAACGTATCCAAAGTGGTTAAAGTTGTGATGTAATGGAAAATCTGAATTCACCCATTCTATCAATCAAGCATCTTTACGTTGACGGTCCTGATCACTGGCGAGCTGTTTCAGATGTTACCTTCGATGTTTATTCAGGTGAATGTGTGGCTATTATTGGTCCGAATGGTAGCGGAAAGTCAAGCCTGCTTAAAGCTATCGTGCAAGAATATCGAAGTGTTTCTGGCTCTATTGAAGTCTCAGGTCAGCGTATTGAGTGCTTGCATCGGCAAGATATGGCCAAACGTATTGCTTTGGTTGCTCAGCATGAACATGTTGATCCACGAATGAGAGTGACTGAGTACGTGGGTTTGGGGCGGTTACCACATCGCTTTTGTTGCACTAATAAAGAGCATGATAGGGCCATAACACAAGCCATAGAAGATGTTGGCCTCGCTCATAAAAGTCAAATGTATTTTGGACAGCTGTCCGGAGGAGAGCAGCAAAAAGCCAGCATTGCTCGTGCTTTCGCTCAAGAACCTAGAATTTTGCTTCTTGATGAGCCTACTAATCATCTCGATCCATTGGCCCGTCTTGAATTGTTAGCGCTTATAAAGAAAAAAAACGTCGCGTCAGTTGCGGTGTTGCATGATTTGCCTTTGGTCACTCCTTTTGCTGACAAAGTGCTACTTATGTCCGAGCAAAAAATGTCGGCATATGGGGCGCCAGATATCTTATTACAAGATGAGTTTATGACGCCTGTTTTTGGTTTACGCGTTATTCCACTTAAGCACCCCAACATCGATTGCACCATTCATCATTTTGAAGCCGCGTCATCTAACCATTATTCAACCTCAATAGGAGCTCAGCTATGAAACGGCTTTTCGGTTTTGCCCCCTCTTTGTTGTTTTTTTTGCCATTGTCTATCGCGTTTGCGAAAAGCACCGTTTACCCTGTCACAATCGATAATTGTGGAAACCCATTGATCATTGAACAGCGTCCCTCACGCGCTGTCATCCACGATATCAATATGTCGGAAATGGCCTTCTCCCTTGGTTTGCAAAAGGATATAGTTGGTGTCACTGGTATCACGGGCTGGTATAAAATGTCACCTTCTTTTAAGCAGCAGTTAGGAAAGATTCCAGAGCTTGCTCCCAAATACCCATCACTTGAAACACTTATCGCTTCAAAAGCGGATTTCTTTTTTGCCGGATGGAATTATGGGATGAAGGTTGGCGGCGATGTTACTCCAGAAACGCTCAAGCCATACAAAATAGATACACTGGTTCTTAGTGAAAGCTGTAGCCATACGATAAGTTCTCAGCAAGCTGCGAGTATGGACCTTTTGTATGATGATGTTAAAAAACTAGGTGTCATATTTGATGTACAAGACAAAGCCGATCATTTGATTGCGTCTTGGAAAGCACGTATTGAGAAAGTCAGTGAGGGTAATCCAGCGAAAAGCCATTCTCCCGTAAAAGTGTTCTTATATGATTCCGGACAGGATAAACCTTTCACGGCTGGTAAATACGCTATGCCAAATGCTCTTATTGAAGCTGCTGGTGGCACCAATGTGACAAGTAACATGTCTGCTGGCTGGGCGACAACGTCATGGGAAAGTGTTGCTCAAATGAATCCAGATGTGATCATTTTGCTTGATTATCAAGGTGCGAATGGCGCCAACTCACTGCAACGTTTTTTGGAAGCTCATCCACTCATGAAGTATACCAACGCGGTTAAGTCAGCTCGCTATGTTCGACTGAGATATGAGCAGCTTACCCCTGGCCCTGCCAATATTGAAGCCATTGAAAAACTGGCCGAAGTACTCCGACCTAAGTATTTCTAAGTCTGTTTGGTGATAGTCGTGGTTAAATATCTACTCGCATGGCTTGTTGGAGTTTTTGCGCTGGTGACCGCTTTTATGCTCAGCATTAAGTTTGGCTCAGTAACGTTATCATTCTCAGACTTAGTATCGGCTTTGGCTGAGCTTAGCCGAGATGAACTAAGTATTACCAGTCGTATTCTGGTCGACATTCGATTGCCAAGAGCGATACTCGCTATTATTGCCGGAGCTGGTCTAGCTATGGTTGGTGGTTTACTGCAAACATCGACTCAAAATGACTTAGCTGATCCTTTCTTGTTTGGGTTGTCGTCAGGTGCATCAGTTGGTGCTGTCTTAATCCTCACTCAGTTTGGCGATGCATTGGGTATATGGTCACTGCCTATTGCTGCTTTCACAGGTGGGATTGTATCGGCTGCTGCTGTTATTTCTCTTTTTACGATACAAAAGAGGAAAGGGGGAAATAACCTCATATTGTGCGGTTTGGCCATTTCTTTCTTATTTGGCGCTTTGACGAGCTTTTTGATTTACTCAGGTGACCAGCGCGCAGCCAGCTCGATTCTATTTTGGACTATGGGGGGATTAGGCCTTGCCCGCTGGGAGAATATCGGCTTTGCAGCTTGTGGTGTACTTGCTGTCTTGGTATTAGTTTTTAAACGTTGTCGACAACTTGATACCTTGTTGGTCAGTGAACAAACTACTCGTTCTCTAGGCATCAACGTACATCGTCTTAAAAGCGAAATTTTTTTCTGTTGCGCACTTTGCACTGCTTCAATTGTGTCACTGACTGGTGTGATTGGCTTTATCGGGCTTATGGTTCCTCATCTTGTGCGCCCGTTTTCAAGTGTGACACATAAGCAGTCCATTCCTTTGATCGCGCTATGGGGGGCGGTCATTTTACTTTTTGGTGATTTGATCAGTAGAACTGTTCTCGCACCACAAGAATTACCTGTTGGTATAGTTACCGCGGCTTTAGGTGGTTTGTTCGTACTTTACCGTGTGGGGTACCAAAAATCATAAATGTGTTATGGATGAATATTATGAAAGATGTAAAAGGCGTATTTAGAAACTTAGAGAAAATGCTGGAACAAGCCAGTTGGTTTGATCATGGTTGGGAGATCTATAATCGTGGAAGCTACCTCCAGCTCTACAAAGAGAATTGGTGTAACCACAACCAAGGTGGTATTCATTTTGAAACTTTTATTGAAGGACCACAAATTAAGCAGAAATCTTTTCCTGTTTGTATGCACGCAGAGGAAGACTGCCCATCTCAGTCTGAATTTATCCGTCAATTTCTACAGTTTGAACAAGAGCGTATTGTCAGTTGGAAAGGATATAAAGTTTTGACAAGCAGTTATGGAATCTGTCAGCGCACTTTACCACTTAATTTTAAAAATTTGGAACAACGTATCTTTGAGGAGTTTAACCGACTGCGCACACTAGAAGTGAGTATCGATCAGGTACTCTCAAATGTGTAGCCTCAGAGTGATGAACATATAAACATAGGTGTAATGATGAAAAAGAATAAAAGTCCATGTATTGATATTTGTGAGTTTTCTGGACCTAAAGGATGGTGTATTGGTTGCGGTCGCACCAGAGATGAATGTCAAAAATGGAAAACACTCAAACCCTATGCTTTGAATATTTTATGCAAGGAACTCGATAGGAGAATGGCACAAATAAAGCAAAATTAGATTGGAGTGCAGAGATTTCCCCATCGTCTGCACCTGCTATCCCACCTTTCTCACGCCTTTATTTCTCCCTATGTTGAGTTTTCACACAACAAATAACCATTCGATTTGTGATGAAATTTTGCTAATCAAAACTCAATGGTATTTGAGCATTTAACTTACATTTTGTGTGGGTATTATAGTACAAGCTTTGTTGCCTTTTGCTTTGGAGACATCGATGAAACCGACTACGAAACGACATCAAGACATTACCGAAGTGCTCGATAAGCCATTCACCATTCGAGTGGATGGGAAACCGATCCCAGCCGTTGAAGGCGAAAGTGTCCTCAGTGCTTTACTTGCATCAAATATACGTCAGTTTATGACTAACGATTATGGCACTAGCTCTGGCCCCTATTGTGGAATGGGCGTTTGCCATTGTTGCCTATTGCATGTTAATGGCCGTTTTAAGCAACGAGCCTGCCAAACTCTAGTGAAACCTGATATGGAGATAGAAACCAACCGCAATCAGGTATTAGAGAAGGGGAAGAACCATGGGTAAGAAAGTCGTTATTGTTGGAGCTGGACCTGCTGGAATATCAGCGGCCACTGAACTTGCCAAATTTGGTGTGCACACCACTGTGATTGATGAAGCGCCAAAAGTAGGTGGTGTAATCTATCGTGGTCCTTTGCGAAAAAACCATGATTTGCCTCACTTAGACACTAAGCTCAAAAAAGCTATGGATAAATTGCAGGAGGATTATCGTAGTAACGCTTCATATATTGACCTTAAAACTCAAACGAAAGTCTTGGGGCCTTTAGCTGATAGAACCTTACTCGTTAGCCACGATGGTAAGTTATCACAGGTTGATTATGACTATTTGTTGTTGGCTACAGGTTGTCAAGAACGCAGTATTCCTTTTCCTGGGTGGCAACTACCCGGGGTAATGCTTCTTGGTGCTATCCAACTTCAGCTAAAAAGTGGTTTAGTCAGACCTGGTAAAAAACTGGTGATCACAGGTACAGGGCCATTGCTTATTTTGGTTGCCTGTCAGTTGCATAAAGCCGGTTGTCAGATAGACGCGATTTATGAAGCGGCGAAGTTTTCTTCGATTGCAAAGGAAACAATCGCTATCTTAAATCGACCTCAACAGGCACTGGATGGATTATCTATGATGTTGTATCTAAAGCAACATGATATTTCCCTCCATTATGGCTGGGGGCTAGTTAAAGCAGAGGGAGAGGGACAATTGCAGCAGGTCACTGTCGCTCCTTACGATGATAATTGGTGCCCTGATCATTCTAAGGCTGTAAAACATAATGTTGATACCTTAGGAGTCGGGTATGGCTTTGCAGCACGTTCTCAGTTAGCTCAACTTATCGGGCTTGAGATTCAATACGATCATATGAGTGGTGCTATACCCTGCGTTGATGAATGGCAACGTAGTAGTCAGGATAACATTTATTGTGCTGGCGATAGTGCAAAAATTGCAGGTGCTGATGCTGCTGCTCTTGAAGGAAACATAGCGGCTAAAGCAATTGCCTCTGAGCTCAGTAAATTGGGGCGTTTGGATGCCCAACAACATATTTCAGAGATGCGGAAACGTTTAGCGCGCTTGTATCGCTTTCGTGAAGCTTTTGACAATGTTGGCCATAGAGAACTCGGCTTACTCTCGTTACCAGACGAAGATACGGTGATATGTCGTTGTGAGCAGGTGAAGCGAAAAGCGATTGATGACGCCATCCAGCAAGGGTGCAGAGATATTGTGACCTTGAAAATGCGCACCCGTATAACTATGGGTGATTGCCAAGGAAAAACCTGCGCGCATTACTGCTATGACAGGCTTAAAAAAGAGGGCTTAGCCGCTGAGCAAGGCATGGTTCGCCCGAGGTTTCCTCTTGATCCTATCCCATTTTCTGCTTTGGAGGATAAATCATGAAAACCTATGATGTTGTTATTTGCGGTGGTGGTGTTATTGGTGCTTCGATAGCCTATTTCTTGAGTAGAGAAAAAGATCTTAATATTGCGCTTGTAGATTACAAATACCCAGGTAATGCTTCACGAGCGTCAGCTGGTGGTTTATGGGCAATGGGCGAATCAACTGGGCTAGGTTGCGGGGTGATTTTATTCAAAACCTTATCTAAACAGATGCAAGAATCGGGATCTGATATCGCGCCTAAAATGCAGCCCCATATCATGCCTAAATCATTTTTTGATATGGCAATGATGTCAAATGCTATGTATCCCAAATTATATAATGAGCTGATAGAGAATCATGGTGTTGACTTTAAGTTTGAGCAAACCGGTCTTAAGTTTCTTATGTTTGACCAGTATGATCGTATGTATGCTGAACAAATAGCCGCCGCAGTTCCAGATAGACATCAGCATGTTCGATGGTTGAGTCAAAGTGAGCTGCACTCAGAAGAGCCGAATGTATCTACACAGGCAATTGGCGCGATGGAGTTTGATTGCGACCATCAAATAAATCCTTACCGCCTTAATGAAGCGTATCTTGAAGCTGCAAGACAAAATGGCGTTGAACTTTATCTAAACACCAAAGTTACAGGAATTGAAAAGCATCAAAGTTGTATAACAGCGGTTGAAACGGAGCACGGAAAATTGCCCTGCAAAGTCATGATTAACGCCGCTGGAGCTTGGGCTGAGAATATCAGCCGCTGGGCAACCGGTTACGATCTGCCGGTTTTTCCTGTCAAAGGCCAAGTTATCATCACTGAAAAACTCCCCAAATTGCTTAATGGTTGTTTGACTACCAGCGATTGTTATATTGCTCAAAAAGACAATGGTGAGATATTGATTGGTTCGACAACCGAGGAGCGGGGTTTTGATACAACCAATGATATAAAATACATCAAGCAACTTGGGTTGGGCGCTATGAAGTCGATACCTGCTCTCAAAGACATGAACATCAAGCGTTGCTGGGCAGGGCTTAGGCCCGGCTCACCTGATGAACTACCAATTATTGGCTCTGTACCGGGTACTGAAGGGTATTTTAATGCTTGCGGACACTTTCGCACCGGTATGTTGACTTCAGCAATTACAGGGAAAATTTTGAATGAACTTGTCAGAGAGCGGCCAACGTGTGTCGACATATCGGCATTCTCGTACCAGCGTTTTCTCAACAAAAAGGGAGAAATGGTGGGCAAGTATCACCTAGACCATGCTCTATAGCTATTCTCAGCTTTGGCTCAAGAGTCAGTTAAGTCTGGCTCTTACGCCAATCGAATGAAAACGTTAAACTTAGAGTGTTAATTTTATCGTATCCAGTCTTTTTCTGATTACCTCAAACAGCGTGACACACAGCCTATGCTATTGATCATTATGGGCGTTATTAATCCACAAACATTTAAACAACGTGAATCTGGTCAAGCAATTAGACAAGCAGCGAAAGTGTCAGACACTATACTTTTCGAGTTTGTCGTGGAAATAACAGTCCCCAAAATGGAGTAGCTCATGATTAATAAGCGTTTTTTTAAGACTAAGGATGAGGTGGAAGTGACTTTCGAGCTGTCGGCTACGCAAGTGCGTGAGTCTGTTTCGATTGTGGCTGACTTCTCAGGTTGGCAGCCTATGGCGATGAAAAAAGTCAATAAATCAAAATCCTATAAGTTTAAAACGCGGTTACCTAAGGACAATCATTTTGAATTTCGTTACTTAATTGATGGTCACCTTTGGGTGAATGACCCGAATGCAGATAAATACCAACCTAATGGATTTGGTTCCGATAATGGTTTAGTTTCAACTTTTCATAACCTTGAATTAAATTGACAAAATGATATTTTTATCAAAAATAGGTATTGAGAACATAGGTTGGCTGGTCTCTTTTTGATTTAATAATGACAATCAGAAGGTGACAAGCCTCCCAGAAATACGTAATCTTAGTCTTTTGTTTTAACCATGTATAGGTCAAAGTGTGCAACCCAATAGTTTGAGATCCCGTTTTAGAGAGCTCTCTAAATCGAGAAAGATGATACTTTTGAGTCTTCCTATTGTTGCTGCATTGGTTATGTCTGCAACAAATAATACCAGTCAAAGTAAACGTACAATTCACCTTTCTATACAGGAATCGAGCCTTGTAAGTGACCAAAATAATCAGGCAGAGATAGTTCGTGACGTACCAGATTATGAGTACATCATAAAGAGAGGAGATAACCTCAGTACTATTTTTGATCAGCTCGGCTTTGGTTATAGTGAACTGATGAAAATCATGGAAACGGACCTAAACTACTTGGCATTAGATACCTTGAAGCCCGGCAACACTCTGAGGTTTTGGCGAGATGCTGATACGAAGCGTCTGGCTAAAATGGAATTGGAATTCAGTATCGTTGACAGAGCCGTCTATAAGTTACTCGATGATGGTAGCTACGCATTTAACGAAGTGAAGATTCCTGGGATATGGAAAGAACATGCATTAGTTGGAGAAATTGCGGGCAGCTTTTCTCAGTCCTTACATCGTGTAGGCTTAGGCAGTAGCGAAAATGAGCAAATCGTTACTTTGTTGAAAGATAAACTTAATTTTTCCAGAGACCTCCGTGCTGGAGACGTGTTTGAAGTTGTTCTATCGAAGCAATATGTTGGAGATATAGATACAGGAAATAAAGAACTGCAAGCGGTAAAAATTTATAACCGTGGCCGTGAAATTACTGCCTATTTGCATTCAGATGGGCAGTACTATGATAAAAATGGCAACAGTTTACAAAGAGCTTTTCAGCGCAAGCCAGTCAGTGGACACTATCGCCTGAGTTCAAACTTTAATCCAACCAGAAAGCACCCAGTAACGGGTCGAATTGCTCCTCACAATGGCACAGATTGGGCGACTCCGACTGGAACGCCGATTCAAGCTACGGGTGATGGCGTAGTTATCATGACTCGCAAGCACCCTTATGCGGGGAATTATGTAGTGATTCAACATGGAAGCCGCTATAAAACTCGCTACCTGCATTTAAGCAAAATTTTGGTCAGCAAAGGTCAAAAAGTATCTCGCGGGCAGCGGATTGGTTTGTCAGGTTCTACAGGTCGTGTAACAGGTCCACATATTCATTATGAGTTGATTGACCGAGGCCGAGCTGTTAATGCGATGACGGCTAATATACCTATGGCAAGCTCGGTTCCAAAAAGTGAAATGTTAGCATTTAAAGCACGCCGTGATGAGTTAGACATTATGTTGAGGCAGCAAGAAATTCAGCTTGCTGGCCATGCAGCATCCGAACCAACGGCAGGTTAACACTCGAAAGGTAGTTGTTACACTGAGATTGTCATTGAGCAAGAAAAGCTGAAACAATCAGTGAATGACTAATTTAATTGTTGATATAGAAGCGCACACATTGCCCAGCAATGTGTGCGTTTTTTGTTATCTTTAATAAACTAAAAGGTAGTGCCGCTATTTATAGTCTGATAGTGAGCGTAAATTGTTCATAATTTGATATAAATGATGTTCATTTTGTAGTCTCAGTATTACAGGTAGCCATTTATCGACTAGAATTATTGACTGAACCATCAATTAGGATTTGTTTTATGAAAATGTTGCAAAAACTGCCGACGAAAGTACTCATTTACAGTGCTCTCATTGTTGTCATTGTTGGGTTTGTGTCTGTTGCTATGTTGGCCAGTCAGTCAAATCAAAATGTAATGCTGAGCCAAAGTCAAGTTTCCAAGACTTATACAATTAAGGGCAAGCTAGATAGTTTGCTGGAACAAATCCTCAATATCGAAACTGGGTTTCGCGGTTATATGCTGACTAAGTCTCAAGGTTCTCTCATGCCATACAATCTAGGTGTAGAAAATATTGAGAAAGATATGAAGTATTTAGCGGATATCTTCATAAACAATCCTACTGATGATCAAACCAAACGCTTGAACGAGATCAGACGATTGTATGAAGAATGGAGAAGCGTCGAGATTGATAAGGGAATTCAGCTTAGAGGTTCGGCCAGTGATTCTGAAGTGCTCGATTTTATTCAGCAAGATCGCCGCAAGTACGTGGATGATATGCGGGTTATTTTCCAGCAGATTGATGGTGCGGAAGAAGCGTTTTTGCAAACTCGTTATAAGGCCCTTAAATCTTCTCTGTCCTCTTCGGTTTTCAACGTTATTTTATTGTCGGTAATCTCCTGCCTTGTATCAGGTTTGTTCCTTATGTTTATCAACCACTCGTTGGCAAAAAACATCGACGAAATGTCAACGGCTATAAAACAGCTTGCCAAGGGGGTGTTGAAACCTCTGCAGCTTGTCCCATCAAAAAATGAGTTTTTCAAAATCAAGCAGACTTATAACCAGTCAATTGATCAGCTTTCTCAGCTGATTAGGGAGCTAACAGAATCGTCAAATAACACCAATTCTGCATCTAGTCATCTAACTCAGCTGATGAAAAATACAGCGGATAATACTCAGGATGTGCTTAATCGAGTCGAGAGTATCTCCACAGCGATCAATGAGCTATCGAGCACCTCAAAAGAGGTGTCATCTAATGCGGTACAAGCTGAAGAAGAAACCAAGAAAGCGATCAGCAATGTGAAGAATGGTAACACAGCGTTAGATAAATCAATTGTGTTGACCCAAAACATCAACAAATCCGTCCAAGAAACAGCCAGTATGATTGAGGAGCTGAAAAATAGCGCGGTCAATATCGGTGAAGTGACCAATGTGATTAGTTCTATTTCAGAGCAAACTAATTTGCTGGCATTAAACGCCGCGATCGAAGCTGCGCGTGCTGGTGAGCAGGGACGCGGTTTCGCTGTGGTGGCCGATGAAGTTAGGCAGCTAGCGGGTAAGACACAAGAGTCTACGCAAAACATTCAAGAGATTATTACCAAACTCCAAGAGCAATCGGAGAAAGCCAATAACAATATGATCGCGAACGTAGCCTCAATACAGGAGTCTGTGGACTTATCTGATAACGTGAAGTCGTCGTTTGATGACATAGCAAATTCTGTCGAAGCCATTTCAGGTATCAATACCCTTGTTGCTACCGCTTCTCAGGAACAATACAGTGTGACAGAAGAGATATCTCAGAGCACGGTAACCATGTTTGATTTGGTTAATGAGAACGTTGGTGCAGTTGAACAAGCGAAGAGCTCTTCGTCAGACTTAGCGCTATTAGCAGACAAACAAAATACTGAGTTATCCTTCTTTAAGGTTGAGTAAAGCTGGCGTTTAAGCTCTTAAAAAAGATGCTGCCTAAGCCTTTAGTCGGCGTCTTTTGATTTTTATCAAAGTGGTTAATTTTATCTATGATAGCTTGTTCCCCAAAGGTATGAATTTCTGGTTCAACAAAAGAAGCCTTAAGGGATATCAAAATGAAAAAAGCACTATGTGGTCTTGCTGCTCTGACAGCTCTCGTATCTGGTAATGTCATGGCTCATCAAGAAGGAGACTTTATTGTTCGTGCAGGGGTTGCTACAGTTTCGCCTAATGATAGTAGTGGTGATGTACTCAACTCGTCGGGTAGCCATTTTTCCGTGGACTCTAACACTCAGCTTGGTTTAACTTTTGGGTATATGTTTACCGACAACATCAGTTTTGAAGTACTTGCAGCGACACCATTTTCTCATAAGATTTCAACTAATCATAATAATCTTGGTGAAATCGCTGAAACCAAACATTTACCACCCACTTTTATGCTTGAATACTATTTTGGTAATGCAGATAGTGAGATCCGCCCTTATGTTGGCGCAGGTATAAACTACACTATGTTTTTTGACGAAGAATTAAATGGTAGGGGTAAAGGCGCTGGTTTAAGTGATTTGTCTCTTGATGATTCATGGGGGTTAGCGGCCAATGTCGGTATCGACTACATGATAAACGAAGATTGGTTCCTTAACGCTTCGGTGTGGTACGCTGATATTGATACGACAGCAAAGTATAAAGCAGGTGCAACCGAATACTCTACCGATGTAGAGATAGATCCGTGGGTATTTATGATTGGCGGCGGCTACAAATTTTAACTAAGGCTAACGCCCATACAAGATAAGAGCTTTTACTAAAAGAAAAAGCCAGTAACTTCTGAAGTTCTGGCTTTTGCTTTGAATTACTGTTTAGGCTCAAACCATTGGTTTGGGACTTTTACAGCAACAATTGTACTTTGACAGCACAGAGTGTCATCGGCAAATAAATCGCAGGAGAGTACAATCTTGCTCTCTTTCGCTTCTGAAATCGAAGCAACTAAGTGAACGTGGCTGTCCATTGGAACCGGTTTTGCGAATTTGACCTCTAAATTCCCAGTTGCAAACCACACTAACTCACCTTGTCCTATCTCTCTATCACGCATCAAATAGCCTTTGGCAATCGCAGTACACACACAGTGGCAATCAATTATGGTTGAAATGATGCCACCATTGAGAAAATGTAAAGGTCCGGCACTGTGGTGTGGTAATGGAGTAAAATCACATACAGATTGGTTTTCACCACTCCAGTAGCTTTGAATTTTTAGTCCTTGGTGATTCTGAGGTCCACAACCAAAACAATGGTTATTTGGGATTTGTTCTTGAAACGATCGTCTAAGCTCCATGCCTGCTCCTCAGATTTCAGTATTATAAAATTCAGTCACTTAAGTCGAATCTAGTTAAGCACGTTCCATATATTCTTCAAGTTAAAAATACAATTATGTGATGCTTTACGATTATTTCGAACTGCATAGAGGTAGAAACAAAGGATATTTATCCATATGTTATACAGTATTATGGAATAGCCTCTTTAAGGTTCTCTGTTATTAATTATAAAAACATATCTATCAATAGAATTTATCTCAAACTTTAAGAGATAAATGCCGACAATAGTGAGATCTTAATATCATTTAATTGATGATATGAATGATTTTATGCTCTTTGCATCTTATCGTTTTGTTCGCTTTTTAAGCGTTTAATTAAATAGGATGTAATTAAAATGAAAAATGGATATAAACTTTCTACGCTTGCCATCGCTATCATGGCGTCGGCGTCGGTCTCTGCGGGTATCACTGTTGAACCCAGTCCCTTTATCACAGATGTGAAGGGAAATATTATTGAAGATCATTCTCAGAAATCGATAAAGCCTGCTGCTTTCTCACCGATGAGTATGATGATTCCGCCTTCAGAGCAACGAGGCGACTGGTTCAATATGTCAGCGAATTACTCAAACCTTCAGGGTGTGGGTGCTGACTATGTGTATGAATCTATGCTTCCACCACTCAAACCTCAACCAGTGATTGTTGCGGTACTCGATTCTGGTGTTGATATTGAGCATGAGGATTTAAAAAACAAGCTGTGGACAAACAAAGATGAGATACCAGGTAATGGCATCGATGATGATGGAAATGGTTACATCGATGATATTCATGGCTGGAACTTTTTGGGTAACTCTTTGGGTGTAAACGTAGATCAAGATACCTTAGAGGTTACCAGAGAATACAAGAAGTATCTTGAGATGGTTGCAGAGCAAGAGTGGATTCCACCAAAAATGCTCGAATATTACAAAGGTGTAGAGGCTGACTATCAAAGCTCTGTGTCTAATTATCAAAATTTACTTGATAAAGTGGTTAAAGCCTCAGAAGAAGCTAATGGTTTTAAAGCCGCTATTCTAGAGTTGGTTGAGCATAAAGATTTTACTGTCGATGGTTTACAAATACTACTGACGAACTCAAACCCAGAAGTGGTGGAGGCGGCGAAGGGCTTGTTGGCTGTGTTTGAGTCATGGTATTCATTCGATTATCTCGAGTCTCGTAAGGTTCGCTACCAAACTTCCCTCGATTATCACTACAACTTAGAGCTTGATACACGCAAAGACATTGTTTTGGATGATATCGATAATGCGTGGGAAAAAGGTTACGGTAATAACGATGTAAAAGGTCCAGTTGGATCGCACGGTACACATGTTGCTGGAATTATTGCTGCTGAACGCCGAAATGGAATTGGTATTGATGGTATCGCCCAGTACGCTCAGATAATGGCAGTGCGCATGGTGCCAAATGGTGACGAAAGGGACAAAGACATTGCTAATGCTGTTCGTTATGCGGTCGATAACGGAGCAAAGATAATCAACATGAGTTTTGGTAAGAGTTACTCTCCACGAAAGTTTGTTGTTGATCACGCGTTTCGCTATGCTGCCCGTAAAGGTGTTCTAATCGTTCACTCGGCAGGTAACAGCCGTAATGATAATGATGTCAAACCAAGCTTCCCAAATAGATTTGCAAAACATCAGTGGTCCAAACCTATTTCAACATGGATGGATATCGGGGCTTCAGCAAAATATGCTGATGATGCCCTTGTCGCGAGCTTTAGTAACTACGGTCAGGAAACGGTTGATGTATTTGCCCCTGGGTATCGAGTTCTCTCTTCGACACCTGACAATACTTATTCCACATATAGTGGTACTAGTATGGCAGCACCAGTCGTTTCAGGAGTAGCAGCTATGGTATGGTCTCATTACCCTGATTTATCTGCAGTTGAGCTAAAAGAACTATTGATGACTAAGGCTCGTACTTATCCCGAACTTTTAGTTAAAAACCCAACAACCCCTGAAGATTTAGTGCCATTTAGTACTTTATCTATCTCTGGGGGCGTTGTTGACGCAGAAGCGATTTTTGATGAGCTTCAAAGTCGCTAATTTTATATCTCCCATTTTAAAGGGCTACTTTGAGTAGCCCTTTTTTGTCTCTATCTCTCCAAATCAATCACTTTACACCGTATAGGCAAAACTGACATCGCGGCTCCTGAAGACAGCTGACGAATAAAGTCCATTGCTTTGGTAACATCTGCTGTTTCAATTTTAAGCGCATTATCAATGCGACCGTCATTAGTCATGTCAGTATCGACGACACTCGGGCACAAGCAACATACCTTTATGTTATAGGGCAAAAGCTCCTCATATAGAGATTGGCTATAGCTTACTATTGCAGACTTAGTGGCTGAATAAGCCGCAATTTTCGATACAGGTGATAAACCTGCTGTTGAGCCAAGATTGTATATTTCCCCATATTTTTGATTGCACATTTTTTGTGCCACTGCATTACATACAATCATGGTCGAAGTGAGATTAACATTAACTAGATTGATGAGTTGAGAGGTAGAAATATCAATGTGGCCAGCTTCCAATACACCAGCACTACTGACAAGTATATCGATGGAATTCAGATCGGCTAAAATGGCTTGAATTGATGTGTCTACTTTTTCTGGATGAGAAAAATCTATGCTAAATGTTCTTATAGAGAGAGCGGGAAACGCTATACTGAGCTCAGAACTGAGTTTCTTTAGGTTCTCAGTGTTATGAGCGAGTAGCACTAAATTATAGCCTTGCTTAGCAAGGTAGTGAGATATGGTGTTCCCAATACCACGGCTAGCACCTGTGATGACTGCTGTTTTGGTCATAGTCTTTACTCTTTGGATCATATGCCTTTAATATCTATGGATAGACTACTAAACATTTCCACATAAAGTAATAGTTAGTTTATTCTTTTCCTTATTTACACATTTTCACAAAGGCTAACTTGTGAAAAATATATGATATATCTCAATGTACAGTCTAACTTACGAAATTTATATGATAATGGTCACCCATAAGTATATACATAAAATAGAAATCTATAAAATGGTAATATCTTTTGTAAATAATATTATATTTTTAATTAATTTTAACATTAATCTTTATTTAATATTAAAATTAATCCCATGCTTGTTTTTAATTATTATTATTACTTTTTAATACCTTATTATTAAGCCTTAATTATAATGTCTTAATTGACTTATTATTGATTTAAATATGCAATTGTTATGGTATCTAATAAGTTGACTTACTAGGCTTAAAGGAGTTAGTCTGTACAAAACATGTTGATTTTTTTGGATAAATATTCATTATGTGAATAAGGAAGAAGTTTTTTCTTAATTTCATTCGTCATACGAATTTCAATTGAGCGAAAAATTGTGTGAGAATGACCATGGAGAAATGATTACAGTAAATAATATGCATCAAAATTCTTTAAGCACTTCAATTCTTATGCTGATGGTTATGATCATATGGTATAAGTTAGTAAATGAAGACACTTTATTAAAACCGAGAATTTCTATTGTGATACTTAGCTACTTGAAGTTGATGCATACTGTTTGTATTAAAAATTCAGGTTCATTTATTATTAAGCTTGCTGGTTAGATGAACCAAACTCCATGATTTAGCTATGGCTATTGCGATAAGAATGACTTTCCTAGGTTAAATGAATAAAGCAATATTGCTCCCTATAGAGAAAGAAGAACAATTATCATTAAAAGAATATTAACATGGGAATGCTAATGAAAAATTCATTTCTGCTCCAGCTCGAAAGGAGACGTTCTGTATATTACTTGGGCAACTGTGTCACTCTCCCTAAGCGATATATCTCCGATCTGGTTAATAGAGCGATTAAGTTGTCGCCTTCGGTATTTAATTCTCAAAGTACACGTGTTGTCGTTCTATTCGGTAACCACCACTGCAAACTTTGGGCTCTGGTTAAATATGAGCTAAGTAAGGTTCAGGCGTCTGACGCACTAGATATAAGTCTGTCAAAAATTGATGCATGTTTTGCATCTGGCTTTGGTACGGTTCTCTTTTTTGAAGATATTGAAGTGATTAAACAGTTACAGCAACGCTATCCTGACGACTCTGACAGCATGGAAAGTTGGTCTGAACAAGCTAATGGTATGGCGCAGCTATCAGTTTGGGCAGCTTTAGCCGCCGAGAATATAGGTGCTTCTATACAACATTACAACCCAATTATTGATCAGGGTGTTGCGCAAGAGTGGAATATTCCTAGTACTTGGAAAATGATAGCTCAACTGCCTTTTGGCACTATAGAAAAGCGCCCTGAAGCGAAATCCATTATCAGTGATGAAGAGCGTTGCATTATCTATGAGTAGTTTGGAACGACGCCGACAGCGCGTTTTGAGTACCTGCTTACGCCTGGTTTTCAGCCTAATTTTGGAGGATAACGGAGCCAAGCATACCCACTCTATAAAAATTTGGAGTGCGCCCAAACTACAGCTCATACGGCGATAGGTGAATTGAAAGTAAGTTTGTTTTTTTATACTGTACAATGAGTTAAGTAATAATGCCGTTTACAAGCCCAAATATGAATTACCTAAGACGAGTTGACCTCAATCACTTAGTAACCTTACAGGCACTGCTGTCTGAAAAGCATATTTCTCGTGCTGCAATTCGGCTCAGTAAAAGTCAGCCTGCGGTTAGTCACTCTTTGGCCTATTTACGAAAAACCTTTGATGACCCTCTTTTGATCCGTCGAGCGGGGAAACTGGAATTAACGTCGAAAGCCGAAGAGCTTCTCCAGCCTTTAGAAGAAGCTCTCGCTCAATTGACCACTTTGTTTGAACCACCAGAGTTTTCGCCAAGGCTAGCCAATCGAACTTTCCGTATTGCGATGTCAGACTATGGTGTTAGGGTGCTTTTACCCAACTTATTGTCTCAAATACGGGCAATTGCTCCCAACATAAAATTTATTATAAAGCAGGGCAGTAGAGAGGCAATGATAGCCAGTGTTATGGATGGTGAGTGCGATATCGCCTTTGGGGTCTTTCCAGATATAGATAAGGAACTTCAAACAGAAACACTGTTTGAAGATGAGTTTATTTGTGTTGCCGATAAGTCAACACTTCCTGATTGTGGCTATTTAAGTTTATCAGCGTGGTTGTCTCGTTTTCACCTTCTTATCGCTCTTAAAGAGGGTGTTGATAATGAAATTGATAACTCTCTAAGTAAAATTGGACATAAGCGCAATATAAGTGTGATCCTTCCTCATTCGAGTATCGCTGGCGAGTTAGTGAGAGGTACGGACTTGATACTAACGGTAGCTAAGAGGACATTAGGAACATTGGAAAAGCAATCAGAATTGACTCTGTTTAGGCCGCCATTTCACATTGATTCGTTTAATTTTGATGCGATTTGGCACAAAAGAAAGGCAACGGACCCGAGTCATATTTGGCTTAGAAAAATGATTTATCATTCGCTGACGGTAAAGGTTACGCCTAATTCAGTGTGTGTTTGAAGGTATTATGTTCGGCCAATATTTCTATGAACTTTTTAGGTAAGTGTTATTTCTGTTTATTACTATAATTTTCCGATTAAAATCACCAAATTGAACTCTTTTTTGCACTTTTGATACATCGACATGTCTATTACATCATCATTTAGTAACAATAAAGCAACATTAAGACTTCGATGGGGAGGGAATCTTGCTAAATCCACAGACAATGACCTTACCAGCTCCAGCACTGGCTGCATTGCTTGATAGTGACTTTAGGCTCAGTTTTGCGTCTTTTATCGAACAGATTCAGTTAGTGAACAAACCGTTGTCGCTAGCAACAATTCGTTTCATACTAGAGCATGTCGATTTGCAAGATGATGAAATAAAATCATTAGCAAGTTTTGATGAAGAGAATTATTGTCGCAAGCGTTTATTTAAGAATCAGCACTGTGAAGTGTTGATTTTGAGCTGGCTGAATGGTCAAAGAAGTAAGATTCATGATCATCTCAATACAGCTTGTGGTGTTCGTGTGCTCAAGGGGGAGGCCACAGAAACCCTATTTGAAACGGCTGACAATGGTTACATTTATGCGGCTCAATCAACACATCACCGAGAGGGAAGTGTGACAGTGAGTATGGATAATGACATTCATCAAATTTCCAATTTACAGGCAGATGATAAACCTTTGGTCACATTACATGTTTATTCACCCCCGCTAAGTCAGTTTCATTTATATCAACTTGAAAAAGGCCAACCTGAGCTACTTGACTTGCAGCAAGACACGTGGTTTTACGAGATCTAACTTTCAAGTTCGCTTATCTTTAAGACAGAGAGGCGTTATAGCCTCTCTAAAGTTTTTAATCTGCTCTTGCTAAGAGTTTTCCCAACCCTTGGCCTCTTAGAGTTTGTTCCATAATATCGATAACTTTTCGACTTGTCTTAGCTGTAATTAGTGGCGAGCTGGTTTCATTATTGATAATTAATTCTGAGATATGAGTTGCTTCATGTTCAAAACCTCCCCCCATGATGGCAGGGGATATCACTCTGTGCTCCCCTTTGTAGAACACATCAATTTTGGTTGGGTTCCACCACTTTTCGTGGATGATAATCTTGATCTCTGGGCCTAGTATAATGGCACGGCGCTCTAAATTTTGAGTAATTGAAGCTTTAATATTACCCTTTATACCTTGTTTAAAGCTGAACTCGATAGTTTCATCGACCTCAGATTCTGGGTTGTCCTGCCAATAGTTGACTTTGGGAGGGAATACATCTGAGCCAGTCAGGTGACATATGTCAACATATAACCACAATGGGTATACTCCTACATCTAGAGTGGCTCCGCCGCACAAGTCGGGATTGAATATTTGTTGCTTGGTATCAAACTCGTGCCAGTTGCCGAAAGCTGCCTCAATCGATGTGATTTCGATGTGGTTTTGCCTGATAAATTGACGCAGACTCTGATACGCAGGGAAAGCAACTGACTTCATCGCGTCTATTAAGAGCACTTCCTTTTCAGAGGCTAGGCTCTGCATTTCATCCCAATCTTTTACTGTTGTAAAAGCGGGCTTTTCCACCAAGACGTGTTTGCCGGCACTTAAAAATAACTTGGCTATGTCATAATGAAAAGGATGGATGGTTGCGATGTAAACGGCGTCAACATTCGGATCGTTTGCCAGATCTTGATAAGAGGCGTAGGCTTTTTCTGCGTCGTAGTGTTCAGCAAACATTTGCGATCGTTTTTCTGATCGAGAAGCAACCGCGTATAAGTACCCATTTGCAACATACTTGGTTAGATCCTCGGCAAACCTGTGGGCTATTTTACCCAGTCCGGCAATCGCCCAACTAACTCTATATCCTGACATCTTTATTCCTTAAATCGCCTGATTATGGCCAATACTAGGGTTCTAATGGGTTTTGAGTCAATAGTGAAAGTTTCAAACTGATAACAAGACTGAGTTAGGTGAGAATGACACATAATGGTGCACTTTATGGGGATAGTTAGTTGATAAAAAGTCGATTCACTTAGCATTAAAACATGACATTTCGACATTAAATGATAATAGTAAATTTTAATGATGTGTATTTTGTGGGCTTAAATGAATAAAGAGTAAATATTAATACTGTTTTTTTAACTCGGTACAAAAGCGACTATCGGGGTTGTTGCATAAAAACCAACTGACAACTAACACTAAAAGACCAGCAAAGGCGTTTCGATGTTGTGAATTTTGCTCGTAACTAAATGGCAATCTACATCATATTCAGGACATAAAAGGTGCGCTTTATCATGAAGATAGTGGCAAATATCATCATATTGGTATTATCAGTAGTATTTTCTACCTTAGGCTATGCAGCGATAGGAAATTACCCTGTAATACTCATTCATGGTTTTCAGTCAGATCAATTACAGTCAAAACCCGATAGAGCTCAGGTCGAGAGAGATGGAGAAGATTCTTGGAAAGAATATTGGCTTCAATATGCCGATGCCCGTATAGATTGGCCTTCTCATGAGCGCATTGAAGGAAAAATTTCCAGTCAATATGTATGGCCCAAGTTACAAGAGCTGTCGCGTAATGGAGTTTGCCAGTCTGGATGTATCTTAGTCACCCACTCTGCAGGCGACCTTATCGCGCGCTACATACTCGACAATCAAGAGAACTGGCTGTTAAATGCGGGGCTTGAACCTCTTAATATTGTTGCAACCTATGATTTTGCAGGTGCGGGAGGAGGCTCCGAGCTTGCCGATATTATTATGAATGTTGTGGAAGGAGGTGGCCTAGCCAATCGTGCTATGCGTTACGCTATTTCGTTATGGCTTGGCGAGATACCCAATCAAACTAATACTGGCGTGCTCAATGATCTGAGGGTGTCTAATGCACGAAATATAGCGAGCTTGTCAGACAATCGGATTCCTAGGATTCGTTTTATAGGTAATGGTACAGAATACTACAAAGCAACGTCGGTATTTTTGCCAGGTAATGATGATGGAGTTGTTGCTGCACATTCTGCATGTGGGGCTCTCAGGGTCGGTAGTTTCAACAGTTGCTCGTCCAGTTTAGCGATGAATGGCAAAGTCGAACGACAGTCCAATGGAGTCTCAGAGTTTATGCCAGCTCATTATCCTGTGCTGATGGGAGATGGTTATAGTCATAGTGATGTGGTTGAAGCTGAGTACAAGGGTAAATTGACATCGAGTATCAATGAGATCTCTCTTGCTAATGGACAAAGTGTGGGAGTCGAAACCTATCAAGAAAGTAAATGGTGGCGAAATAAGTATCTCTACGTTGAGGGTTCAGATAGCAGAACCATGTCTGAAATCGTGGCCAACCTTCACTGATTTTTGGGGGTGGGAAACGTGTACCTATTTGTTGGACATTTGAGATGACTGCTTTGGTAAGAAAAATTGGCGTGCTGTCGGCTGTTGTTACTTTGGGTGGTGTATTGCTGTGGCTTGACATTGACTTGGGTGATGAAGCCGATATCGCTCAATCTAGTAGAGTGGTGGCTAAGACTGATGTTAGTCAGCTATCATTAGATATTGACTCAACCACCCCTCATCAAGCGATAGCAGTTAAAAATGTACAACTCAACTGGCACAATGTCGCATTTCGTCATGAAGATGAACTCAGTTTTCCGTCCTATTCCCAACCGATTAAAAATAGTGCGTATCAATATTGGAATCAGTTTATACCCATAGAGGTTCCTGTTTTAAATGGACAAACGACCGCAGCGCTAGTGGCTGAGAAGTTTCGCTACTTTTATCCTGAAGCGATTCAGGTGGAGTTAGTGAGCAATGAAGTGGTTCAAACAGCCACACTAGATGTAGTTGATATAAATACTCAGGTGTCCTTGGCTTCTTTGGATATTGATGATGGGAAGTGGCACATTATACCCTCTAAAACTTGGCCCCAAGAGTTGAGGTTGGTGGCCAGAATCGATTTCAGTAGAGGCTATGATGTTATTAGTGCTGATGTGCGTTTGTATCATTCTGTGGCGAGTATCGATTCGGTATCTCCGAGTTTCGCAAAAGGTCCAGATTTAGTGATCCCCGTTGATTTGGACATCAAGAAAGCAGGCATATTTCGTCTTAGGGCTAACTTGTATAAAACGGATGGTATTGCTTTAGCGTCCTTAGTTGAAAAAGAGCACTTGTTGGAAGGGTTACAGACAATAGAGCTTAAAGCATATAAACGAGTGTTGCCAAGTGGAAGATCCAATTATGAATTGGGCGATATCATTATAGAACGTATGTCGGGCTTCCCAGGAGAGAAGGCCATGTATGGTAATGCTAGCCCTGAACGTTTCCCACTAGGGAGTTTTGACACGGACTCCCTTACCGATGAAGCTTATCAAATGACAGACCATGAGCGCCAGCAGCTCAGATTCTTAAATCAATTGGCCGGTAACTAACTCTGTTCTGTTGTGCTAACTGTACAAACCTTTGCTTCAAATTGATTGGCTGGCGGTACTGAGCAGTGTTAATCTTTTGCTACAAGCCGAGCAAAAGACAAATCTGAGCTTTTAACCAAACTCCCAATTTATTAGGCGGTATTATGCGTGGCGCTCATCAGCCAGACTTGAATCAGTCAACTTCTCATCTTTCATCAAGCCGTTCAACCATGACTGAACGGCGTTCTTTGCATATATTGGTCGAGTTAATACAATTTATTCGTCCATATCGCTGGAAAGTTTCGGCTGCGTTACTGGCTTTAGTCATGACCGCATGCCTAACATTATCTGTTGGCCAAGGAATTCGACTACTTATTGATCAGGGTTTTGCCCAGCAATCTGGAGAAGCACTAAATGTGGCCATCGGTTTTATTCTATTGGTCACGTCATTGATTTCACTCGGTACATTCTTTCGTTTTTACCTAGTGTCTAGTGTTGGGGAGAGAGTGAGTGCAGACATACGTCTCGCGGTATTTAATCATGTTATAACACTGCATCCTAGTTACTTTGAAACTCACGGAAGCGGCGACATAATGGCCAGAATAACAACAGATACCACATTGCTGCAAAGTATCATTGGGTCATCACTTTCAATGGCTATGCGTAGTGCTCTTATGTGCTTAGGCGCCATTATTATGTTGTTTGCGACCAATATTAAGTTAACTCTGATTGTTCTGATCTCTGTCCCTGTTATCATTCTACCTATTCTTGTTTACGGTAAGCGAGTTAGAAGACTTTCTCGACAAAGTCAGGACTCTATTGCTGATGTCGGAAGCTATGCAGGTGAAGCGATAGAGCAGATTAAAACAGTTCAAAGTTATGGAAGGCAGAATTTAGAAAGTCATGCTTTCGCTATCGAAGTAGAACAAGCCTATGATATCGGTCGCCGCAGAGTGAAACAAAGGGCCATTCTTATCTCAGGTGTTATCTTAATTGTATTCAGTGCTATTGCAGGTATGCTATGGGTGGGTGGCAACGATGTGATCAATGGCACTATTTCAGGTGGAGACCTAGCAGCGTTTGTTTTCTATTCGGTTATGGTCGCATCGTCGTTGGCAAACATATCCGAAGTGATGGGCGAGCTGCAAAGAGCCGCGGGAGCAACGGAGAGATTGATTGAACTTCTTCAAGTTGAGAGCCAAATTACCTTCCCGAGTAAGCCCCCAACGAATGTAGCTTGCTTATCTACCGAGCTTAGATTTGATGATGTCACTTTTTCTTATCCATCGAGACCGGAACAACCTGCTATTGAAAAGCTAACGCTAACGGTAAAGAAAGGTCAGGTAGTGGCGCTAGTAGGGCATTCAGGGGCAGGAAAGACAACATTATTTGAATTATTACAGAGGTTCTATGATCCGCAGTATGGTTCAATAACACTTGGCGGTACCGATATTCGTGATTTGGATCTTAACGCTTTACGTCAAAAAATGGCGATTGTTCCTCAACAGCCCGCTTTGTTTAGTCAAGATGTATTTTATAACATTCGGTATGGTAAGCCGGACGCTACGGATGAAGAAGTGATTAATGCAGCGAAAAAAGCGCATGCGCATGATTTTATCCTTAAATTACCTGATGGCTATAATAGCTTCCTTGGTGAGCGAGGCGTTCGTCTTTCTGGTGGGCAACGTCAGCGTCTCGCAATAGCACGAGCTATTCTTAAGGATCCAGAGATACTACTACTTGATGAAGCAACCAGTGCACTAGATAGTGAGAGTGAACACCATATTCAACAGGCGCTTGATGCTTTGATGCAAAATAGAACAACGGTCATTATTGCTCATCGACTATCGACTATTCAACATGCTGACCAGATAGCGGTGTTAGAGCAGGGTAAATTAGTCGATATTGCCGACCATAAGCAGCTACTTAATCGCTGTGAGTTGTATCAGCGGCTGGTCGCCCTACAGTTTAATTCAGTCAATGAGTCGGCGTAGAGTGTTTAAAAAAGCGAGCTTCATTTGCTAGCGTATTATAGGCAAGTGACAGATATACGCTATACATCACCTGGCTGTTCTTGAGTGGCGTTCCATCCCATGAAATTGTACCAATGATAACGAGCTATACCGGTATATTCATGTAGCGCAAAATCAGTAACGGCGAAGTTGTACCAAAGCGGTATGGTAGAAACCCTTGCGTCCATATAATCAGCCCTTACAGGCAACGTGTTAACCCCGAAGTGCTTAAAGTAGAGCTGACTTCGTTTCATATGTAAGCCAGAAGAGACTAACACCACAGTTTCTGTTTGTTGTTGGTTAAGAAGTACTGAAGTGAACTGAGCATTTTTCCAAGTGTTGACGCTGTCCGCTTCCAAAATGATGTCTTGTACAGGGATGTCGAGTCTTAATAGTTCTTTTTTATAGATATCAGCTTCAGTAACACCGTTTCCTTGTGCATCCCCACCGCTAATGATGATCTTACATATTGAATCTTGTACGGCGCAGTCGTAGTATTGTGCTGCAGTTTCATGTATTCGTCCAAAGGAAAAGAAGCTTGGTTCAAAGTTATTACTTCTTTCAATAAATTGTGTACCAGCACCGAGTAAAACGATGGCATTATTGTCCGACCATTTTACTTTATGTTTTACCTGATACTGTTCTTGTAATGTAGACAGTAAATAGCTAGGAATAATACCTGTTCCTATAAGGAAAAATAGAGAAGAAAACATCAGTAATGAAATAAAAAATATTTTTCTCCATTTTAAAGCTTTGGCTGTAAATAAAAATATTAGCAATAAAGAAAAAATAACAAAACTCATACATACCCTTTAGTTAACAATTACCCACCCAATGAAACTAATACTCATAAGTATACCTGAAATTAGCCTTTTATGTATGTATAAATTTTAATACTACCATAATTTATTATTGACAAAAATACCATTAATTATCAGTGCTTTATTAGATTAAATAGTGTACTAAAAGCCTTAATATTTGCATGTTTATTACGTTTTTTGATTTTAAAATGATCAAGGTCAAATTTTCATGGCTATTTTTAAAGCAAAATACATATAATGTTTACTATGCCTATTAGATAGATTAAAAAGTATCATATAAGAAAATACGAAAAAAATTAAAAGTCATTATCTTAAATCTGGTTATTAATACTGTGGATATTTTATTATTTGTCTTAATAAATTGTTATCTATCAACTATTAATATCCTTGAAATATATATAGATAATAAAATAAAGAGACATATAAGATGCGAGTGTTACTTACCACTTTATTATTTTTTTATTCGGTTAATTCATTAGCTACATTATATTATGGTCCGCCAGATGGCAAAAATATAATCGATATTGGTGATTCTAAAGGCTATCTATTTAAAATTGAAAAGGGTATCTATGTACAAAGTTCATCCCAAGACTATATTGCTAATATAGCAAGGTTGCTTGAGCAGATTAAAAGCACTTCCACGGGCAGGTCTTTACTAAACCAGGTCTCACATTACCATCCGTTACCTTTACCAAACCAGCTAAGAGCCCTGCCATACTCTAGGGAAGCGGCTCCTGAAAGTGTGCTGAAGAATATCCATGTCGTGATAACGGAGGGAACCGAAAGTAAAAGCTTTGTTACTGAGCCTCTTATCGCGGATGCTTCTTATATGGCTAATCAATCAAATGGGCTTGGAGTGCCAGCGCGTATTTACTTTAATCCTAATGTAGAAGTTGTTATTCCTGGTTCGACAGAAACAATCAGGCCTTCTGTCGCGTTAGGCCATGAGCTGGTACATGCTCGAGATTACCTTTCCGGCGGTTTACCCACTGGAGTACGTGCTGTGTCACATGTTGCGCCTATCGATGGCGTAGATGAACAAGGGGTGAGTTTTAGGCAGGGTGAACGTGTTGAATTTCAGCTCGCACGTAAAGAATTTGAAGCGACAGGCATTGCTTATCGAAATAAGGAAGCAGCCGCAGAAATAAAAAAGCCTACTATTACACGTCAACGTTCAATAGAGCGCCGAGAAAGTTATGGTGAGCTTTGGTATCAAGCCAAGAAGCAAGGACAAGTCTCACAAGCTGATTACAAAGAGGTAAAAACGAACCTTGCTCTACTGAAAAAGGAAAAACCTGTAACAGAATATCATTTGGCCAAGGAATTAGGAGTGCCTACTCGAGATATGTACTGGCCGAGTAGTATGCTTCCTTACCAGCATGTTGATTCACCTAGCCTAGGTAGTCGCAGTACGTCTATGCTTCGTCGACGTCCCGGAAAAGTCAGTGCTTTGGCAGAACGCACCCATACAACCACATCTTACTTAGATAACTCTGATAGCCCGTTAGTGGTAATGAGCTCGAGTGTGTTTGGAGACCACAACACTAGCCCTAGGCTTAACCGAGATGTAAAGAATGTCATTGATATCGCCCAAGCAACAGACAGTGATCTCATTATTCTTGAAGGTGATGAGTTTAGACGCCTCTCCTACGGCAAAAAAAGGTTTGTGCGTGAACTACAGCAAAAGGCGATTGCCAGTGCAGCGAACAATCCTAACGTTGAGGTGAAGTTTGTGTCGATTGGTACAAATGAGGTCGTGGGAGAAGGGCTTACAACGCTTAGCCAAGCGAGCAATATTGCTTTATTTGCCCCGAATAACGAAATTAATGCGATTAAGCTGGCTGAGCATATTTCAGAGCAAGGCACTTCACTTATGGTCAATCATACCAGTGAGCTTGCGTCCCATGCCAGAATACATCCGTTTCAGTTAAAACAGGCATGGGCAGACCTTGCTCTGAAGCAGGACGTCACTCTTTTGTCAGAAAAACCGCTTCCTCAGTTGAAAAAATGCTGGAGTTTGTAATGAGATACCGATACTACCTAACGGCACTATTGTCTTTTTTCTTATTTCAGGCTCAGGCAGGCCAACGATGTGATCTATTGAGTAGCCAAATAGAGCAGGAAGAAACTTGGCTGTCTAGGCTTGATACCGAGTTTTCATCGAGTTTACAAAATGCTCAGTCGCTTTCTGCGATTGAACAAATCCCGAGTTTGGTTTTTCCAGAGGACAACACTCTGTCAGGAAGTCGGGCTTGGTCCGGTCTAGCTGTTGCCATTAGTGAGAATACCCAAGCTGTAGGCACGGCATCCAATACAAGGAAGAGTCAGTTTCAACGTCTTGCACAGCGTACTTTGAGTCGGCAACTGCTACACGGCGTGGCGGAAGGTCTATCTGCAGGTCTTGATGTCATTACTTTAATCCCTTGGTATGACAGATTAGTCAGAACTATGTGGGATGATTCAGCAACAGCACTAGACAGGCTTGCGGTGACCTTAGAGCCGATTCCTTTTATTGGCTTTGCTGTTAGCTATTACGATACTCTCTCTCATATGGACAGCCCTCAAAAGCGCCTTGAGCGATTTGCCAGCTTAGGTCACTATACGTATGCCAACGATAATCCTGAAACCCTCATTAATAGAGCGACAGCAACTCATGTATACCAGCAGTATCAGCAGCTGAAGAACCATACTAACGAGCTTGCGAAAAGGATTATCAGTGTACATATGCTGCATTACGATGCGACATTCAGTGCAAAGGTACTTGAAATTGAAAAAGTGTTAGATGACACCTTCGCCCAAATGGATTCCGAATACATGCATCTTATGCTCAATCACTATAACTCGACTGATCACTTAACTCATGATTTTGGAGAGCGAGCGTGTATCAATGAACGCCATTTGATCGAAAGCAACTTACAATCGAATATGAGTACCAGCTTAACCGAAACTCAACGACTGAGGGATTGCACTTATCAATCTTTGATTCAGAACTTAATGGTTATTGGTGTAGGAAGAAGCCAACTAAATGAGCAAGCGAGAAGCGATTTTTTTGCCTATAAAACAAAAATGGTCGATCAGGCTATGGCTCATATATCAAGTTGGCGACGAGTTTTACTGGAGCAGCAAAAAGCCGCAATCGATGAGGCTATTCAGTCAGTTATCGCCAGTGATGATCTTCTTATTTACCATCAGAGCCTATATCAAAGAGCAAGAAGCATAGCAATCAACAACTTTTCACTGCAAATCATGCAGCGCCCTGCAACAGTTCAGGAATTAGCAACGGGTCGATTTATGGTGGACGAAGGACAGCTGGTGTGTGGAATATATAGCTGCAATGTTTACCAAGGTCGAGAGGTGTTATTTGATGAAACTAAAGATCCTCTGCTCAAAAGATTAAATCAACCTCTAGTGACAATTGATACTCAAGACTATCTTGAGCAGCACTACAGGTATGCTTGGTCGGAAGCCGAGCTTGATGAGCCTTACCTAAACCTGTGGACACAATGGCAGCATAGAAATGAAGATCGTTATTATGCGTTACCCTATTTAGGCAACCCATCTCTGCAGATCATTGAAAAGGATATGCCATTGCTAATTGATGTGCTTGAAGGGATCCCTGAGAGCTTGACTGCTCAGCAAGCATTACCTTATATGTACCGCTCGATAAGAGAAATTATTTCTAGTATGGATACGCATAAAGCTTGGGTGATGCTCGGAGATTTTGTTTTTCGCTTTCAATATGAGTTGCGACAACAACAGAAGTTACACTTCCTACCCGTATCTTGGCAGCAACGTATTTGGCCTAGTAGTCTTTATGGCCCCATGTATAACGCTTATCTTAGTAAGCCATATTGGTACCTATCTTCTCAGTCTTGGGCTCAATCTTTGCCTCACTACGACGAACGTTTCCCCGTAGACTGGTTTTTACAAATGGGGCAAGGCCATCGAACTTATCTCACTGAATCGGTTAATAGAGATACCTATCTTAGCGACAAGTATTGGCATGATGTGAGTGCTCAACTCTATGCGGTGTTAAATATTCCGGCAATGCGCTGGAGGCCATTTGAGCATTTAGTCTTGATGGATATATGGTCTCAGGTGATAGAGAATGAGGCTCTGATTGCGGCAAGTCAAAGTTAACCTTGTTTTAAGCTTGAAAGCTCCGTGATCATAAACGGAGCTTGTCAGTAGATTACTGAAACTGGATGTGAACCTATGTTTACTACTATTGTGAAGAGTCTTTTTGCTTGTTTTGAAGCACTTTTCTCTGTAAATGTAATGCCTTAGCAATTTTGCTTTTGTTGCTGAGCGCTTTTGAACGCTCAGCTTTGAACGGTTTTTTTGTCCAGGTTGCTTTATGTAGCTTTTCTGTTTTTACAAATTGGCTAATCAGCAATAGATTCAAAGCCTCAAGAGTGTTAGCGAAAATGTCTTCATACTGTTTGTCTTCCGCTTCTTCTACCGCTTTCTTATAGGCCCGCATATGATCAAAAAATTCGGTTTCTGTTATTAGAGAGCGGCCTTCTTTTTGTGCCTCTTGCAGTAGCGTATGTGCTTGATGGTTCACGGCACTATCGGTATCGCTCATTTTAACCAACATTTGTTGAAAACTGGCTTGGTGTAATTGTACAAATTCATTCCAAGGGTTTTCTTTTGAGGTAAGATCTTTGCCCGCATCTTTATACAGTTTATTAAATCTGACTAGGCTGTATATAAGATCGTTAGGGTCTATATCTTCCCCGACCACTTTTTGCTGCCTTTGTTGATAGCGTAAGTTGGCATCGAGTGAATAGCCAGCTCCCGTTTGAAGGCTACCGGTTGTGCTTGTTACTATATCGCTCCCCACATAGTAGCGAGTGAACTGGCGCTGCACTTGGTCATTAAATGCGAGCTGTTTAGCATCAGGCTTAAACCAGCGTTTCTGTATGGTAACTAACCCTGTCAGGTCGAGTTGTAATAGGGTTTTTATGCTAACAATAGAGTCAAGCTGATGGCTGGCCAGTGCATCAGAAAGTTGCTGTTGCAGCTTAGGAACCTGCAGTAGCTCTGTTAAATTGGTGCTTGCTGACAGTGTAATGTTGACATCTCTGTAGTCGCCGCATCGAACTCGACTAGGATGGATAAAGTGTCGTTCGCGTTCATGAATGGTAAGAGCTATTGGGCCAACTTGCACTTTGGCGGTTTGGTTGATGTCTTTTTTGGTCTCCATGACATGTTGTCTGACTTTGGTCAGTCGATTAAGTCGAGTTTGAGAGTAGTTAAAGTCAACGTTTTGTAGCGCTTGCTTTACGCGGTCTGCAAGGCGAGAAAAATCGTTTTCTGAATGTTTTGAAGACGGGGACAACTCTGGAGCAGAAGCATTCAGCCATGCATGGCACAAATGGAAAAATTGCAATTGTTGATGGCGACCAATATTGCCATATTTATCTTCTAATCTGTGCTTATTGCATTCATGCGATGCATTCCATCGAGTGGATGACTTGAGATAATCATGTTTTTTGACGCTGCTTGAGTAATCTATGATGTCTCTTTCTAACTGCTCAGAAAAGGCGATCCATTCCTTCGGCTGTTTGGTATCGGGCAAAAAAGCGTTGAGAAAAGGCGCAACTTGAGTGATTTTTTCTGGCTTTGTTAGATGCTGGGTAAGGTCTTCATACATTGTCTCAACGGTGCTTTCTTTGCTTTTCGAAGCTTGCACTGCGGCTTGAGCTCCGAGTGTATAATGAGGACTAATCGCAAACTTTGCTGTTGCATTTACCTCGCCCTCCGAGGTTCGCCTATTTTTGATACCATGCTTATATGTTTTCTTCTGCTCTGGTCGAATTGACTGATATAGGTGATCGAACTTCTTGTCATCTAAGTTGGTCAGATGCTCAGAGAGAAGAGGGACCACAGTGTCTCTAGCATTCAGGGCTTTTTGCTGCTGCTGTATCAGTTTAGATGAGGATTTTTTTGCTAGATACTGAGAAAGCTCGGTGTGATTGGTAAATTTTTTGTATTTAGTTTGAGTCGTTGAAAACTGAGTTTGAGCGCCTGCACCTAGCTCAACATTATCACCTATTTTAAAAGACAGGCCTGTCCACAGCCTAGCCATAACACGTTGAACTTTGTTGACTCGCACTGAGCCTTCATCATTATTATCTAGGCGACGGCCAGACTCGAAGCCTAATGTTTTACTCAATACTTTCGCGCCGCTTGCATCAACACTACCAGTGATATTAATGCCCGTGGAGGTTTGCTGCCTAGCGCCCACTTTGCCCAAAAAAGCCGTTTCTTTAAGGTACGTTTCAGCTCGTGATTTATGATCTTCTACTAATTTGTCAATCGTACTTAATCGCCCGAGCTCTTTGTTTAATAATCGAGCCTCTTTTAAATTGATGTTGTCGCTTATAACGCTATCTTTGCCAACCTGATGAAGCTTTAGCGTCCTCACTTGATGCGATATATCTTTCTTCAGCCGCGCCAGCTTGATATTGTTAGCGTCAATTTTTCTATTTTTAATATGAACAATACACTGGGCTAGGCTTGGCAACTTGTATGATTGCACATGTTCGCTAATCGAGCGAAGAGTAGGAAGATGAGTATCAATGTTCTGCATTTGTAAAACTGTTGTCATAAGTTGTTGGCATGTAAGCTAAACCCCGAATATTTCGTTTTTATGAATATATTGTCGTATGTGTGTTTTTTGTACGTTATAGATTTACTTGGTGCCAACATTAGTCATTCAAATGTTGGCAGAAGATCACAAGACTCTCATTAGTAAAATTTATAATTGCGGTCTCTATATCATAACTTATGAAAAATATGAGTCGCTGTGCTTGTTATTGCCTTTAGCTTAAAAAGTACTGCTTATCTCTATTTCTGGTCACCAGTATTCATAGGTGCTACTGTTTGAAATATTTAATTAAACAGGCTATTAGTCTACCATTACATTATAAATCTATTACTTTATATGTTGTTTTATTTGGGGAAGATCATAAATAAAAATAAATGTAAATAATATTAAGATCTATAGTTTGACATGAAAGTAACAAGAACTAGTATCAATTTATTAAGTACTAAGAAACGAGGATTTTAAATGGGAGCAAAAATTGAGTTAGACTTTTCATTAAAAAATTCTATGTTTAATGAAATTAATAAGCAATGTCAAAGATTAGATTACTTTGTAAAAAATACTTTTAAAGATAAGGATGTAGAAATAAGATTGTTAAATAATAATCAAGATCTGGAGGAATTATCAGATTTAAGAAAGAAAGTTTATTCAGAGAAAAATGAATCTGTTTTTCATGGATATAAAGAAAAATTATTTTTGGATGAATATGATATAGACTCTTATATATTTTCTTTTTTCTCAGAAGGAAAAATGACAGCAAGTCAAAGAGTACGCTTTTATCCTTTTGAAGTAGGTCACTATATTAATGAGAATGATATAACAGCCTTTTTAGGAGAAGGTTTGGAAAATGATTATATTGAGTATTCTAGATTAGTCGTTGATAACACTCAGGGGATCAGAAGTCGTATGGTCGCGCATTGCTTGGCGCTTGTTTCCTCGACGTCCATCATACTCTCGACAGGTATTCGAAATGCTATTACATACACTAAGCCTAGAATGTCCCGTAAGAATATTAGCTTTAGTAACGATACGTTAGAGTTCTATATTAAGGAAAGAGATCATAACTACTTACTATTTAAAGTAGATATGTTTCAAGACATGATAAAACGTCTGAATTTGGATGTTGAGAGCGAAGAAGAAGCGATAGACATTCTGGATGAAAGAGTGAACAACAAGCAGAGTATCTAAATTTATGAAAGAGAATATTGCCTTGGTACAAGACTTTTACACCGATGTTTTTATAAATAGAGATTTTTCTAGATGTAAAGAATATATGGATGAAAATTATATTAACAATAGCAATTTTGTTGATAATGGAAGAGATGGGTTTATAGAGTACTTTAGTAATTATAGTAAGAAGTTTCCTAACGGTTCAGCTTCTATAGAAAAGATACTTTCAAGTGATGATCATGTATTTGTCTATGCAAATCATTGGACTAAATTATTAGGTATAACACTAAAGTACAAAGCTATAGATATTTATGAAATAAAAAATAATAAAATAAAAGAGCATTGGGACTCTGTTGAAGGATTAAATGGAATATCAATATTCATATTTATGATTAAACGTGTATTTGGGTTATAAGGATTGAATAATGTCTAACTTAATTAATGAGTTAAAAGAAATATGTGATTATGAATGGAGTAAAATAAAGCGAGGGCAATTCTTTAAGCTAGCAATGGAAATGGATAATCCAGATCTCTATGTTCTTGCTATGGTACAAGTGTATCACTACACCAAGTATAATTCTCTAAATCAAGCTTCGGCGGTATTTCCAGAAAGCTATAAGAATATTGGTTTGATCCATTTTGCCTTGAAACATGCAATGGAGGAACTAGGTCACGAAAATATGGCGGCTCATGACTTGAAATCACTTGGGTTCAATGAAGATGTTCTCAAGTCACCGCCATTGCCAGCGACGGCAGCACTCAGTGGATATCTAGATAGTGTTGCGATGAAATTGGGTGTCGCAGCTCGCCTTGGCTACAGTTTTTGGGCTGAAGATAGTTATGAACATCTGCAGCCGCTGTTAGAAGTATGTAAAAGCAGGCTGGGCTTGAGAGATGACCAAATGACCTTCTTTATTGCCCATGCGGAAATTGATGCCCAACATGCCAAAGATGTGGAGATGGCGATCGCTAAGTGGGTGACATCAGATATCGATAGGGAAAACATTAAGCAGGTAGCGAGAGTGACATTAAATCTTACGGGTAAAATACTTGAGGATGTTGCCGAGCAGTATCTTGAAAGGCAATCGAATAATAATGCCTAAACATACCATTAAAGTGAACGGTGAGTTGATTGATTGTGCGCATAACCAAGGCCTTTCTTTGCTAAGCCAATTAGAGCAGGTTGGCTATTGTATACCCAGAGGTTGTGGTATTGGTTGCTGTGGCGTGTGTAAGCTCAGGCTTAACAAAGGTCAAGTGGTTATGGATCACAAAGGTGGCATATCAGACCAAGATATTGAGCAGGGCTATATATTGCCCTGCTGCTCTTATCCTACCGAAGATATAGAGATTCTTGTCTAGCCGCGATCTTTTAATATACTGTTTGTGGTAACGTGGTTGACATGTTGTTGCCAATCCCTAACTGCCCGTGAACGTTGTCTCCCCAGCATTTCATCACCCCGTTGGTTAGCAAAGCGCATGAGTGGTAGGCACCTAAAGAAATACTGTGGGTATCGCTGCCTAGAGATACGCCGACAGGAGTCGAACGATTGATCGTATCGCCGATACCCAATTGTCCATATTGGTTATTGCCCCAGCAAGACAGACTTGAATCAGAAAGGATTGCACAGGCATGATGATCACCTACCTCAATATCAATAGCTGCCAGAGGGAGGGTGACCGTTTGAGGAAGAGGAGAGTTGAGGTTACTTCCAATCCCAATTTGTCCATATTGATTGTTCCCCCAACACAGTACCCGACCATTTTCATTGAGTGCACAGCTAAATACTTTGCCCGAAGACACTTTTAAAACCCTATTTTGAGTTTCAACTAACTGTGGAATCAAGTACGAGTTTGTATCTTGCAGGTGCCAAGGCGGAAACCCTATACCGAGCTGGCCAAAATAGTTGTTCCCCCAACATTTCACCTGCCCAAGGTTATTGACTAAACATGAGAAATTGCTGCCGGTTTCTACCTGTAAGACGCCTTCTTGATTGAATACACTTGCAGGATGTAGCCTTGGGTTTGTTGAGCCAGTACCAAGTTGGCCAAAAAAGTTTTCGCCCCAGCATTTTGCTGTGTTGTTAGCGAGTGTATAACAGGCATGTTCTTCATTAATGCTTATCGCACTGGGTATATCTTCAAGATTTAAGTTAGTAGGTGCAATAAGTCGGTGTAAGTGATTTCTGAGAAGGTGCCGGCTATTGCTTCCCCAACACTTTACCGAGCCACTTTGCAAGATAGCGCAAGTATGTGCACCTCCCAAGTGCACCGAATCTATAGGGTATCTTATGTTAACGCTTTGTGGAGTGTTAAAGGTGTGTGCATTTGAAATGGCAAGGCCAAGCTCACCTGAATAGTTATTTCCCCAGCAATGTAATTGGCCGTAGGTGGAAATTGCGCAGCTATGGCTGCTGCCTAAATCCATGGACTGCCAAGTTCTTGGCTCTTGAGCCTGTGCCGATGCTATTAAAACAATCGATATGAGTATTAAACCAACTTTCATTAAAACCTCAAATTATAATATTAGTAATCGCCAATTATGCGGCAGGTTTATATTATACTGGTTGCTTAAAGCAATAAACATAGATTCGCTTGTTATTTAAATGAACTTTATTGGTCTATTTTGTTGAATGATATATTTATACCAAGGCTAACGATGGCTGTGTTCTCATAAAGCTTAGTCTCCTTCGAAGACTAAGCTTTATAATTGGGCTAGGCCCTACTCCATCAAGTACTATTTTTATCGAATAGGCAGATAAACTTCTGTCAATAGTTCACACTCATCCACTTGATGGCTAAAGTTTATATACCGAAAGAAGCACGGAAAATCCCGTAAACTGGCTCCGCTTTGAGGAAGCCATTTTTGATATAGGTATTCTATCGTTTCATTCATATGGCTATAGCTTCCTTTGTGAATTGCAACCGCGCATCTACCACTAGGAATGACTCCGGATTTTACCCCATATTCATTTTCTGGTATTTCCCCTTGATAAGAACCGCAAATATCAAACTGGAATTCTTCATCTAGTGTGATACTTGGATCAGAGTGCGGGATACCAAATGTGTCATGTGTTTTTATTGGCGATAATCCTGTCGATTTTCGCCACTGTATAAACTTCGATACGGTTTCATAAATCAGCTTTTCAGAGCCGATATGCTCAATTAAAGCAACTTGGGTTTGTTTGAAATCAATGATATTTACATCCATTACTTTATCTCCAACTTTTGGCGGATGATAGTCATACCGTGAGTGCCAACCACGCCACTCAGGTTGATTTCTAAATTGAGAAGGAGACTGACCAAATATTCTCGAAAAAGCGCGAGAAAATGCCTCTAGGCTTTCAAAGTGCGCTTCAAATGCAATGTCCGTAATACTTACTTCATGTTCGAATGCCAAACGAAATGACGCTCTCTTCATACGAGCCAATAATACATATTGGGTAGCACTTATTCCCAAAGACGACTTAAATATCCGATGAAAATGGTATTTGGAACTTGCTGCCAGTGCGCTGAGTTGTTCTAGTGTGAACTCATCATCTAAATTGTGATCAATAAAGTCGCATACTTTTTTGATATGCTGCTCACGGCGCTTGGTCGTTGTCATTCTTCGCTTATTCCCAATTCAGAAGTCGCATTAATAGTAATTAAGATGATTTATAGTTGCTTGATTGAGATTGCTCAATCAAACCTTGGTTTGAGCCGGTAGACTCAGTGGAGAACCTTGCTTGAGCGGGGGTAAGTTCATTTCCTTTTACTGTTAATGCTTGATATAAATTTGGCCTTCTACCACGGATCCAACGCCTACCAGTGCACATACTGAGTTCTTTTGCATCTAGATCTGCAATAACAATATCATCATAAATACTTGTTGTTTCAGCAACCACTTCGCCATAAGGGTTGAGGATCATCGCATTACCAGTTCGAACTTCATCCATATCTAATCCGACTCCATTACTGAAAATGAGGAACATACCATTATCGTGAGCTCGTGATGGCAACCAACGCATTAACCAATCTCGCCCTTTTGGACCTTGCATTTCGGCGCGTATAGCATCTGGATTTGTATTGCGTTCATGCCAAAGTTCTGGATCAATGAGTCCCATCGCGTTTGGACTTCGAGAATTGCATCCTCCGGTTTGGTGTGGAGCAATCAGAATATCAGCGCCTTTGAGCGCTGTAATCCTAGCGTTTTCAACTAAGTTGTTATCCCAACAAATTAAAATGCCAAGCTTCCATCCATAAGGGGTGTCAAAGACGGTATAATCGTTACCGCTAGACATGTATGGACTGACAAACGTATGTAATTTTCTGTGTTTAGCTAATTTCCCATCAGGCATTGCCATTATATATGCGTTATAAAGGTTTCCAGATTGATCTTTTTCAATAAGGCCAACGCCGATAGTGAGTTGATGTTGTGACGACATCGCCAATAGTGCTTGGCATGTATCGCCTTCTGGGACAAACTCCGCAAGAGAAAACACGGCTTCTTTATCCAGTTTCGATACATGCCAGTAACCAGTCACGCACATTTCAGGGAACACTATGATTTCTACTTTTTGAATAGCGGCCTGTTTTACGTAGTGTTCAACGACTGATAGGTTGTAAACTTTATCATTAGCCCGATGGTTAAACTGAACGGATGCAACACGCAGATTTTTCATATATGTTTCCTTGGTGACTCTAACTTTTCCCCAGAGTGTAAATAGGATGTTTCATTCCGTATAATGACTTTTCTTACATCTTCAATGAGTTATTGGAATGGATTTTGATAAGCTGCATACCTTCTGCCAGTTAGCACAAGATGGAAACTACCGTATTGCGTCGGAACACTTATGCATTACTCAATCTGCGCTCACAAAAAAAATTCAGCGCCTTGAAGCGCAGATAGGGATAAGCTTGTTTGATAGGGGAAGGCAAGGGGCCTGTTTAACGCAGGCAGGACAGACTCTTCTACCAGAAGCTCAGCGGTTAGTTGCAAGCTTTAAAGCCTTTGGTGCGTTAGCGGATATGGTTGTTGAGGGGACGACAGGTACCCTTAATATAGGTTTTGGTATTTCGTCCTACCATCTTGCGCCTAACTATATAGCTCGGTTTAAGCGCCATTTTCCGAATATTCACATTACGTTGAATGATTTACCATCGCACAGCCAAAACATTGCGCTATTGCGTGACGAGCTTCAATTAAGCTTTAGCCGATTACCCGTTGACCCACCTTTGACTGCTATTCGCCTTATATCGGATAGTTTAGTTGTCGCTTTTCACCGAAGTGTTTGTGTAGACAAAAGCAACCTATGGCAATGTCTTAAAAGGAAAAATTACTTACGACTGAGGTCAGCACGTGGTAGAGGCCTTAGCAGGCAGATAGATATGTTGCTGGCTGAACATGGGCAGAAACTATACCCGGTACAGGAGGCTGATGACATTCAAACATTGTTAGCTTTAGTCTCTGCTGATTTAGGATTTACCATAATACCCAAAAGTGCAAGTTACATAGCGAATAGCAATATTATCTTTTTCTCGTTAGAAGGAGAACAGTCAGTATGGGAATCTGGTTTGGTTTGGAACCAAGATATTAGCCATCCTGCACGAGATAACTTTATTGAATTTATTCTTAACGAAGAGAAGTAATTGCTCGATTTGTGGGCATTTACGCCCACTTGATAGAATTGGGTAGTTCTTGTTTTAGTGCATATATGTGCCTAATTAACTGGCCTTCATGCATGGTTTCATGCTCAAGTAACTGGACCAGTAAATCGTGTCTTTCTGATGTCCAATCTTGAACCTCACTTATCTCATTATTGAATGCTTGTGTTGAAGAGTGCAGTTTAGCGAGAATCTTTGCTGGGTTGGCGCTTAATCTGAGAGTCTGTTAACAGGCACTTTTGTTGGTTTGGTGTAGTCTAAGTGCAATTATTTAAAGAGGTTTTCTTCATGTCAAAAAAATCAAAACTTCATAACGAAGACAAACTGGTCAAAAAAGCGTTAGAAATTGGCGGTAAAATGGCCAAAATGCAAGGTTTTGACTTACCTCAGTCTCCTCAGCCTTTGAAAGTAAAAGCCATCTATCTGTTTTTGGTTGATGCTAAGCAAATTACACCTTTGCCAGAGAGTAAACTTGATGGAACCAGTATCAAACATAGATTGGCACTCTGGATTCATAATGCTCTGCCGGATGACGATCCTTTGAAATAGAGGTGTTAGGACTTCCATCCCAGATAAATTGAGCAAGAAGAGATCGAGTTTCAATACTTGTTCCCTCTTAAAATTGATAAGACATGTCTCAATAGCTGTAGCTACTTCTGAATCCGCCAAATTAGCAAAGTCACTAGCTCAATTTTGTCTAAGGAAGTCCTAGCGACGATCTCGGCAAGCACGTCTTTTGCCCCATTCCAATTTAACGCAATTACTCAGAGGCAGATCGTGCCACTGAAATCACCATACTTTTGTTCATGGTTTCCAGCAGAGAGACCATGATAGAAAACTCCCATCTTCTTTCCCATTATAATGAAACTGAAGTCATTCGCATTTGAATGTCTATACTCTAAAATCTTGTACTGAACGACTTTTGTCATGTGAGCCAACCTTTCAGCGAGGAAAATCAGTAAAGCTTGGCGTAAAGCTCATTTATTGGATTGGATAATAGTAGCAACTTGATTAATGGACTCTTTAGCCGCATGGCTTATGCCTGAGAGCTGAAAAAATCCGTGAGTTACGCCTAAATACCTTCTACACTGAGCTTCAACTCCTGCATCCAGCAACTTGCGATATAGAAGTTCACCTTCATCAACTAAAGGATCGAATTCCGCAGTAAGAATATGAGTTTCTGGAAGACCCGCTAAATCAGTTCGATATAGAGGACTTGCCTCAGGGTGCTCTCGCGATACTTCATTTAAGTACATATCATACCCTGTTACCAAGGTATCTTTGGTAATGATGTAGTGCTTACCATTATCTTCATAGCTTTGACTCGAAGCAGTCGCATCTAACATAGGATAAATAAGAATTTGCTTTGCTGGTTGCCAGTCAGAATGTTCTTTTAATCGTAAAGATGTTACGAGACATAAGTGGCCTCCTGCGCTATCTCCGACAAGACTTATATTATGTGGGTCACCACCCCAATCAGCACAGTGTTCACGTATAATCAAGGTCGAGTTATATGCGTCATCGTGTGCTGCTGGATAAGCATGCTCAGGAGCCAGTCGGTACTTTACCGCTATGACAATTGCACCAGAAACATTAGCCAGTTTTCTAAGTTGTTGATCGTGGGTATCGAATCCACCACTAACAAAACAACCACCATGAAAATATATCGCTACTGGTAGTCTTTCTTCAGCAGATGGTTTGTACATGCGTAGCGTTAAACCATCAATCTCTACCTCTCTGACTTGATTTACAGGCTCGCTTTCCCCTGCAAGAGAGACACTGTCCAAGTAGCATTGTCGCCGCTCAGCAATAGACTGATTCCTGACGGAAGGGCATCCTGCCTTGATAAAACCTTCAACAAGCTCTTTTATACCCTTCTCCAAACTAAGACTTACCATTAAAGACGCTCCTGTTGTTTATTATGACCAGCCTAATTGACTGTATGTAAATACAGTACCATCCTGCAATTGTCAATTTAAAACAGACGACTTATCACCTAAGTCATCTCAGAAGAAGAGAGCTTAATCATAAGCAAGCATTGATGAGTTTATAGCAGTAAATGTCTACAGATATCAATGGAAAGAAATGGATGACGTTAGATTCGAATTAATTGCACCACGCATGTTAATGCGTCAAGTCAAAAATTATATTGATGAGCTCAAAAAAAATAAATAAAAAAGCCATAAAGTTGATGCATTACACGGTGTATTTTTGGTTTGAAGCTTGGTGTATTTTGTAAGTTCAGTGGGAGCACAAATTATGGTGACGCTACTTTCAATACCTCAACTAATTCGTTATATTCTAATTTATTAATGTGGCTGACAAGCTTCTTTCCATTCCTAATAAAACCAGATTCTATTCATATTTGCTCTCAAAAATTGAGGACTAAAAGCGTCACTTTGAGCGTTTTAGTAGTCAAAATAACTATTTGGTCGGTAAATGCCTCAAAACACCTTGTGAGGCGTTATAAATAACTGAAAATATTGATATCATCTGGCTTATTTTTTATTAAGGCCAACTCACATGCGGTATGAATCTTTCCCATATGTCCCAGAAGAAAGGCAAGAAACCACAAGAGAAAGAGCAGCGCGTCAACGTCAAGAGCGAAGAGCGGAACTAACTTATACCGTAAAGGACGAGAAACGTTGGGCAGAAAATAGAGAGCGGGTTATTGCAGAGCGCGCTGCTGCACAGCAGGCTTACGATCTTACTGAAAAAGAGTGGAATAAAGACTTACAAGAGCAAGCCAAAGAATATCAGTGGGATACGTCTCAACAAACTAATGTCAGCATTGCTGTGATGACAGTTGAAGAAGCAAACGAGTATTTAGATTTACTCATGAAAGACACTCACGGAGAGCTCGCTACAGGTAAAGACTACACAGGTGTAAGCATGGGCTTAAAAGGTGCCTATGAAGTCGCTAAAGAACTTGGAGGATGGGGAGCAACAGCTAAAGCGGTCGATATCAATGGAGTAACGAATATTGTCGTTGAAAATTACAAGCCTAAATATTTAGATCTCGGTATTCGCTGGCAGGAAGCGACACCTCAAATGCTTAAAATTGGCTACGCACTGAATACTGTTAAGGGCAATATTAATTTCTTGAAAGGTAACATATATGTAGAGCTTGTTTTCAGTGGTGCAGTCAATGCCGTTGATTACATAATGCATGATGAAAAAACCTTGGGTGAGGTTGTCGGCCAATATTCTGCTGATGTAGCCAAGGGAATTGTGGCGGGCGTAATAGCTCAAGGTCTAACAATAGGGCTTAGGGTTGGCTTGGCAGTAGCCTTTGCATCACCTCCCACCGCCATTGTTCTCGGATTTTTTGCGATAGCTGCCTTTGGTATAGGTAAGGTTGTTTCTGCTATCGATGATCAGTATCAGTATACCGAACCAATGAAAAAAGAAATTGAAGGATTAATTAATGAAAATTAATCGGTTACGCTCAGGATTGTTTTTAGCATCATGTGTTGCACTCTCAGTTTTAGTTTTTTTGCTTGCGCCACAGAATTTATTTGTACCGAAGGAACTCCCAAGCGTAGTAAAGGTTTACAGTGCACTTAACGACGCCTCCTTGCTCGCTATTAGCTATACATTAATAGTGGCATCGCTATTAGCACTTATAGTTTTTGTTACTGGAAGGTGTTTAAGATGGATGCCTAAATTTATCATTATAATTCTAGGCGGCCTTTTTTTTGTTACGTTTGCCTATGGTTGGAAGATTAATCTATCAATACAGAATGAACTCAATAACCAAGGTTATATAGAATGCAGTTCTGAACGCGAGTTTTCCCTCAAATATTCAAGTCGTACTTACGTTCTCCCACCAGAAACATGTAATTGAGTCGGTGCTCTCGTCGTTTTATACGCCACAAATGCTTGGGATCAGGTCTTTCATTTTGCCCTAGCTAAATTTATCCGAACGCCTGACATTCATCTGAAATCGTAACGTACAATTGTCCAGAATTTTTGTAAATTGGACTAAAAATTACAGTATTGACTAACTCAAAAGTGCCGCTTTTTTATTCGCGCGAATATCCAGTTGTTCTATCGCTAAGCTTAGATATTTAAAAAAAAGTACTGTTAGTGATTATTAAAGCCGATAGGCAGACGGTACTCCCCTTGAGTCATAGATTGTTTTGTGGCCATCAAGTAGAATTCTTGTACCATCGGTTTTTTGTATTTCAAACACTTCCCACCCTGATGTTCTTCGCTCTGCTGGCTGTGGTACATAGCCAGCGGGACAGCTAAACGCTTTACTGTCATAATGACTTTCTGTTACACGAAACACATTAAAATATCGTCCGTTACTTTGTGTAATCCTTGCCCATGTTCCCTCTATTGTTTCGTAGTTTCCATTATTATCCAGTAACCAATCCCAGTCGCTGCCATCGGGTAGTCCACAATAAACATAAGTCATTGAGTATGATATTGAGGGATAAAGCGACAGTATAAATAAAAAATAAGCGAGTACCTTTTTCATTACTATTTAATCTCGGCTGTATAAGTGTGAATATTTTGAGTTTTTACAATGAGCGAAGGTAATGGCTTTGATGACGGCTAGTATTGTGATAAGACTTATGCCCGTCCATAAAATAGGTCGAGCCATTGGGAAGTGTTATTTGGAATACTTCCCAATATGAGGTATTGCGGTCAGCAGGTTGGAGGTTATAACCCGAGGGGCAATCTAGGTTTTTTTCATCAAAGGTTGCTTTCTCTACGTTGAATACATTGAAGAAACTTGAATCATGAAGAGATACTCTTCTCCATTGCCCTTCTATACTGATGTAGTTTCCTTGTTCATCAAGCAACCAATCCCAATCACTGCCATCGGGTAAACCACAGTAGACATAAGTGAGAGCTGTCGCTTGAGAAGTATTTATTACACTCATGAAAAAAACTAAAATTGCGGCTAATGTCTTCATTATAAGATTGTTTTGTATAGTTACACCGGATTTTTTTAACATAAAAAGAACATTTTCGAACTGGATATTTTAAATTAATTGCTTTTCGTCACCAAAATTAATCATTTTAAGGATAAATTAATCATTATTTTGCTTTTTATATTTTATTGGTTAGATATTCTATATCATCCTTTGTATCGCTTTTATTATATGGTTAAATATATTCTTGCATTTGATAGTTATAAAAAATAAATAAATTACTATTTAGTGAGATTTTATGTTAAACAACAAAATTCTTTATTTCATTACTTTTGTCATGGCCTTTGTGTCTAATTTAGTCAATGCAGACAATTTACCACAACCCAAAGTGTGTCCAGATAAGTTTCAACCATGGTGCAGTGATATAAAATTGAAGAAAAATATTACCGATATTATATCCCCGATGGAGAAAGTAAATCGCATTCAAGGTGTTCGATACCAACTTAACGGTTCAGATAGAACAGAGTTTGGCTTCATTGCTCAGGACTTAAAGCTTGTTTATCCTGAAATTGTCCATGATGATCCAGAATTAGGCTATTTGAGAGTTGACTATCGCTCAATGATTCCAATCTTGCTCGAAGCCATTAAAGCACAAAATAAACGTATTCAAACCTTAGAGAACCAGATGAATAAATAAAAAAACATCAATTTCTGAGTTCAATATTAACATAATATTTGGTCTTAATTATTTGCCTATGAGAAATATTGTAGTTAATTATATTATCTGGCCTAGATCTATTAATGAAAAGTATGATAAATATGTTCTCATAACAATTTGTAGAAAAGAGGCCATCGATTTTGAACTTTAAACTACCCAGTGAAGCTAGGTTAATTTATCAAGCCAGTGTTGCAATTTTCCCATTGTGTTTAGCACTAATCCCTTGGGGAGTACTGTGTGGCTCATTGGCGATTCAAGCAGGGCTTTCCCCGTTGCAGGCACAGGCAATGTCACTGTTTGTGTTTGCTGGCGCTGCTCAGTTGGCGGGTATTTCTCTATTTGGTGTAATGAGCCCTACATTGCCCATACTATCTTCAACTTTTGTTATCGGCTCTCGTCATCTTCTTTATTCAGCCGTTTTTCAAACACACATCATGAAGCTATCTTGGTTTAAACGTATGGCTTTCGCTTTTTTTCTTACCGATGAAATGTTTGCTGTTTCAACCAGTCATATAGATAAAACTCGCTCGTTTAGTTACGTGTATGCCATGACAGCAGGAGTGGGCTTTTATTTGGTTTGGAACCTTGCAACGCTCGGCGGAATAATCGCAGGTTCAAGTATTGATAATATTGAGGAGCTCGGACTTGAATTTGCAATCGCTGCAACATTCATTGCTATTGTTATCCCATCAATAAAAGACCGTTCGACTCTTTTTGCGGTGCTTGTCAGTGGCTTTTCTGTACTGGCTTTAGACATGGTAGGATTTGAGTATTCTCTTATTGGCGCGACGATACTGGGGATGATTACTGGCTTTTATACATCGAATGGAGAAAAACATGACGCTTAATACCGAGTGGGTTATTTTCTTAATGGCTCTGATCACATTTTCATGTCGATATCTGTTTTTTATGAAATCAATGCCGATTTCTCTTGGTAGTAAAACCAAGCAGCTTCTTAGGTATACGGCGCCTTCTGTACTGACTGCCATGTGGGTACCAATCGTATTTTTAGGTCATGGTTCTTCTCTTGAGACATTGCATTATAGCCCATTTTTTTATGCTGGCGCTATTACCGTGTTGCTGAGCTTAAGATACAAAAATACATTACTGATTGTTACGGGTGGTATGGTGGTATTTTCTGTTCTCAACTGGTTGTTTGCTTCACTGTAGGTAGATAAAAAGCGATAACTTTTACCTTTATACATAGGGTCGTTTTAGAGAATACATATCTGTCAATCACCTCAGGCTCCTCAGGTTTTCACCTGATTTCATGCGTTATCTCATTAGGGTAGGCTGTGGCTATGGCTTGCTCTAAGTCACTGACTTTTATACCGGTTACGGAATAAATCAGTGTGTTCTTCGAATAAGAATAGGGCAAGCCTTACTATTGCTTTATTTTCTTATTTAACTGATAAAAGCCATGAAATTTATAAAATCATTAATGAATCAAGTTCAAACTCGATTGACCCTATGTGCGAATAACCAAAAAACAAGAGATTGGAATCCAGCTAGAGTTGACCAATTAACGGCTTCTTATCAAGAACATCCGTCTTGCCATACAGAAATGGGTTCATCCATTCTAAAAGGAGTTCGTCGATGATCAAGAATGTTGCTGTTATGGCCTCGATATTATGGTCCACGCATATTTTCGCTGCCTCTAATGATGAAATTGTAAACTTCTTATCTATCTATGAAGTACCAGATAGTCTCTCCATTCTTCCTCCTCCACCAACTGAAAATACAGTTCAATGGAGTGCTGATAAGCAAGCCTTTATCCAAACACGACATTTTGAAGGAGAGAGAAGGTGGAAGCTTGCAATAGCCGATGCCAACTTATCTGCTAATCACATGGGTGATGCATTTAGTGGTGTTTTAGGCATTGATATCTCACCTACAACAACACCCAAACTTATTGAAGTTCTGAAAAGGGTACGTGGCGACAGTGCTAGGCTGGCGGTTCGCTCAGCTAAGCTTGAATATATGAGAACCCGCCCGTTTGTTTATTTTGATACCCATTCTTGTACGCCAGAAAGCGAGAAGAGCTTGTCAGAAAATGGATCTTATCCTTCAGGTCACGCTTCCTATGGTTGGGCCGCAGCTTTGGTGTTAGCAGAGTTAGTCCCTGAGAAACAAAACGTGCTGCTAGCGCGCGGCTATGATTTTGGGCAAAGCCGTGTTGTATGTGGCGTACATTGGCAAAGCGATGTCGATGCAGGCAGGTTAATGGGCTCTGCGGTATTTGCTAGGTTGCATGCTAAGCCAGAGTTTCGTCAAGCAATGGCAGAAGCCTCAAAGGAGTTAAAGAAACTAGGCGTGATATCTAGTACTCAATAATAAAGATTAAATTTTTAGTATAAGGATGCCAAGGATATGGTGTCCACCTTTCACCAAATCACCTAAATTTTTCTGTATTGATTTCGACAATAAATCGCCTGAAAATGCATTAATTATGTGCTTGATCGTATATCTTGATTTTATTATAGTCACTAATAATCAATCTGTTAGATTGAAGATACCTATCCTTTTCTAGATATAGTAGTACTAGGGGAAATCATGTATAAGTTAACTGACTTTGAACTAAGTAAAACTGAATTTAGATTTAAAAAAGATGTATATCCATTGGCGAAAATAAATCAATTTCGTGTTAAGAAATTATCCATTCTTGATAATTTTTGGCAGATTTTATTTTGGATACTGCTTTTTTCTGGTTCTGTTTGGCTTGGAATTTCACAGTTAGAGGAGTCTCCACTATGGTTAAAGATTGTCGTTGCAAGCCTTACCACAGTAGGATTTGTTTTTGGACTCACTCGCTGCGCGAAATATGCCCTTCAAATAGAATTTCGCCATATCGATGAAACAGGCGCCCAGTGGGTGAACGTAGCCAAGTCTTATTCAACGTCCGATAACAAGTTATTTATACAACAAGTACAAATATGGAAGGACTTGAGTCGTCGATAAGTCATATAAATATTAGGTAAATTATTCGGGTGTATCGACCCTATCTTTGTTGAGGAGAAGTATGGATATTGAAATAAGGCGATCACAAGCCTCAGATGCTATGCAAATTAGAGATATTTACGCATGCACCAACGCATACAGTAATACGCTGCAACTGCCTTTTCCATCGGCTGATTTTTGGCATGATAGGGTCGAAAATATGACAGATAACTGCCATAGATTTGTCGCTTTAGTCGAGGGTGAAATCGTCGGGGATATTTCTCTCATCATTAGTGTGAATCCACGTCGCAGGCATGTAGCTTCGTTTGGGATGGGAATTAAAGACAACTATTCTGGCCTAGGAGTGGGTAGCAAGTTGCTTTCAACCATCATAGATCTGGCAGACAACTGGCTAAATTTATCTCGCATCGAACTTACCGTATACACAGACAACCAAGCCGCGATTGGTCTATATAAAAAGTTTGGCTTTGTTATTGAGGGTGAATCTGCTGCTTTCGCATACAGAAATGGCGAATATGTCTCTGCTTACCATATGGCGAGATTTAATAGTTGAACGCAGCCAGTGCCTGCCTGCTTTAGCAGACACTGTGATTATGCCTTATGGCACGTTAAACTAATTGGTTACTCACTTAAGGTGTGGGGACAAAACCATAAGCTTTGATCAGCGCTTTACCAGATTCAGTCTTGAAAAATTCCAAAACAACTTTAACTCCCGGCTTGTTTGACGATGACTTGTTGACCACTAGGTTTAGTGGTCAGACATAACCGTATTGAGAGTTAAATTGTCCATCAACCATAGGCGCAACTCCATCTACGGAGACCAGTTTGACAGTCTGTCCAAGTGCGTTGTTTGGTATGGCCCCTAAAGAACCAAACGCGAGTCCATTTTTAAAACGTTGAGCAATCGATTTTGTAATGGTTAGTTCATCTTCGAAATAGGTAATAGGCGCAAGTTTTTTTCCTTTCAAGTTGAGCTTGGCAAGAAAAACATCATGAGTACCATGGTGTGAGCCTTTGCCTAGTAGCCTTATTTTTCCACCTGTTGTACCTAATTCTTCCCATGTTTTTATCTGCCCAGAGAAGGCTTGGGATAACGAGTTAAGAGGAATATTATCAACGGAATTTGTAGTAGAAACCATAAATACTAGTGCGTCAGAACCAATACTAACTACATCGAGCGAGCTCTTAAGGGGTGACTCCTTCTCTTTTAGTGCTCTTGAAGCCATACCTATATCAACTTGATTGTCGAAGGCACTTTTTACCCCTTTTGAAGATCCTCCGGGGCGAACATTGAACACATAGCTATTAAAGTGTTGCTTGATTTGCGCAAGTTGATCTGGACCCAGAGCTTGGTTAATTGCATCAATGGATTTCACTTCTTCAGCGGGTAAGCTGACTTTTCCTTGTCTTAATACGTAATTAAGATGATCAAAAATAGGTTTGATTGTTGTTGAGCCAGCAACGGCAATTGTTTCTGCTTTTACACTAAAGCTTGCCAATGCCAGTATAACGGGGAGAACTGTTAATAGCTTCATCATCATTATTGTCCTAGAACTGAAAAACATACACTTTCTAAGGTTAGCCGAGTTGTTTTATTTAACAATTTTTAAAACTTACGCTTCACCATCATGATTTCTATTGTTGATGTATGTTATTCATTCAGTTTTTTCGAATAATATCATCATCGATATGGGATTTAACTCTGACTTATGTACGACTAGTATTGAATTCAAGTCAGCAATAGTAGTTATAACGATAAGTTTGTTGTTATTTGAAAATATTGAGGTAAGAACTATGAAGGCACTGTTTCGAGCGTTATCAGTTTCAAATTCGGGATTTGAAACACTCATTCTGCGTATTCCAGTCGGAATTATATTTATGGTACATGGAGCACAGAAATTATTTGGTTGGTTTGGCGGTTATGGTTTAGCAGGCACAGGGCAGTGGATGGAGTCGATAGGTCTTGGCCCCGGTGTATTAATGGCCTTTTTAGCGGGCAGTGCTGAATTTTTTGGTGGGCTTTTTATCCTGCTTGGGCTTTTAACCCGTCCAGCGGCAATACTGACCGCTTTTACTATGGTGGTGGCCATCTTTAGTGTTCATATCGAAAATGGATTATTTATGTCTAATAATGGCTATGAGTTTGGTTTGGTGTTACTTGCTTCCTCGGCTTCATTAGCCATTAGCGGTGCAGGTAAAATGGCGTTAGATAACCATATCGCAAGGCGTCTAAGTCAGCTAATAGCAGTTTAGTTCGGGGTTTGTAAAGTATCCACGCGAGATTGAACATATCCCGCGCGGACTTTTTATACTCAGCCGACGCCCTCAACCTATATTCAGTGCGTCAGATAAGGTAAATATTGGTTTCTATCGTCTATCGATACTACAGGTGAAGTTGTGGCTCGGAGCATCTGCTGGTACTGGCGGTGGCACCGGGATAGCGTTTAGTCTGATAACAGCAAGCTCTTCTGTTTCAAAGTAGTTTGGCGCGTGGTATACACGGTAGTTGAATCCATAGAACCCATCGTGGTATTCAACATATTCTGACTGGCCAATCCATGCATCTTGCGATTCTGTTTTTAGCTCATGTAGCTCATTTACACAATATTTAGAAAGATGGTACGTAGATTGTTCATCATCATTAAGCAATTTAATGAAAGAAGCGGATGCACTTGTTGATGCAACAAGTAACATTGATGCAAGGGATAGAGATTTTAACTGCATAATCAGCCAACCTTATGTTATTCAATTCGTTATTTCTTGTTTGAAGTTTAGCTCGTGCATAGTCAATAAATCCTTGATTAATATAATCTTTGACTGCAGAGCAAGGCGGATGATAGTGTTTGATTATTATACTGAAAAGGTCTATTTCATTACTGACAAATGAAATACCTTAATGTTTAACTGCCATCACTTTTTTTTTATAAATTAACAACAATATAATAAACATATCACTCTATTGAATGTTTATAACTAGCACGAATTAATTGGTTTAGATATCCTTACTGCGTTTTGGGGTTATGAAGAACAAGTCCATCGGGTTTGACTTTGCCCATCATCGAATTAGCCTTGGGTGTCGGAACGCTTGGCCCAACCGATGTGGCGAGTATTCTTGCGCAGGTGCTAGCCACAGTAGCGGCTGTCGTCACCTGAGATTGCTGCTGATTATTGATTGCGTTGTGCATTGCCAAGCCAATGGTATCGGCAAAGGTACTGTCTGTGAGTTTGGTGCCTTGTTTAGAGAAAGGCGAAGATGATTCATTCGAAGCCTGTTCGGAAAAGTCACTCATGTGCGGGGCCTCAATGGCTTGCATGGCAGCTTCTTGCGCGGCTTGTCCTGCTCTTTTCGCTGCTTCTTCCGCTTGCATCGCTGCTTGTTTTGCTACCTGATTTGCGGCTTTCTTTGCTGCCTGTTTGGCTGCGCGCTTCGCTGCTTGCTTTAGGAACCAATTCATAGTCTTTCCATATCCATAATGTGCAGAACTCACGTAATGATTTATTCATAGTAAAGAAAAGTGAATCAAAAAAAGAGGGAACAAACTATTAAACCTCGGTAAAAAAGGAGCATTGTTACAATGTGGTTTTATAACCCATACGGTTATATTAAATAGGGTCTGTGTATGTTCGTGGGTGAAGAGTAATTTTAGACACTTTAGGTGATGTATGGCTGGTGAAAAGGTGACTATATAAACAGGTAAAATATACCTAAACAAAAAGAGTGGGAGAATTCCCACTCTTTTGGTGAAAAGTATTCGGCTAAGCGATTAATACTTAGCTTTGCACATTGCTAAAATAGCCGTAGCCATTTGCTCTGAGCTAGGTAGGTCTGCGCCCATTGACTCATAGCCGATGCCTTGAAGTTCCATATTCATGCTTTGGAATAACGCATTTAGTGCTCCTCTTCTTTCTGGATTACGCAGCTCTTCAAGTGAAGCCACCGCACAACCACGCATATCCAAAGTCGCTGCCGCTTCGATCAACTGGTTTTCTTTTTCTGTTAATGGGGCTGTATTAGCAACCGCACCAGTGGAAGCGAAAAGAAGTGTAGCCAGCAGCGTTGTTGTCATTTTCATAGTGTTAAACCTTGTTATTTTGTTAGGTATAATTGATAAAGCAACAAATAAATTGTTGATTTGTATGAATTTAAATTCGAATTCAGCATAGCTACAAATCAGAATCTTCGACAAACAAAGGATGAGAAATTATGCGAAAGCTGTGAGTGATGATGCGGTGAAAAGCAACCATCAAGATTGTAAGCAGCGTGATTTGTGATGCGCCCAGCGATGAAGGGGATTTACTTGGATTTATATCATCAAAAGCTTCGGTGATGTAACGGAGAAATTAGTTACTATTTCATATGCTTATATGCGTATTCAAACCATTGTTCAATCAACCTGAAGGCGTTGTTGCTCGTAATCCTCTAGTGCTTGATTAATGTGGCGAACCGAGACAAAAGCCACACCATCATCAAATATAAAAGCGCCTATTGGAATAAGTAGAATACCCGTCATATAAGTGCTTAGCTCACCACCAGTTATTATTATGTGGATAGACAACATAAAGCCCAAAAAGCCTAAAGCAGTAATAACAATGCCAGCGATAAGGTTGTACAACTTCATTAGGGTTTCAAATAAGCTAACCTTGATACGAAATGAGTACTGCTCTATTCCCGAGATATCGGGTGTATTCTTAAAAGCACGCAAAACATGCCGAAAGGCGACACTATCGCCTAGTCTCTGATTGAGTAAAAAGACAGCGTTTAGCATAGGTGTACTTAAACGCACGCCATGTACGCTCTTAAAATATTCAATATCGAGCTCATTTCTTAAGTGAGACTTTAACTCGGATGACACTAAAGGCTCTTGCAGCGCGGCTAAAATTTGGGCTTGTCTATTTTTACGCAGATAGAAGTAATACTCAGTCACTTTCTGGATGTTGAGCAAAATTGAGACGAAGGCAATCGTCACCGCTACCCAGTATTTGCCTTCGGAAATGGCGTCTAGAAAAAGGTTCATTATTTTAGTCGCTACGTTACTTGACCATATGAGTCTAAGTGATTGAATTTACGGTTAAGCTGAGATGAAATCAAGGTGAATTGGTCGAAAATAAGATGCAGATGTAAGGGAATAGTGAAGTTCATCGTTCACTACTTTCTGAACGGTATGAGTCAAAATACGCTGTATAGATAAAAATATAGGCACCATATTCTGTCTATATGGTGCCTGTGTTTAATCGATTATTCTCTATCAGCTAAGTTCAAACGGAAGTGAAATTTTAAGGCTTTCACTATTTTTCTACCAAGTACAGTGTATTTGGTGGGCAACTTGCTACACAATCAGCAACTATAATACCTTCGAATGATTCGATAGAAGTGTATTTAACTTTCTCTATTTCATCACATAAGCTAAGCGAAATGCCTAGTTCTCTCACTGAGTTGCTATTTAGTAATGTTTTAATAATTTTGGTAATTTCAAAAATCCTGTCCTCTAATAAAAATGGAATTTTGCTGTGGGAATTACCTTCAGATTCATCTTCGGGGTCGTAATCATATTCATTCAGCAATATTGTTGCAGTACTAGAATTATTTGAATCAGATATAATAAAATACACGATATCTTCGCGCGAAGATATGTTCTCAGGATAATTATACAAATTCAAATTATTCTCAAACTTGAACCCCAAATCCGTCTTCTGCTGAATCTCATTTTCTGTAGATATCAACTCTGTTCTGTGAATAGAATTGATATAACCGATTATAGTTTCACTCATTTGTTTTTTATCCAAGGTCCTACGGGCGTTCCGTTTTCTGATAGTTCCCTAAAAACATCTTGCTTAACTGGAAAGCCTCGCTCGTTGTAGTCAAATCTGTGTTCATGGGCCACCGATCTGCCATCTGCACGCTTTCCTAACGGGCCATGAGTACTTTGTTGACCATAATCTTCTCGACTGAATGCTTTACCTTTATCATCATAATAAGTAACGCTTGATGAACCATCCGCTCGTTTACTTTCTATTATTGAATTTGGCTCAGAAGTCTTGGGAGCCTTACCACCAGTGTTTACAGTATGCGGTGTCTCGACCTTCTTCCCAACTTCAGCCACATCCGAAGATAAGCGGGCTACTTTGGTGCTGCCAGCAGGAACATAGGGTATTAGAATCGCGGCGGTGTCGCAAGCTAAGTCGGCTGCACCTTGATTAACCATAACAGGGTTATTGGTCGCATAGCCGACGCCAACTTTACCCAAATCATACACAATGTTGAGCCCATCCCAAACGGTATCGACA